>JBJXEC010000207.1:0-16674 GCA_046155125.1 Sphingomonas sp. | reverse complement strand
CGCCAATAGTCGTCGGGTGTTGACAACGGCGATGGCCCGCCATTGTTTGGCTGAAGCGCTCACCGAAGATGTGGGCGAACCAGGCCGTTTCCATGCGGCATCCGCGGGTCGTCATGCTGGCGCCTGGGCCGGGCCGGTGCGGGGCAAACCGGCGCCTCTCGGAAGTGGCGTTCAACCCCGAACCAACGTGCGATATGGCGGCCTTCAAGCCCTTGCATCGGCGGCAAGACGCCTTGCCCACATGGTGCCTGACGCGGTTGTTCGTGCCTACAAGCGCACGGAATTTATTGAGATGCGCCGGAGGCTGCTTGAGGCATGGGGAACGTTTGTGACTAGCGCCCTATGAGACGCCTTTGACGGCGACGGGGGGTGCCGATTGAGCGTCATCCTGCCATCGAACAATCGAAAGAATGGCTGGTACCATGCGATCAGTCATACCATCGATTTAGATCTGACGCGGTCCGCCGCGATCATGCACAGTGTCGTCGAGCGCGCCGTCGCCAAGCGCTTGCCAGTTCGCATTAGTTTCATCGTTGGGTCACACGAACGACATGCGATTGCGCCAAGACCAACGGCATGAAGACACGGGCGGCCTTTCACAGCACCATTGCCCTCCGCCTCGCCTGCACCGTCGCGCTATCCTTTTTTCTCAGCAGTTGTGGTGCGCAACCAACCGCCAACGCGGCCGGATCGACGTGGCAGGCCAAGATGGGCACTGTCCGTGTCGCGGTGCAGGGCGATCAAGCCGATCCGGACCGGATTGCCGACTGGACCGGCTATAAAGCACATATCCGCGCGATGACCGGGCTGACCGTGCAGGTCGCGGAGGCCACTGACTATAATGGCGTCATTCAGGCGCTTTCGACCGGCCAGGTCGATCTGGGTACAATGGGCGGGGGCAGCTACGCCAATGTCGATGCACAAATCGGCAGCAAGGCAGCGCCGATCCTGACCGTACGGCAGGCCGAAGGCGTCATTGGCTATTATTCGGCGCTGTTGGTGCGTGCCGATTCACCTTATCACTCGCTTGCCGACTTGCGAGGCAAGAAGATCGCCTATGTCGATTTCAATTCGACCTCGGGATATATTTTCCCGCGCTATATCATGAGCAAACAGAGGCTTGACCCCGACAGTTTTTTTGGTGCCACGATCATGGCCGGCGGCGCGGCGCAGGCCGCACTTGCGATGATGAATGGCCAGGTTGATGCCGCGATGGTGAATGTCAGTGGCGGCACGCCCGAAACCGGCTTCACCACCGGCGGACCCTATTCGCTGGCGCGGCGCGGCATGCTCAAGCTTGAGGATACGCGAATCATCTGGACAGCGGGGCCGATTCCCAATTCGCCGATGGTCATCCACACCGATCGTCCGCGGCCATTTGTCGATGCGATGCGGGGGGCGTTGGCCATTCTTCCCTATGAACGGCCCGATGTCTGGGAACAGATGAACCAGACGGCGGGGAGCACGCTCGCGCCGGTCAGCCGCGCGACCTATTCAAGTGTCATCGCGATCCGCAACGAAGACATTGCCCGCCGCAAGGGCCAGGGTGTCGCGAAATGATCCGCCGGATCGCGACTGTTGCGCTCGCATCGTTGGCGCTCGCTGCCTGTAGCGGGGGCGGTAAAGCATCGGACGGCCCCATGGCGCCGCCGCTGACGAAATTGCGCATTGGCTTTACCGGCATCGGCACCGGCAAATGTGCCCCCAGCGCGCCCGGCTTCCCGGCGCCGCTTGCGCGCTACCTCAAACTCTTGTCGGACCGGCTCGAAATCCCGGTTGAGGCTTGCCCGCTTGCCGATCGCGCGGACGGCGCGCAAAAGCTCGCCGCACGCGCCATCGACGTCGCACTGCTCGATCCGGCTAGCTACGCACCGGTCGCCGCGACAGTGCGGCCGTTCCTGACCAAGCGCGTCGGCACGCTGGGGCGCACGGAAACAGTGCTGGTGGTGACGGACGCATCGCCGATCCGCAAACTTGCCCAAGCCGAGGGCAAGCATCTGATTTTCGCCGGCACGGTGCCGGTGATGTGGGACGAACCCAAACATGCGCTGCGCGATGCACGGATCAGCGATGCGACGCTGGCGACCGCCGTCGCCGCAGCCGATTCCACTGCCGCCATGGCGGCTGTCCGCGCCGGCAAAGCCGATGCGATGGTGCTCCACAGCGCGGCCTATACTCGGCTCTGCCGCGGCGCATCGAAAAGCGACACGCCCTGCGCGGGCTTGCGCGAAGTCTGGCGCAGCCGTCCGATCGCAGCGGAGGCCTGGGCGATGCGCCGCGACATGCCGCCTGAAACCTGGGTCCGGCTCGTCGGCATTCATGTCGCCTTGTTTGCCGACGCGCCCGACATCGCTGCCTGGCTCGCGCCCGGCACCAGCGAGATCGAGCCGATCGAAGCCACCGGCCTTGGTGCATCAGCCGCGCGGTGATGCAGGATCCGTCAGCGATCCTCGCGGCTTTCGACACCGAATGGCAAACGCAGCGCGCGCGCACGCGGCGTTTCCAGATCGTCACGTTCTTTGGCGTCGTCGCGATTCTGAGTGGGTCGATCTGGTTGAGCGGGGTTACCGCAACGATCCTCGGTGACGGGCTATTCGATCGGATCGGCGGCTTTCTTTCTCGCATGCTCCCTGCCTTGCGCTGGAATGCGTTGTTTGCGGGCCGTGAAATGCATGGGTCGCTCCAGTCATGGTTCTATGGGCTGCCGCTTTGGCTGGTCGCGATCAAGGAAACGGTCGAGATGGCCTTTGCGGGCACGGCGCTGGCCGGGGTGATCGCCATGCCAATGGCCTTTGGCGCGGCGGCGAACGTCAATCGTCACGTCTTGCTGCGCCAGTTGATCCGCCGGGTGTTCGATACGCTGAGAACAATCCCGGACATTGTGCTTGCGCTCATCTTTGCCGTCGCCTTCAGCATTGGTCCCGTCGCCGGGGCGCTGACGCTGACCGTCTCGACGACCGGGTCGCTGGGCAAATTGTTCAGCGAAGCCATCGAAAATGCCGACACGCGCTCGGTTGAGTCGGTGCGGGCCGCCGGCGGCAACTGGCTGTTGCAAATGCGCTTTGGCATCGTGCCTCAGGTTTTGCCGCAGTTCCTGTCCTATTGGCTGTTGCGGCTCGAAATGAACGTGTCGGTGGCGGCGGCGCTCGGCATTGTTGGTGCCGGCGGGATCGGCGTCGAGCTTGACCAGGCGATCAGCTTCACCGATTTTTCGACCTGTCTTGCCATCCTGCTGTTGCTCGTCGTCATCATCTTTGTGATCGATCTGGTATCCGAAGCGGTGCGCCACCGGCTGATTGGCGATTTGGGGAAGGGATGAGCACCAAAGCGGCCCTCGCTGCAGCGATCCGGATTAATCCGAAGGCAGTCCACCCGCCGCTGCTTGACCGGTTGCGGCCTTGGGCAGTGGTCGCGCTTGGCGTTGCTGCGTTCATCGCGGCGGCGCATGATTTAGGGCTGACACCGGATGTGCTTGGCGCGGGCGTCGCGAAGCTGGGCGGCATTGTGCAAGCGATGGTGCCGCCATCGGACGGTCAGGCGGCAGGGCGCATCTGGTTTGCGGTTGCGCAGACATTGGGGATGGCGGTGCTCGGGACGAGCTTTGCGTCGATTGTCGCGCTGCCGCTCGGCCTGGTTGCCGCGCGCAACATCGTCGCCAATCCGATCCTTCATTTCGTGATTCGGCGCTGCATGGATCTTTTTCGGGGAATCCCGGCGCTGATCTGGGCGCTGATCCTGGTTGCGGCCATCGGGCTGGGGCCATTGGCGGGCATATTGGCGCTGGCCTTTGCGGACATCCCGCGCCTCGGCAAGCTCTATGCCGAGGCGATGGAGAATATCGACGAACGGCAGCGCGAAGCGATCCGCGCGACCGGGGCCCCGGTCGCCATTGTGCTGCGTTTCGGCACGCTCCCGCAAGCACTGCCGATCTGGCTCAGCCAATGCCTCTACAGCCTCGAACTCAATTTTCGTTCGGCCGTGGTCGTCGGCATCGTCGGCGGTGGCGGGATCGGTTTTGAACTGCGCGAACGCATCCGCATCTATGCGTTTGACGAAGTCGCCTACATCATCATCCTCTATGTGTTCACCGTCAGCATGCTTGATCTGCTTTCTGGCCGGCTGCGGTCGATGTTGACATGAACAAGGAACCGATATGCTGACGTTCACAGACGTGACCCGTCGGTTCGGCGACGTGACCGCGGTCGACAATGTCTCGTTGCGGATCGACGACGGCGACATGATTGGGGTGATCGGCCGCTCCGGTGCCGGCAAATCGACGCTGCTGCGGCTGATCAACCGTTTGTGCGAGCCTGACAGCGGCGACATTCAGTGGAACGGCCAATCGATCCTGAAGCTCAAGGGCAAGGCGTTGCGCCAGTGGCGGAGCCGCGCAACGATCATCTTTCAGCAATTTAATCTTATCCCTCGGCTGGATGTGCTGACCAATGTGCTGCTTGGCGCGGTGGCCAGCCGACCTGTGATTGCCTCGATGTTCAAATATTTTCCCGCCCACGCGCGCGCGCGCGCGGTGATGGAGCTCGACCGATTGGGCATGGCGGAAGCGGCCTTCAAGCGGACGCAGTTTCTCTCAGGCGGTCAGCAGCAGCGCGTGGCGATCGCGCGGGCGATGCAGCAGGACCCGCAAATTCTGCTGGCCGACGAACCCGTTGCCTCGCTCGATCCGGTCAATGCCGAAATCGTGATGCAGAGCCTGCGCGACATCAACGCCGAGCGCGGCATTACCGTGATTGTCAACCTGCATTCGCTCGACATTGCCCGCCGCTATTGTCGCCGCGTGATCGGGATGGCGCAGGGCAAAATCGTCTTTGACGGGCCGGTGGCAGCGTTGACCGAGGGCGTGATAGCGCAAATTTATGGTGCCGCGCCTATCGTGGATGCGCTGGATGCCCCCGAGCCACTCCGGGCCGTTTCATGAACGGGCGGCTGCGCGAGCAAGCATCGATCAGTGGGTGGACTCACATCGCGGCCCAGCTTCCCCATGGGCGCAACACTGCGCATCCGCCGCCCGATCCGACGCCGCAAATCGATTCCGACGCGGTCGTTGTCGATTGTGCGCTTGGCCCCTGGACGGCCGTTGGCGCCCGCACCATGCTGCGCGAAGTGTCGATGGGCGACTATAGCTACATCGTGTCGGATTCGAGCGCAGACTTCGCCGACATCGGCAAATTCTGCTCGATTGCCCGTGATGTTCGCATCAACCCGGGCAATCACCCCATGTGGCGCGCCGCGCAGCACCACTTCACCTATCGCGCCATTGCCTATGATTTGGGCGACAGCGACGATGCCGAGTTCTTTGAATGGCGTCGCGCCGACCGCGTCGTGCTCGGCCATGACATCTGGCTCGGGCATGGCGTGACGATCTTGGCCGGCGTCACGATCGGCACCGGCGCGGTGGTGGGGGCAGGCGCCGTCGTGGCAAAAGATGTGCCGCCGTTCACGATCGTCGGCGGCGTGCCTTCGCGCCCGATCCGGGCACGGTTCGATACCGCGACGCAGAACAAGTTGATAGATTTGGCGTGGTGGGACTGGCCGCACGCGCAGCTTGCCGCCGCGCTCCCCGATTTCCGCGCGCTCAGCGCGGCAGATTTCTGCGCGAAATATGGTTGAGGGGCGGCTTCATCTCGTTGTCGGGCCGTCAGGGGCAGGCAAGGATAGCCTGATTGCCGGCGCGGAGGCTGCGCTGGCGGGCGCGGGCGGCTTTTTCTTCCCCGCGCGCGACATTACCCGGCCTGCTGATGCCGGCGGCGAGAATCATGTTGCGGTCAGTTCCGCTGACTTTGCGCGCCGGTGGGCGGCGGGCGACTATGCCCTGTCATGGGAGGCGCACGGCCTCTGCTATGGCATTCCGGTCAGCATCGACGCCGCGCTCAGCGCGGGCACCCATGTCATCGTCAATGCCTCGCGCGGCGTGATTGAGCCTGCCCGCGCGCGCTATCCCCGGCTATGCGTGCTCCACATCACCGCCCCAATCGACGTCCTGGCCGCGCGCATCGCCGCGCGCGGGCGCGAGCAGGCCGCCGATGTCGCCGCCCGCCTGTCACGCGCCGGGATCGGCACGCCGCAAGGACCCGATGTGATCGAAATCTGCAATGATGGCGCGCTGGACGAAGCGATCGCCGCCTTTATTGCGGCCATTCGGCGCTGAGGGCGACCTTGAAGCCTATTCGGTAAACGCAAAGCGTTCGGTCATCACGAACGGACTCTGCCGGTCGGCCTGGCGGAAAATGCTGATCGTGGCGAAGTGATGGTCGGCCGGGACGTCGGCAAAATAGCGTTCGGCCGCGGCCAATACCCGCCCCCGCGCCGCGTCGTCGGCAATCGCCCCCGTCAGCGTCATGTGGAAGCGAAAATCCTCAAACACATAGGGATAGCCCCATGTCGCCAGCTGCGCATCCTGTCGGGGCGTCAGCCGCGCGCGGCGGCGGCGGATGAGGTCGGCGTCGCTGAGCGGCGCGCGAAACGGCTCGAACGCGCGGACGCACGCAGCCTCGAGCGCGGCCATTTCGGAGCATGCGCCGATGATCTGAAAGGCCAGAAACGGCTCCAATGCCGTCGGGCGGATCGCGGCGACGAACGGCGCGCGCGCTTGCGCCAACGCCGCTGCCGCCGCGATCAACGCTGCCTCACTTGTGCCCTCGGCAAGCGCGAACGGCGCTTTCAGTGTAGCGTGAAAGCCATAATGGCGTGGGTCGGCGGTCAATGCCGCAAAGTCCAGATCGCTCAGCTCGCCGAAGCGCGGCTGCAACAAGTCTTCGCCCGAGACTGCATCACGCCCCAGCCACCGGCTCGCCCGCTGCCACAGCAGCGAGTCGGCGTCGGGCGCGTAATAGAGGGCGTAGCGCGCCGCCACTGTCAGGCCACACGCACGCCGCGCGCCCAGACTTCGACCGGCTTCGGCCAGCCCCCCGTCGCATAGCCAACCCGCACCAGATCGGCGCGCAACCCCGGCGCGATCCGCCCGCGGTCATGCAGTCCGGCACTGCGTGCGGGATTGGCCGTCACCGTCGCAATCGCGCGCGCCAGCGACCAGTGAAACGGCGCCTCGGTCAGCATGAAGGCGCTGCGGATCATCGAGAGCGGGATATAGTCCGAGGCAAGAATGTCGAGCAGATCGCGCTCGGCGGTCTCCTGCGCCGAAAGATTGCCCGAGCTTGATTTGCCGCGCACGAAATTGGGAGCGCCCATCGCGATCAGCATATTGTGATCGCGCGATAGCCGCGCTGCGACCTCGGTCACCGGGAATTCGGCGATGGTGCAGCCATGTGCCACGGCATCTGCGATATGGTCGGGCGTCTCGTCGTCATGCGCCGCCAGCGCGATGCCGCGATGATGCGCCATGGCCGCCATCGCCGCGCGATTGCGCGCGCACAGCGCCTCGTCATGTTCGGGTTCGGGGATTTCGACGCCATCGACGACCAGCATCTTCATCTGATGGAGTTGGCGCTGACCGGGGCGATGATCCATCAACGAGACCATCTTCACCTGCGGCGCATCGATATGGGCGGCGATCTGCGTGAGCAGCGTCGGGTTGGTCACTTCGCAGCGCAGGTGCAGCAAATGCTCGACGCGCAGCAAGCCGGCCGCTTCGGCGTTGTCGATCGCCTTGATCAGGATCGGCGCGAACGCACCGCGATCGCCTGCCCAATCGCTGTTGTGAAAGGATAGCGAGTCGAACACTGTCGTGATCCCGGCGCTCGCGCACTGCCCATCATGCGCCATCACCGCGCCGACATTGTCCCATGTCGCCCCGGGCCTCGGTTCATAATGTTTTTCGAGATTGTCGGTGTGAATATCGACCAGCCCGGGGATCAACAGGTCGTCGCCCCAATCAGCCGCGTGCACGCTTGGCGTGTCGCGCCGCGTTACCTCGGCGATTTGCCCGGCCTGCACGACAATTTCGGCGGCAACGCACGCGTCGGGCAGGACGGCCCGACGGCTGAAAATCCGGATTTCGTCCATCATGCTGCTGCCTTGAATTGGGCGACATCGAACAACCGGCTGGCCACTGCGCCGCGCACCGCGTCATCATGGAAAATGCCGACCATCGCCGTGCCCCGCGCCAGCGCTGTTGCCATCAGGTCCATCACGACTTGCCGGTTAGCGGCATCGAGCGACGCTGTCGGCTCATCGAGCAGGATGATCGGATAGTCGCGCACCATCACTCGTGCAATGTTCACCCGCTGCTGCTCACCGCCCGAAAAAGTCGCCGGCGGCAATGGCCATAGCGCCTTGGGCAATTTCAGGCGATCGAGCACCGTTTCGGCGCGCGCCTGCGCCTCATCGGCGGCGACGCCATTGTCGAGCAGCGGCTCCATCACGAGCCGCAAGGTCGAAATGCGCGGGATCACGCGCAAAAACTGGCTGACATAGCCCATGGTGCGCCGGCGGACGTCGAGCGTCACATGCGGCGGCGCTTGGGTAATGTCGAGATAAGCGCCGTCATGCCATACATCGACTGCCCCGCTGGTCGGGACATAATTGCCATAGATTGAACGCAACATCGTCGATTTGCCCGCGCCCGAAACGCCGCTGAGCACGACACATTCACCCGCAAAGACTTCAAGCGCCACGTCGCGGAACACCGGCACCGAGAGGCCTTGCTGATTGTGCAAGGTGAACGTCTTGGCCAGGCGGCGGACGATGATTTGCGCGCGGGCGTCCGTCATATCTGCAGCACCGATGAAACCAGCAGCTGGGTATAGCCATGTTGCGGATCATCGAGCACCTGATCCGTCAGACCATGTTCGACGACGCGGCCGTCCTTCATCACGAGCAGCCGGTCAGCGAGCAGTCGCGCGACAGCGATGTCGTGCGTCACGATGATCGCGGCGAGGCCAAGGCTGCGCACCAGTTCGCGCATCAAATCGAGCAGCCGCGCCTGCACCGACACATCGAGCCCGCCGGTCGGTTCATCCATGAAAATCAGGCTGGGGTTTTGGATGAGATTGCGCGCAATTTGCAGGCGTTGCTGCATGCCGCCCGAAAACTGGCGCGGCTTGTGATCAATCCGCGCCGTGTCGAGCTCGACGCGATCAAACCAACGCTGGGTCAGATCGCGCATCGCGCCATAGTGCCGCGCGCCCGTCATCATCATTGGCTCGGCGACATTGGCGCCGCCCGATACCCGCATGCGCAAGCCATCGCGCGGGTTCTGGTGGACAAAGCCCCATTCCTCGCGCTGAATGCGGCGGCGGTCCTGTTCGGACAGGCTGAACACATCGACAAAGCCGTGCCGCCGCGTGTCAAACGAAACGCGGCCTGCACTTGGTTCCAGCGCGCCCGAGATACAGCGCAGCAGCGTGGTCTTGCCCGATCCGCTTTCGCCGACAATGCCAATGATTTCACCGCGGCGTAGCTCGAACGAGACATCGCGACAGCCAGTGATCGGCCCGTAATTTTTGCTGAGCCGGTCGATCTGCAGCAGCGGGGTTTCCGCGCCTTGGGCAACGATCATGGTTTCGCTCCGCCTGCTGCGGACAGATGATCGAGGTCATGCCCCGCCATCGGGCCGGCATGGCCCGCTGCGCGCCGCTCGGCACAATAGGCGCTGTCCGAGCAGACGAACATGCGCGTGCCAACGTCGTCGAGGATCACTTCGTCCTGATAGCTATCGGTCGCTGCACACAGCGCGCACACTTCGTCCCAGCGTTGCAGTTCGAAGGGATAATCGTCGAAATCGAGGCTCCGGACATCGGTGTGCGGCGGCACCGCATAGATGCGCTTTTCGCGTCCCGCGCCGAACAGATGCAGCGCGTTGCTTTGATGCAGCTTGGGATTGTCGAATTTGGGAATGGGCGATGGCGACATCAGATAGCGTTCATCGGCCAGCACGGCATAATCGGCCCCGCCCGCGATCCGGCCATAAGCCGATACGCTTTCATAAAGCGACAGATAGTGCAGCCCATATTCGTCATAGGCGTGCATGGCCCGCGTCTCTGCCTCGCGCGCTTCCAGGTGGCGCAAGGGTTCGGGCATGGGCACTTGATAGACCATGATCTGGCCCGCTTGCAGCGGCGCCTCGGGGATGCGGTGGCGCGTCTGGATGATCGTTGCTTCGTCGGTTTTCTCGGTTGTCCGCACGGCGGCAACGCGCGCGAAAAAGCGGCGGATCGACACGGCGTTGGTCGTATCATCAGCGCCCTGATCGATGCATTTATAGACATCGTCGGGGCCAATGATGGCGGCCGTCAACTGGATGCCGCCGGTACCCCAGCCATAGGGAACGGGCATTTCGCGCGATCCAAAGGGCACCTGATAGCCGGGGATGGCGACCGCCTTCAGAATGGCCCGGCGGATCATCCGCTTGGTCTGCTCGTCCAGATAGGCATAATTATACCCATCGGCGGCATTGCTCTTGGGCATGCTCATTCGGCCGCCTCCGCTAGGTCGCGCGCCGCAAGCCATTCGGCCTTGAGCTTGCGGACAAACTGCAACTCGGCCTGGAAATCGACATAATGCGGCAATTTCAGGTGCTGGACAAAGCCCGAGGCTTCGACATTGTCCGAATGATAGAGGACAAACTCTTCATCCTGCACGGCATGCGCCGGTTTTTCGCCCATTTCGCCGTGGCGCATCGCGCGATCGACAATCGCCATGCTCATGGCCTTGCGCTCATTATGGCCAAAGGTCAGGCCATAGCCGCGCGTGAACTGCGGCGGACGATCCGCTGAGCCTTGAAAATTGGACAGCATCTGGCATTCGGTGATCGCAATTTCGCCGACTTCAATCGCGAAGCCGAGCTCTTCAGGCGTGAATTCAACCGCAACTTCACCAAAGCGGATTTCGCCGCACAGCGGGTGCGTGCTGCCCCAGCCGCGCTGGCTGGCATAAGCGAGGCTCAGCAAAAAGCCTTCATCGCCGCGTGCCAACGCCTGCAAGCGTTGGTCGCGCGATGCTGGAAAGCTCATTGGCTCGCGGGTCAGGTCGAACGGGGCGGCGCCGTCATCGACATCGTCGGAGTCGGGCTCGAGCAATTGCTCATGCCCAAAGACCGACGCAATCGTTGGCATGGTTTCGGGCAAGGGATGATCGGCCAACGCCGCCGCGGCGGGAATGCCGCCCTCGGTACCGAGATCGAAGTCGATCAACCGGTGGGTATAATCAAAGGTCGGGCCAAGCACTTGCCCGCCCGGAATTTCCTTGAACGCGGCTGAAATGCGGCGTTGGACTGCCATGGCGCTCGTCTTGAGCGGCTCGGTATTGCCAAATCGCGGCAGGGTCGTGCGATAGGCGCGGAGCAGAAAAATCGCTTCGACAAGATCGCCGCGCGCCTGTTTGATTGCCAGCGCAGCAAGTTCGGGATCGTGGCATGACCCTTCCATCATGACGCGATCGACCGCGAGCGACAGTTGTTCCCGGATCTGCGCGATGCTCAGTTCGGGCAATGTCGTGTCGCCCCGGCGCTCCGCATCGACCCAGGCATGGGCATTGGTGATCGCCCGCTCGCCGCCCTTTACCGATACATAGGCCATGGCTTATTTCTCCCCCGGTCCGGCCTGCGCCGCCACCCGCACCGTGCGCGGCAGGCCGATGATGCGGTTCTCGCTTGCCAGGATGACATCGACCCCGAGTGGGAATGTCGCACGATTGGCATGCAGTTGCGCCCATAAGTCGCTGGACAGGCCAACCGCGCCAACCGCGATTTGCGACGCCATTCCCGGCCCTTCGAGCCAGCGCTGCGCGCCGCCCGAGAGTGCCTCGCACCCGATGATGATCGTGGTCGACCGATCGGGATATTTTGGGTCGCCCTGGTTGAACTGCGACAGTGCGGGCATGGTCGCGGCGCCGACAAAGGCAAATGCTGCCGCGTCTGGGGTTTCAGCAATCGGGCAGCCGCAGTGGAAGCGCAGCCAGTTTCGCAGACTGTCGCCACCCAGCGTTGGATCGACGAATACCCGCGTTTCGAAATCAAGCAGTGTCAGCGCCATGGCTGCCTGCGCCTGAAAGTGCGGCACCGGGGAATGCAATGCGACCGGCAAATTGGCAATGATCCCCGGATGCGCCAGTGCGTCGAGGATGGCCCGAAACACCGCCTGCGAGTCAAACACTGGGTCCGAAAACCCCGGCGTCATTTCGGCAAGATCGATCGTGCTGGTCATGGCGCTGACCGGGTGCGCACCAGCGTGAAGAAATCGACCTTGGTCGCTGCTGCCTTGCGCCCAAGGTCGATCTGCCGATGCGCCCGCTCCACCTCAAGCGGGGCGAGCACCTGCGCTTCGAGCAAATCGGCCCATTGCGAAGACTGAATCATTGCATCCGAGAGCGCAGCCAATTCGGCATGTGCCGTATCGCGCCCGGCCACATAGCCAATGCCGACTGCGCCATCGTCCAGCCTGACTGCGGCGCGGGCAACCGGCAGCTCGCCCAGATTGAACGCGCCGCCCGCCCCACCCACACGCCCGCGCACCATCAGCAGCCCGACATCGCTTGGGCGGATGGGCACGTGCTGCGGCCGAGGGTCGAGCGCCTCAAACAGCCCCGCGACGCGCGACGCCGCCGCCTTGGCGATCAGCGCATGCGCGCGCTGTCGCTGCGCCGTCAGCGCGGCGGGCACTGCGGCGCTGTCAACAAGAGGGTCGATTAGATCCATCGATTTTCCAGGCCATTTGCAAATTTGTGCAAAAACATATTGGTACGATTATCCGGAAGCTGATGAATAGTTCAAGGTCGTTTTAGATAAATTATTTGTTACAAGAGTAAAACTTGTTGAATTTCGTCACAAATTCGACATGCGAGCCGAATAGGTAATTGCGCATCGGGGGAAGGCGATGTGGCGGGCCATAGCAGCGGATATCGAACGCGACATCACCTGCCGCGTGCTCAACCCCGGCGACAAGCTACCGACCGAACATGCCCTGGTGAAAAAATACTTCGTCACCCGCCATGCGGTGCGCACGGCGCTCGCTCATCTTAACGAGCGCGGGTTGATCGAATCGACTCAAGGGCGGGGCAGCTATGTCCGGCGGCCGACCTTGCCCTATTATATCCAACGCCGCACCCGTTTCAGCGAAATTGTCGATGGCGCCAAAGCGACTCATGAAAACCGTACGATTTCAATGGGTCAGATACCAGCCACGCAGCGGCTTGCCGCCCTGTTTGCCGTTCGGCTCGGGACACCGATCCTGCGGCTCGAGCGCCTGGCCATCGTCAATGACCAGCCGACAGGGGTCAGCCGCCACCATTTTCTCGCCGCGCGCATGCCCGGTTTCGCCGAGGCCTATCAACGGCGCGGATCGATCACCGCGACGCTGCGCGATCTGGGGGTGCTCGATTATGTTCGCGTCCAGACGAAGATCCATGCCCGCCTGCCGACGGCTGAAGAATGCGCTTTGCTGGCGATGCCGCACCATGTACCGCTCATCACCACGGAGGCGATTAATCATGATAGCGGGAAAACTATACTGGAATATGGGGAAGCTCGATTTGCTGCGGATCGAATAGACATTATGATCATGCAGGAAAATCAGGACTGAAACGTCAAACACGGAGTATCACGTGGTCCTTGTTATCACAAATGCCCAGATCGTCACCGCCGACGCGTGCTTTCTCGGCAGCGTCGCGATCGCCAACGGGACGATCCAATCGGTCGATACCCAGCCATCGACCCTCGCCGCAGCCATCGATTTTGACGGCGATTTTCTGATTCCCGGCATCGTCGATATCCACACCGACAATCTTGAGCGGCATTATTTTCCCCGGCCCTATATCGACTGGAACGCGGTGTCGGCGACGATTGCGCATGACGGGGTGTGCCTGTCGGGCGGCATCACCACCGTGTTCGACAGCCTGTCGGTGGGCGCTTGGGGGAATGGCGAGGCGCGCGCGCTTGATAATCTGCGGCGTCTGGTCGCCGGCGTCGATCATGCCGACCGGCATGGCGCGCTGCGGGCGCATCACTTGCTTCACTGGCGCTGCGAGCTGACGGCGGACGATCTCGGCAGCATGGTCGACGAATTTCTGCCCCATCGCATGACGGGGCTGGTCTCGATCATGGATCACACGCCGGGGCAGCGCCAATATCGTCATCTCGACCGCTTCCTTGACCGCGTCTGGCGTAGCGAGAGCGTTTCTGAGGCCGACATCGCCGCGCGGATCGTCGATCGCCGCGCAAAACAGGCGCGCAACGTTGTGCCCAACCGCGCCAGAATTGCCGCTCATCTGCGCGAGCGCAATGTTCCTCTGGCGACGCATGACGATGAAACCGTCGATCATGTCGCGCAGGGCTATGCCGCCGGCGCCACCATTGCCGAATTTCCGGTCACCGCCGAAGCAGCGGCGCACGCGCATACGCTCGGCATGATCAATGTGATGGGCGGGCCGAACCTGATTCGCGGCGGTTCCTATTCGGGCAATGTCAGCGCGGCCGAAACCGCCGAGGCTGGGCTGCTCGACGGCTTTGCGTCGGATTATGTGCCGCGCAGCCTGATCGAATGCGCGTTCCGGTTGACCGAGCCGCCCTTTCACTGGTCGCTACCCGCCGCCGTCCGCACGGTCACGCGCACCCCTGCGCATGCCGTGCGGCTCAGCGATCGCGGCGAAATCGCCGAGGGCAAGCGCGCCGATCTGTTGCGGGTGCGGCTGGCCGCCGGTCTGCCAGCGATCCGCGGCACCTGGGTGACGGGCGAACGCGTTGGCTGATGCGCTGCGTCACGCTCAACACCTGGAAGAATGAAGGCGACTTTCACGCGCGGCTGGCGGCAATGGCGGCGGGGCTTGGCGCGCTCAATGCCGATGTCATCGCCTTGCAGGAATGTTTCGTCGCGGAAAGGCTCGGGCTCGACACGGCGGCAGCGCTTGGCCGCACGCTGTCGATGCAGGTAACGCAATGGCCGATGCGCGCCAAAAAGCGCCCGCATGACGGCGCCTCGGTCGACTCGCGCGCCGACCTGGCGATATTGTCGCGCGCCCGGCCAATGGCGGTGGCGATGACGCGCTTTGTGATCGATCCACGCGATGGTGAGCGGGGCCTTTTGTCGATCGAACTCGATCATCACGGCATTAAGCTGCGCGTCGGCTGCACGCACCTGACTCATTTACGCGATGAAACCGCCGCCACCCTCCGCGCTGATCAGGCCATGACGGCCGCCGCCCGGCTGATGGCGGGCTGGTCCGGGCCAGCCGTGCTGATGGGGGATATGAATGCCGATGCACGCCACTCGAGCATGGCGCCGCTGTTCGCCAATCTGGCGCTCGATCAAACCTGCCGCGTCGCCGCCAAAGCATGTGGCGATATCGACCACGTCTTGCTGTTTCAGGGTACCCCCAGTTGCGCATGGATCGCCCGCAGCGTCGCCATGCCGCCCAATCGCCGCCACCCCACGCTTGGCCCCAGCGATCATCCCGCCGTCATTGCCGATATCGCGGTGACCATGTCCACGCACGCATCACTTTGCGATCCTAACCGCTGAGATCACGTCGACCGGGATCGCCTGCCGCTGGTCGGCCGTTCGCATGCCGGACCATCTGAGTCGGCGCCGGGCGCCTTCGGCATTTTATGCTCGGGCGCTGACCACGGCGATTGCAGCGCGCGATCGCCCGACCGATCAAGCTCAGCGTCGAACGCGATATGATCGGCGCTGGTGTCACAGGGCCCCGATGACTCTTATCCAACCGTTCAACACCCGACATGCGCGTATCAACTTGAGCGAGCGGTCGTGATGACGAGCCCTGTTCTTGAGAAATTGAAGTTCGTTCAGCGTTTTTCTGGCGGAGACGGAGGCCGCCAATTTGGATTGTGGTCTGAGCCCCGCGTTTTCCTCCAGATTTGAGTAGAGTCCGGCCCATCAAGGGAGTCGGACGATGAAGGCGAGTAGGTTCAGCGAAGAGCAGATTATTGCGATTCTGAAGGAGCAGGAGGCCGGCGTGCCGACCGCCGAGGTGTGTCGGCGGCACGGCGTGAGCAGTGCGACCTTTTACAAGTGGGAGGCCAAGTTTGGTGGCCTGGAGGTGTCGGAAGCCAAGCGGCTGCGGCAACTCGAGGACGAGAACGCCAAGCTGAAGCGGTTGCTGGCGGAGGCGATGCTGGACAACGCGATGCTCAAGGAGATCACCGCAAAAAAATGGTGACGCCCGCCGCGAAGCGGGAAGCGGTGGCGCATCTCGAAGGTCTGTTCGAGGTGAGCCAGCGGCGGGCGTGCGATGTTCTCGGGGTGGATCGGACGATGGCGCGGTATCACAGTCGGCGCGGGGATGATGCAGGCATCCGCGAGCGGATGCGGGCGCTTGCCGCGGATCGTCGGCGGTTCGGCTATCGTCGCCTACACTGGCTGTTGGGACGGGAGGGTGTGGCGATCAACCACAAGAAGTTCCGGCGGCTGTATCGCGAGGAACGCCTACAAGTGCGCCGCAGGGGCGGTCGCAAGCGGGCGCTGGGCACGCGCTCACCGATGGCGATTCCGCAGGGGCGCAACCAGCGCTGGTCCTTGGACTTCGTATCGGATGCGTTTGCCTGCGGACGGCGGTTCCGCATCTTCGCAGTGGTCGACGACTTCACGCGCGAGTGCGTGCGGCTGAGCGCGAGGTCCGATCGATCGCCTATCAGATCAAGGCCGCCCGGTTCCCCGCCTACAAGGACCTTACCGGGTTCGACTTCGCCGCCAGCGAGGTCAACGAGGCGATGGTCCGCCAACTCTACCGCAGCGAGTTCGTCGATGG
>JBJXEC010000206.1:0-3670 GCA_046155125.1 Sphingomonas sp. | reverse complement strand
CAGGCCAAAGTCAAGAAGAGACGTTGGCGGATGAATTGCGTCGGTTGCAGCCAACCCTCGGGTATCGCGGTTCGTTTCAATGACGCGCGTTCGGCAAGCCGGGTAGAGTTCGCCGCGAAATACTTGCACGGCTCTTTCCTGGCACTCGGGCCCTCGCTTGGCCCGATTGCGACCGGAACCCGCGCAACTGAATGGCAACCCCGGCCTTCTCGCGGCGTTGCCGCTGCTCGCGGGTGCGCCGGGCGGCCCGATGGGCACTGTTGAGGGTGCCGAGCGCTGCCTTGCGGGCTTGCCGTTTCTCGGCCGCGTGCTCTAACGCGAGGCGGGCGAGTTCGCTCGCCTCTTCCGCCGCCAGCTGCCGCAATGCCGCTGCCCGCGCTGCCGGATCGGCGAGGTCCGCCACTGCCGCGCGCCGACCAGCGAACCTCGCGATGACGGCGGCGATCCGGCTTGCATGCAGCGCCTGCAACGACCCGTCGACAGCTGCGATCACCTGCCGCCGCTCGGCCATGTGAGTTGCCCGCTGCAATTCGCGCTCGGCGGCGTGGATCGAGTGCACGGCCCGGCGTGCGGCGCGGCCGGCGTCGCGCTGGTGCGATCTCTGTTCGGCGGCCTTGCGGTTTTCGGGGGCACCCTGGCTCGGCCTTTCCAGGGGTCCCGTCACTGGTCCCGTTCCCAGCCTTTGCCCCTATCCCGCTCTTTCCAAAACTCGTTGGACTTCTGCTGTTCGCGCTCGGCTTCGACGACGCGCATGGCGGCTTCGATCTGGCGGGCATAGGGGTTCGGCTTTTCTTCGGGCGCGGGCTTTTCGGCCTCGGCTCTGGCGGCAGCCTTGGCCTGCGCCTCGCGTACCTCGGGCGGCGTGGGCGCGAACAGTTCGCCCAGCTGATCGGCGAGATAGCTCGCAACGGCCCCGATGCCGCCAGCGGCAAGGTCGGTGATGCCTTGGGCGGGGGCTGCGATTTCGTGGTCGTGCAAACGCACGGTCGACAGGTCGACGTGTCCACCTTCGTCGGCGCGCACTGCCTGCTCGATGGCGGGCGCGATGGCGGCAGGCGCTTCGACGCGCACTATGTCATCGAATTTGCGCTCGCGGGTTTCGTGTTTGAGTTCAACGCGCGGGACTTCGATGCCGGGCTCTGATTTCTGCTGAACCGGTGCGACTTCGCTTGCGAGATTCTCATTGGCGGCTGGCTCAAGTTGCGGCGTTGCCTTTCCATCGTCATACCGGATACGACCGGCACCGATCGCTTCCAACGTCTCGCCCGCCTTGAACGCCGCGCGCTCGTCGCGCTGGCGCTGAAGCAGGTCCTGATATTGGACATCGCGGACCTCGCGCAGGGCATCGCTGGCATCGCGCTGCCGCTCGCGCAGGTCGCCGGTCTGGCGATCCTTGAGGTCGGCTTTGCGCTCGGCTAGTTCGGCGGCGACGCTATCGCGCACGCTGTCGCGATCGGAGAAGGCGTCGCGCGCTTGGCTCCATTCGCCGCGGCCGGCTAAATATAACGCGCGGGTCATGGCGTTGGCGGACCAGGCTTCGGCGGATTGCTCGGCGGCAGCGCTGTCCTTGTAGAACTGCCGCCACTCAGGCGCGTATTCCTTGCGCACCTCGTCATAGGCGGCGTGGCGGGTGGCCTTGAACAGCTTGGCTCCGTCGGCAAAGAACGCCTCGCGCTCGGCGCGTTGTTCGAGTTTCAGCTGCTCGCGGTCGGGCCGGTCATGTTGTTCGCGAGCCTGTTCAGCGGCATTGAACGCCTGCTCGTGCTCGCGGGTCAGCACGACGACGTTGTGCGGCAGGTGATCGTTGGCCGGGCGGCGATCCGAAACCTCTTGCGTCGGCGTTTTGATTTCGTTGGCCGCGCGCTCTGGTTCGGCCGTCCGGCCCGCGCGCTCGGCGGCGTTGGCCTCGCGCTGCTCGCACCAGATTTTGCCGTGCTCTTTCTCGTAAGCCAGCGCCCACTCCTGAGCACGCACCCGCTCGCGATAGTCGTCCATCGTGCGGCCGGTCTCGGGATGGACGCGGTTGACGATGATGTGGATGTGCTTGTGCTCGGTGTCGCGGTGCGCGACGTAGACGGCCTGATGCTGCTCCCAGCCCATGTGCTTGAGGAAGGCGTCGGCGGCCTCGACCATGTGCTCGGGAGTGGGCTTGTCGTCCTTGTGCCAGGCGAGCGACAGCGTCTTGACCGGGTCTTCGCACACCCGGCCCGACCGTTTGACGCCGGCCTGGGCCTTGAGCCACTGCTGGTCCTCTGCGGTGCGCCACATTTCATCGAGGGCCTTCTGCGGATCGGTGTTCAGGCAGTTGCGCGTGTCGGTGAACCAGACGCGCTCGTTGGTCTGGTCCTTGACGTCGGCGATGCCAGCCTCGCGCGCGGCCTCGGACAGCTTGTCGTGCAGATAGTATCTGCCAGCACCCCGGAATGACCCGCCAGCGGACTGGATGCGCGGGATCATGGTGTCAGCAGCTTCTGCCACAGTGCCATGATGGTCGCGGCGAGCGCGGACATCTCGGGCGGCGGCGGGATCTTGTGGGTGTTGCAGTGGTGGGCGATCTGGTTGAGCAGCACGCCTTGGCGGCGCAGCTCGTGGTAGACCTCGCGCGTCGCCTCGCCGAACACGGTTTGCGTCACCGGCGGGCCCTTCGTGGCGCGGACGACGCCACGCAGGGCCCGCGACCGGGCGAACTCGCCGGGGCTGAGCCCTGAGCGTTTCGCCTTGTCGAGCAACTGGAAATGCTCCTCCGCCGTCACCCGGAAGCTGATCCAGTGGGTTTTGACTGTTGCTGCTTGGGGCCGCCCGATCGAGCCGCGCGCCTTCGCCGGTATGGTGGTTTCGTTGGTCATTGCACTCCTCCAGCAGAGCGCAGCGTCCGGGGGTTGGGGGTGCGAGGGCGTTCACGCCCGTAACCCCAACAAGATGCGGGATTTATCCCGCCGTTTTCGTGCTACGAAAACCCATCTTGCTACCCGAACTTACTGCTCAAGAATAAATGAAGCCGATTAAGATCAAATGAAAACGATCAACATGATAGCGGCTACTTTTGGAGTGCAGATTAAGTCCTTGAATTGTCTGCGGACAGGATAAAAAGGGAATGCGAGGATGCGTGGAAATCAAAAACTGAGAGGCGTGCGGATGATCGAATCGCTGAGCTGAGCGCCTTGGACCAATCCCGCGGGGTCCCAATGAATGCTAAGGTCTACGCGTCGACACGTGGGCGCGTCGACCATCCTGCCAGGCTCGAACAAACCTTGCAGCAAGTGGCCGGCAAGGCGCTATCAACAAAGTGGCAGCCATATGCCAATCGGGGAGCACGTTGCGACCATGACCAAAAGATCACGCAATCATCTATATGGCAAGCGGCAGACAAGAATATCGCAAGCGCGCTTCACATAGATACCATATATCGGCCAGATTGAATTGGCCGGATCGCGGAGCCGAAAAATCGCTGTTTTTGCAGCCGGGATGCTGGGCGCAGCTTGATAGGAAGTTGAGAGCGTGCATTTCAAACCACGCATCCCTATCAGGGATGCGCGAGGCTAATCGGCCTCGATGATCTTCAACGCGGTCGCGATGGGGAGGCAGAGTCGGCGCGTGTCGCCGGGGAGACGTTCAAAGCCGTGGCGTTCGTAGAACGCCCGTGCGGCCTCGTCCTTGGCGTCCACGAAAA
>JBJXEC010000205.1:0-2902 GCA_046155125.1 Sphingomonas sp. | reverse complement strand
ATATCATGGCCAATCTCGACGCGACCGTGGCGCGCCAATGGCGGCCGTTGCAGGACACGACGAATGACCCCACCATGTCGCGCCGCGCGCCGAAGGGCTGGGCAAGCTGGCAGCGTTCCGAAGATTATTACAATGAAGGGCTGCTGGTGTGGATGGAGGTCGATTCTATCCTGCGCGCTAAGTCCGGCGGCACCAAGTCGATGGACGATTTTGCGCGCGCCTTTTTCGGCATCAACGATGGCGACCGGGGCGAAGTGACGTACTCCTTCGACGAGGTGGCCGCGACGCTCAGCAAGATATTGCCCTATGACTGGGCCGGATTGCTCCGCCAACGGCTTGACGAAACGGGCGCGCCAGCACCGCTCGCGGGCTTTGCCGCCAATGGGTACAGGCTCGTCTACACCGACACGCCAACCCCCTATTTCAAGACGGCGGAAAAACAGCGCAAGCGTACAGACCTCAGCTTCTCGATCGGGCTCGGGCTGGGCGCAATGGGCGACGTCAACAGCGTCGCCTGGGGGAGCCCTGCGTTCGATGCCGGGTTGACGGTTGGCGACACCATCACGGCCGTCGCAGGCCAGACCTACACGCCTGAACGCCTGAAGGACGCCGTCACCGCCGCCACGACCGAAAAGGGGCCAATTGTCCTTGTCGTCAGAAATGGTGACCAGATTACCGAAGCGAGGATCGACTATCATGGCGGCCTGCGCTATCCGCGACTGGAAAAGACGGGGTCCGGAGAGGGTGGCCTGGACCGGCTACTTGCAGCCAAATAGGAACATTTCATGCGTATCGACATGGTGCCTGTGGGCAATGATCCGCCCAACAGCCTGAACGTCATCATCGAAGTGCCGGTGGGCGGTGAGCCTGTAAAATATGAATTCGACAAAGCGTCTGGCGCACTGTTCGTCGACCGGATTTTGCATACGCCCATGCGGTATCCGGCCAATTACGGGTTCGTGCCACATACCCTGTCGCCAGATGGCGATCCGCTCGACGCGCTCATCATCGCGCGTTCACCCTTCATCCCCGGCTGCGTCGTGCGGGCGCGACCGATTGGCGTGCTAAATCTGGAAGATGAACATGGCGGCGACGAAAAGCTGATCTGCGTGCCGGTCGACACGACCTTCCCTTATTATTCAGATGTCGGGGAACGCACTGACTTGCCGTCGATCGTGCTCCAGCAGATCGAGCATTTCTTCACCCATTACAAAGACCTGGAGCCGGAAAAATGGGTCCGTGTCGGCAAATGGGGCGATGCGGCCGAAGCGCGGCAAATCGTGATCGAAGCAATTGAGCGGGCCAAGGCAGCGGCCAAGGCTTGAGGTCGCGCCGCTAATCCTTGCGGCGGGGTTTGCGGGCCGGCGCCCGTGCCCCCGCCCCAAGCGCAACCGTTGCCCAGTGCCGCAGCGCATCGGCGTCGTCATACACATCGTCAGGCGCGCGGCGATAATTCATCGAGCCGGTTCGGCGATGGCCGAAATCATAGGTAAAGCGCGTGCACCCGGCCTCGTCCCACACCATATCGCTATCGGCATCGGCCTTTAGCCACAGCGCGTCGTCAGCGATGATCGCGAAGATGGTGCCATCGAGATAAAGCGTGGCACCACCCATCATCGCACGGTTGGTGAGGTTGCCCATGGGCGCAAGGGCTTCGCCGATCCAGTCGATGAGGCCCGCATCGACGGCCATCAGCTTTGTGCCGCGAGCCGGGTGAGCGCATCGCCCGACACCCGGCACGTGCGCCATTCTTCCATCACCTCTGCCCCCATCGCCCGGTAGAGATCGATTGCAGGGGTGTTCCACGTCAGCACCGCCCATTCGAACCGGGCGCACCCGCGCTCAACTGCGATAGCGGCAAGACGCTTGAGCAGCGCCTTGCCCATCCCCCGCCCGCGCGCTTCCGGCGTGACGTAGAGATCTTCCAGATACAGCCCGCGCCAGCCAGTCCATGTCGAAAAATTATGGAAGAACAGCGCAAGGCCAACTGGGGCGCCGTCAATCTCGGCGATTAATGCCTCGGCGGCAGGAGTTTTGGCAAACATCGCCTCCTGCAATAGCGCCTCGGTCGCCACGACTTTTTCCAGCGCGCGTTCATAGATCGCCAGCTCGCGCACCAAATGGAGGATGGTCGGCACATCGGCTGCGGTGGCGAAGCGGATTGTTTGCATCACGCCGCAGCCTCGGTTTGCGGGGCGGCCACGCGCGGGCCGCGCACCGCGACCACGCACCCGGCAATGATGAGCGCGGCGCCCGCGACCGTAAACAGAGACACGCGCTCGTCGAACACGAGCCACCCCAGCAAAGCAGCCCAGACGAACGCCGTATATTCCACCTGCGCAAGCACTTGCGTCTCGGCGCGGCCATAGGCCCAGGCCAGCATCCATGCCGACGAGGAACCAATGATCGCCGCGATAACAATGATCGGCAATTGGTCGATACGCGGCCAGGTCGCCAGCCACGGAGCGCCCACAAGCTGGAGCACCGAGATGACTAGGCTCGTGAACAGCGTTATCTCCATTGGGCTTGCAAGCTGCGCTTGTTGCCGCAGCAGAATGAGACTGCCAGCGTAGAGCACTGAGGCAAAAATGATCGCGGCTGAGCCCAGCAACGTATCGGTCGAGGCGCCGCTGCGCGCCTGCCCCATCGCGATCACCAGCACGCCGATACTGGCGACCAGCGATCCGTAGATCGCCGCGCGACGAATTTTCTCGCCAAGCACCAGCCCGGCGAGAAACAGCGCCATCAACGGGGCAAGAAAGGTCAGCGCAACGCTCTGCGCCATTGGCACGCGCACCAGTCCCCAGAAAAACGCCAGCACCGAAAGGCCGGCGGCGATACCGCGCATAATGTGCAGCCGGAGCGCCTGCCCACGCGGCCACGGCTTGCGCTGTGCCAGGAA
>JBJXEC010000204.1:0-3192 GCA_046155125.1 Sphingomonas sp. | reverse complement strand
ACATGGGCGGTCGCCAAGCTTACGGCGCTTGGATTCAAGAACGTCCATATTGAGACGACCATGATGCAAACATGGGTGCGCGGCGTCGAAACCGCTGAAGTCGTCAGCCCCTTCCCGCAGAAATTGCGACTGACGGCGCTTGGCGGATCGGGCGCGACACCGGCTGAGGGGCTTACGCTGCCGATCGCCTATTTCCCCAGCTTTGCCGATTTGCTGGCGGCACCCGCTGGCAGCCTGAAGGGCAAAATCGCGTTTGTCTCCAACGCCATGGTCGCTACGCAAGATGGCTCAAGCTACGGTCAATTTGGGCTTGCGCGCTTTTCGGGCCCAAATGTTGCGGCAAAACGCGGCGCTGCGGCCATCGTCGTTCGGTCAATCGGCAGCGATCATGGGCGGGGGCCGCACACCGGGCAGACGAACTTCCAGGCGGGTGTCACCCCAATTCCCGCAGCGGCGCTTTCGACATCGGATGCCGACAATCTCACCCGGATGATACAGCGCGGCAAGCCGATCACGCTGCACTTG
Source organism: Sphingomonas sp. (assembly GCA_046155125.1). GTDB lineage: Bacteria > Pseudomonadota > Alphaproteobacteria > Sphingomonadales > Sphingomonadaceae > Sphingomonas. Next base: position 2,667 of record JBJXEC010000204.1, on the reverse strand, counting down.
ACGCTTACCCCGCGCGACCTGGGCATGACGGAAACCGGCAACGTCATTGCCGACGTGCCGGGCACCGATCCGTCCGCCGGAATCGTGCTTGTCGGCGGCCATCTCGATAGCTGGGATCTGGGCACGGGCGCCATCGATGACGGCGCTGGCGTCGCGATAACGGCCGCTGCCGCCAAGCGGCTTCTCGATGGCCCGGCCCCGCGCCGCACCGTGCGGGTTGTGTGGTTTGGCGATGAGGAGACGGGCGGCGCTGGCGCACGCGCTTATGCCGAAGCGCACAAAACCGAGCGGCACGTGCTGGTCGCTGAATCGGACTTTGGCGCTGACCGGGTATGGCGTTTCGAGACCAATTTGCCCGATAGCGCCAAGGCCATTGCCGACCGGCTGCAAACCGCGCTCGCCCCGCTCGGCATCGTCCGTGGCACCGCGCTTGGCGGCGACGGCGCCGACATCGCCCCGCTGGTACGCCAGGGAGTCGCGGGCATTGATCTCAACCAGTCGGGCCTGCGCTATTTCGACTATCACCACACGCCTGAAGACACGCTGGAGCGGATCGACCACGAGCAGCTCCGCCAGAATGTCGCCGCATGGACCGCAATGATCGCAACCGTTGCCAATGCACCCGAAGATATCGGCCCGGTAACCCCCAAGCCATGAGCCGCCCCGCCATCTGGGTTGTGGTAGCCGGGTTGCTGCTGGCAGCGCCTGGCTGTTCGCCGTCGCCAACGGACCATGCACTCGCCAACAACGCCGATACGATGGATCACAACATGGCGATGAAGGCGGACAAGCTGCAATCCATGGCCGACGACACGTCAAATGCGATAGCCGAAAACATGATGGACGACGTTGACGCCAGCATGAACGCCGCGATCGTCAGCAACGGAGAGAGTGCGCCAACCGACGGCGCGCCATAAGCCGTTTCGCTACTCGGCAGGGCGCCCGAAAAATCGCTCGACAATCGCACTGGTAAGCCGGGCAGGCCGCAACGTGTCGGCATCGACACAGCACCAGCTTGACTTGACCTCGGCCAGCACTTCCTCACCGCGCCTGATGATGGTTTCATAAAAGGCCCGCGCGCCATGGACTTTCTCGAGCAGCACGGTTGCCACCACATCATCGGCTAGGAAGGCCGGCTTGCGATAGGTGATCTCATGCTTCAGCGCGACCCACAAATGGGCCGCCACAGCCTCAGTCGGTGCCAGTCGTTCCCAATGATTGAGCACGGCCGCCTGCACCCATTTGAGATAGCTGGCGTTGTTCACATGACCCATGAAGTCGATATCATCGGGAGCAATCGCGATGGCGAAACGGTGCGGTACAGACTGAAACATGCGCGTGAACGTAGCATGACGAGATGTCCGTAACCACTGGCCCGACCGATAATTTCGCAGATTAGCGACCAAGCGCTCCCAAGGTTACGTCATGGTCCGCAAAGTTCCCGCCGCAGCGCCCGATAAAGTCGTCAATCGCAGCCATCCGTCCGGTATCGGGCACAGCCTGCAACCGCGCATCATCGGGGAAGGTGCCATAGCCCGCAAACAGGCAATACCAAGAGAGCGGCGCGTAATAGCCGCCAATCTTCTGGCGATCGACTTCGGCCACCATGTCACCACCTGTAAACCAGCACGTGAACAACGACTTCAACGAGTCCGACAGCGCCTGATTGCCGGCATTGTCGCGCCAATAAGCGGTGTCGCCGCGCTGGTTGAGCCGGTAATGCCCAACAATGTAATCGCGAATGCCGTCATAACGCCGCGCAATCTGTGTGTTGAATGTGCCGCGGTGTTGCGCCGTGAAGCCGCCCGCCTGATAGGCGCTGATGAACCCCTCGACACTTGCCTGCACGATATGCAGCGCGGTCGCCTCAAGCGGCTCAATAAACCCTTGCGACAGCCCGACCGCCAGGCAATTGCGCTCCCAACTGCGCTCGACACGCCCGACTTTCATCTTCAAATGCCGGGCGGGTGTGTCGCTATCCAGCAGGCCAAGTGCTGTGCGCAATTCGGTTTCGGCAGCATCGGCTGACAGATAGCGCGAGGCATAGACATAGCCATTGCCAGTGCGGCTGGTGAGCGGAATGTGCCAGCGCCAGCCGGCGGCCATCGCAACTGCGGCGGTGGACGGGCTGATACCGGCCTCGTCGCGCGGCGTTGGCATCACCACCGCTGCGTCGTTGAACAAGTTATCACCAAAGCTCAGAAACGGCACGCGGAGCGCTTGCTGGGCAATGAGCGCCCGAAAGCCGCTGCAATCGACGAACAGGTCACCAGTGATTTCTTCGCCACCTTCTCCAATCAGCGCGCGGACATCGCCGTTCTCAGCAAGCGCAACCGACTCGATACGCCGCTCAAGGTGCACGACACCGCTAGCCACTGCATACTCACGCAAAACCGCGCCCACCAGATGCGCGTCGAAATGATAGCCATAGCTCACCTCGAACGGGAAATGCGCAGGCGCGATTGGCGCGCGCCGGTTAGCGGCGAGCCAGGCGGGCAGATAGAACCGGTCCGGCAGCGCCACGACATCCGCGCCACCGCGCCGCGCCGCGGCATTTGCAAAAAAATCCCCTTGGGTGTGTCCATCGAGCGCGGTCGCAAACGGATGAAAATAGCTGCCAAATCCGGCGCGCCGCGACCATCCCTCAAACCGGATACCCGTTTTGTA
>JBJXEC010000203.1:0-10761 GCA_046155125.1 Sphingomonas sp. | reverse complement strand
CAAATGTCCTCGCGGCCTTCGGCGAACAGAAGATAGATCTCCGCCGACCAGCGGCCGATGCCCTTTACGCGGGTGAGCGCGGCAATCGCCTCTTCGTCATCGGCGGGCAAGTGCATCAGGTCGAGCTCGCCGCTCGTCACTTCTTCGGCCAGGCTGCGCGCATAGCTTGCCTTTTGGCGCGATAGGCCTGCCTCGCGCAGGGCTTCGTCGCTTGCCGCCAGGATGCCTGCGGGATCATCAAGCGTGCCAACGAGCCCCTCCAGCTTGTTCCAAACGCTCGCCGCCGCCTTCACGCTCACTTGCTGGCCAACAATCGTGCGCAACAGGGTTGCGTAGCCACGCTCTCGAATGCGAGGTTCAGGATAGCCGGCAAGGGCGAGCACCCGCGCAATGCCGGGCTCGCGTGCGGCCAGCGTATCGAGCGCCGTCGTAAGTTGGTCTGCGGTCAGGCCCATTAACAGTTTCCTTGAAATCGCCGCGCGCGCGCGGCATGGCGGCGCCAACAACGCGCCAGAAAGGTATCACACATGCCGCAGCTTATCGTCGTCACTCGCAACGGGGAAGAACGGACCATCAACGGCGAGGCGGGGCTTTCGGTAATGGAAGTGCTGCGCGATGGCGGCGTTGACGAAATCCTTGCGCTGTGCGGCGGCAATTGCAGCTGCGCCACGTGCCATGTGCATGTCGACCCGGAATTTGCGGCCAAACTGCCCAAGATGAGCGAGGACGAAAACGACCTGCTCGAGTCGACCTCTGACCGCACCGAATATTCCCGCCTGTCGTGCCAGATTGCGTTCACGGAGGCGCTTGATGGCCTGAAGGTGACGGTCGCCGAAGAGGATTGACCGGCGCGGCCGCCGGTTCAGCCCCGCGCGGCCACCGCGTACAGCGCAATCGCTGCCGCATTCGACACGTTCAGGCTCTCCATCAGCGGCGAGATCGGCAAGCGCGCGAGCACGTCGCAATGCTCCTCGGTGTTGCGCCGCATGCCTTCCCCCTCGGCGCCCAGCACCAGCGCGGTGCGGCCGCCGCCGGCAATGGCATCGGCCAGCACGATGGGTGCTTCACCGGTCAGGCCAATCCGCCAGAACTGCGCCTCGGCGATTTCGTCGAGCGCGCGCGCCAGGTTGACGACACGCACCCAGGGCATGATTTCAAGCGCACCGGAAGCCGCGCGCGCCACCGTCCCCGATTCGGGCGGGGAATGCCTGTCTTGTGTGATGATGCCCAGTGCCCCGAACGCGGCCGCCGATCGCAGGATGGCGCCGACATTATGCGGGTCGGTAACCTGATCCAGCACCAGCAGCGGGCGCTCATCATCGGCGCCATGCTCCAGCAAATCGCCCAGCCACATGTCCTCCAGCGGATCAACTTCAGCGACCAGCCCCTGATGCGGCGCATCCGACGGCACGAGCCGCGCCAAGTCCGTCACCTCGGCATAGACCACCGGAATGACGGGCGGGATGTCGAGCGAGGCCATCGCCTCGCGCGTTGCCCACAATTTGCGCACCACGCGCTCGGGGTTGGCGAGCGCGGCCGTCACCGCGTGGCGCCCCCAGAAGCGGGGCTTGCCGCCAACGCCCGTGCTTGGTCTGTGTCCGCGTTTTGCCATTAATCATCGTCATTTGGGTAAGCGAACGGGTCGGTTACCGCTGGCTGGGTGGGGAGGGGCGGCCGTGGCAGCGCCTTGTCGGCATTGGCCGCGTTCAACAAAAAGCTCGCCAATATCGTTGAGGCCTGCCGCATATCGTCAGCTTTCAGGTGGTCGAAAGTGTCGACGCTGGTGTGGTGGACGCGCGGAAAATAGTCGAGCGGGTCCTGAATGAACTGGAACCCCGGTGCGCCCACCTGCTGCATGAACACATGATCGGTGCCGCCCGTTTTCTGGATGACTACAGCGGATGCGCCCATGGACGCGAACGGGGCCAGCCATTCGCGGAAAATCGGCACGACCGCGGCATTGTTTTCAGCATAAATGCCGCGCAATTTGCCGGAGCCATTGTCAATGTTGAAATAGGCGGCAAGATCGTTGAAGCCCGGCTTGGGCGTGATCGGCCAGCGGTTCGACCAGCCGAAATAGCTGGCAATGCCGGTCTGTTTGGCGTCGCTGGGTGCGCCGCGCGTCGCGAGGTATTTTTCCACATAGGCGCGGCTGCCCAGCAGGCCCTGCTCTTCGCCCGCCCAGAGCGCAAAGCGGATGGTGCGCTTTGGCCGCACGCCGTTTGCCATCAGGATGCGGGCGGCCTCCATAATCATCGATGACCCTGCGCCGTTATCTGCCGCGCCGTCGCCCGCCACCCAGGAATCGAGGTGTGCACCGGCCATGACGTAGCCGGCCTTTGGGTCAGTGCCGGGAATTTCCGCAAATATATTATACGCTTGGCGGTCGCTGTCGTCGAAATGGACGAGGCTGTCGATTTCCAGCATCGGGGCATTGCCCGATTTGGCCAGCCGCGCGAGGCGACGATAATCTTCCGCTGCGATTTCGACCGCGGGCAGCGACGGGGTGTCGTCAACACCAAACAAATAGCCTTCACCGTGGATCAGCTTGCCATCGAGCCGGGACTGTTGAACCCAGGCAACCGCGCCCTCGCTCTTCAAAAACGCATCGAGCTTTTTGGCGAAGTCGAGCCGCTTCAAGCGCCGGTCCGCCGTTTCGGGATCGTAGCGCGGCTGCTGGAACCGGTCGAGCTTGCTGATATCGTCGCCCGACAGCCGCTGGAACGGCGCTTCGCTTGGCTCGGAGCCCGTGGTCGGGCGGCTGACCAGTGCGATTTTGCCAGCAAGTTTGCCTTTCCACTTCGTGAAATCCTCCTCCTTGCTGATGGGGGCCACGATGATGGGCGCAGACAACGCGCCGTTCGTCGCTGGCGTCCAGGCAATGGGAATCGCCGTCAGCTGCACCGGACGCGGGCTGACCATGCGCACGCTGGAGCGCTCGATCCACCAGCCGCGCCCGAAGTCAAAACCTTCTTTATGAACATTTGCGAGGCCCCATTCGCGGAACTTTGCCTGCGTCCAGTCTTCGGCTTTGCGCATGGCAGGCGAGTTGGTGAGGCGCGGACCAATGACGTCGGCAAGATGCTGAGCCGTGACCATGACCTGACCGTGATTAATGCCTTCCTCGATGATCCGCGCGGTTGCCGACTTGTCGACCGATTGCGCAAGGACTGGAGTGGCCATCGCCACGGTTGCAGCAGCGAGCAGCAGGGAAGCGCGCATCAGCAGATTTTCCTTTCGTTTTGGCTGTGGTGGATTCGAGCAATATTGTTGCGAGGGTTATTGCGTGATCCGCCACAGCGCAAGGCGGCGTTGACAGGAGAGCTAGGGATAGGCATTGGACCGCCTCGCTTTTTGGCGCCCATATGGACAGGTGGCCGAGTGGTTAAAGGCAGCAGACTGTAAATCTGCCCGTGCAAGCGTACGCTGGTTCGAATCCAGCCCTGTCCACCAACGCCCCAATTCGGCGCTCTTTGTCAAAAGCTTGGACGGTATGGGCAGGGTCGGTGCTTCAAGCTTTGCCTAAGGTAGGATAGACATGCCTGATGGCGCCCCCCCGGCTCGCGTTGTTCACGCGTTTTCCTGAACCCGATAAGGCCAAGACCCGGTTGATTCCGGGGGTTGGCGCCCTGGCGGCGGCTGCCATTCATCGCACGCTGACGGAAAGAACCGTCGCGACACTGGTGGCAGGTGCAGCGAAATGCCCGGTTGAAATTCACTATACCGGTGCCGACGAGCCGGCGTTTCGCGCCTGGCTTGGCGAGGGGCTTGTTTATGTGCGGCAGCCGCAGGGTGACTTGACGGCCCGGCTGCTGGCCGCGCTTGAACCATCTCCGGTTATTTTCTTTGGCGCCGACACGCCCGACCTGTCGCCCGATCATGTGCGTGCGGCGATTGATGCCCTCACCACGCACGACGTAGTGCTCGGGCCGGCGGAGGATGGCGGCTATTATCTGATTGGTGTCGCCGCGTCGCACGCCTTTTTGTTCGCCGATATGGCGTGGAGCACGCCGGCCGTGCTGACCGAAACACTCAAGCGCCTCGCCGCGCGCGATATCGCCCCCGCCATGCTCCCGGTGCTCGCCGATTGTGACCGGCCCGAAGATCTGGCGCGCTGGCCGTGGCTGGTGGGCTCATGCGTGTAACCATCCTCATCCCCGCGCTCGACGAAGCGGCCGCGCTGCCGGCGACGATTGCCGCGCTCAACCTGCTCGATCCGCCCGCTGATGAACTGCTGCTCGTCGATGGCGGATCGAGCGACGCAACCGTCGCCCTGGCGCAGGCGGCGGGCTTGCGAGTCGTGCTGTCGCCCAAGCGCGGCCGTGCGGTGCAGATCAACTATGGCGTCGAGCAGGCGCAAAGTGAGGTGGTGTGCGTGCTCCATGCCGATTCGGCGCTGCCGCCGGATGGTGTGGCCGTCATTCGCGCGACCATGGCGGATCGCACAATGGCGCTGGCGAGCTTTACGCCGCGCATTGCCGGGCCGGGCGGCACGCGCTGGGTGACGACCGCGCACAACTGGATCAAGACATGGTATGCGCCGCTCATCATGCGGCCGCATCTGTTCGTGCGCGGGGTGCGGCTGCTGTTTGGCGACCATGCGATGTTTTTTCGCCGCGCCGATTTTCTGGCGGTCGGCGGATGCGATCCGGGTGTCGCGATCATGGAAGAGGCCGATCTGTGCATCAAGCTTGCCCGGCTCGGCCACATTCGCATGGTGCCACGCTGGGTGTGGACGTCGGACCGGCGGATTGCCGCCTGGGGGCCGCTCAAAGCCAATTGGGTCTTCTTCAAGATTGGCATATTGTGGAGCTTTGGCGCGCGCGCTCGGCTCGGCAAGCTTTACCCCGATGTTCGCTAGGCGCTTTTCAGGAAGCCGCGGTTCATTGCATAGCCGATCATTCTGTGCAGTGCCGACGTGTCCATCGGCGGGCACACCCGGCCCGACAGCGCTATAACATTGCCGGTCGCAAAACGAGGCGCGCGGGCGAAATAGCCCATATATTGCCGCACCGCCCGGTCATAAATCCGTCGCTCGATGGCCGGCAGTGCCTTGGCGTCGAACTGCTCGGGCGCCAGAAACGCCGGCGGGGAGAAATGCGGCACGCCCGCCATCGCTGCGTGAAAATCCATGATGTTGACGGGCGCGCCCGAGGTCAGATGAAAGACCTTGCCTTGCGCTGCGTCCCACCGGCTGATGATGTCGGCCAACCCGCCGATCACATGATCGATCGGTACGAAATCAATCGCGGCGCCCGGTGCGGCGGGCAGCGCGGACAATCGCCCTTCGGCGAGCAACCGGAACACGGCATAAAAAGTGTCGAAGCTGCGGATCGTGCCGCTTGCATACGTGCCGAGCACCACGCTCGGTCGTGCAATCGCAATCGGCCGGCCCGCCGCGCCTGCCGAAAAAACCAGCGCTTCGGCGGCTGCTTTTGATCGCTCATAGCCGTTGCTGAAGGCGTTGCCGTCTGCGCGCGGCGCTTCAGCAATCGCACCGTCCTGCTCGCCGCAGACATAGGCCGTGCTGACATAGAGCAGCGGCACATCCGGCCAAGTGGCGATCACATTGGCGGTGCCGTCGACGTTGATTGCCTGGTGGCGCTCCCAGGGTGCCTCGAACGCGGTGAGTGCGGCGGCATGCACGACAAGATCGATCTGCGTCCCGACGATTGCCGCAAGCTCTGGGTCAAGCCCGATCATGGGTTCGGTAATGTCCGCGCGCAGCGTGACTAGTTCGCCTGATCCGGCGGCAGCGCCAGACCATGCCATGCTCGCAAGTGGACGGCCATCATTGGCGACAAGATCCGCATTCTGGTGGACCAGCGCCAGCACGCCATGGCCGGATTGCACAAGCGAATCGGCCCGCGCGCTGCCAAGCAACCCGGCGGCGCCAGTTATCGCGATCCGCATATCAGCTTTGCTCGTGGCTTGGCGGGCAGGTGCAGGTGGTGGCTAAGATGATATCTCTCCGGCCGGTTGGCGGTATTTCGGGCATGCGCCGTGGCATGTTACAGGTGCTCACAGATTTGGCGAGTACGCGCCAGGCGGGCATTGGGCTGGCCAACAGGTTTGTCATGGCGTTTTCGCGGCGACTTGCGCCGCTTTGCTCATTTGACGCATGACGAGCACCCGATCTCCACCCAATTCTCAGGCAGCGTTGCATGAACCCCGTCTATTCCCGCCTTGGCACGACGATATTTGAAGCGATGTCTGCGCGGGCCCGCGCCACCGGCGCGATCAACCTTGGGCAAGGCTTTCCTGACGGGCGCGGGCCTGATGATGTGCTGGCCGAAGCCGCGCGCGCGCTGCTGGGCGCCTCCAACCAATATCCGCCAATGGCCGGGCTGCCCGAGTTGCGGCAGGCCGTGGCGGATCATTATGCGGCGCATCAGGGGCTGGACCTTTCAGCCGCAGAGGTGATCGTGACCTCTGGCGCGACCGAGGCGCTGGCGGCTGCGCTGTTCGCCCTCATTTCGCCGGGCGATGAAGTGGTGATGTTTCAACCGCTTTACGACGCGTATCTGCCGCTGGTTGAGCGCGCGGGCGGTGTCGCGCGGCTGGTGCGGCTGGAGCCGCCGGCGTGGCAGGTAACCGCGCAGGCGCTCGCGCGGGTGGCATCGCCTAGAACCAAGCTGGTTGTCCTCAACAACCCGCTCAACCCGGCGGGCACGATGATGACGGCGGCAGAACTCGCGATCATCGCCGATTTTTGCGTGGCGCATGACACGATCGCCATTTGCGATGAGGTTTGGGAGCATGTCGTGTTCGATGGACGCGCGCACTTGCCGCTCATGGCGCTGCCGGGCATGCGCGATCGCACGGTGAAGATTGGGTCGGCCGGCAAGATATTCTCACTCACCGGGTGGAAGGTCGGGTGGATGTGTGCTGTCCCCCAGCTCTCCAGCGTGCTGGCCAAAGCCCATCAGTTCCTCACCTTCACCACGCCGCCCAACCTTCAGGCCGCCGCCGCCTTCGGCCTCGCCAAGGACATGGCCTATTTTGAGGGGATGCGCGCCAGCTTCCAGCGCTCACGCGACCGGCTGGCGGCCGGCCTCGCCGACCGGGGTTATGCCGTGCTGCCAAGTGCAGCGACCTATTTCCTCAACATTGATCTGGCGGCATCCGGCATCGCCATGGCCGATGTCGCGTTTTGCGACTGGCTGGTCGAGGAGGCCGGGGTGGCGGCGATCCCGGTCAGCGCCTTTTACGCGCAGGACGCGGTGACCAATGTGGTGCGGCTGTGCTTTGCCAAGGCCGATGAGACGATCGATGCAGCGCTGGAGCGGATGGGGCGGCGGCCCTAGCGCAGGCCATCGCGATGGGAAGGCGTATTGGCGTTTTCTGAGCGCGCTATTCAACGATATTTGGATGGGCTAGAATTTTTCAAACGCCACTAATAGTGAGTTTGTCGATTATGTTTAGTCCCGCGGAGTGGTGATACGGATCGATTTTGAATCGATTTGGCTCTTCTATCCAGATGCGGGCGACATATTCGAATGGCGTTAGGCCTTTGAGGGTCTTGAGTCGGCGACGCTAGTCGAAGGGCCAATTTGATCGTCCTGCTGACGCACCGCTCGGTGATGCGCCCCGTCACCAGCCTTGCAGACGTTACCTCGAAAGCCGCGTTCGCCACACCCGACTCCGTTACGCGGATGGCGGTGCCGTTGAGGCGGATCATGGCCGCGACGGGGGCGGCTGAAAACGACCCGTTAGCGCTTGATCTGGTGCATCAATATGCCGGCCGCTGCGCTCGCGCCAAACGCGATGGCCACGGCAATGAACGCCACAGGTATCTTCAATACCCAGTCCCAGCCGGCGTCGGTTGCAAGTATATTGAGTGCGCGATCAGCGCCAAAGACGACAATTGCAATGGCCACCGCCGGTGCGAAGGTCAGCAAGGCTGCGAGCCCAATGGCCGACCGCCGCCGCGCCGCTTCCTGCTGCTGGAGAACCGCGGCGACGCGGCCTGCAATATCGGGTGCTGCGGCATCCGAGGCCGCCGCCAATCGATTTGAAAGCTCCGTTTCAAATTCAGCCATCTGATTCTGTTCCCGGTTCTAATGCGATGCGCAGGCGCGCGAGTCCGCGTGCGATGTGCGATTTCACGGTCCCTATTGGCATGTCCAGGGCGTCGGCAATCTCGGCATGGCTCATACCCTCGCCATAGGCGAGCACGATGCAGGTTCTGGGTGCATAGGCAAGGCCATCTAGCGCACGGTCCATGTCCATTCGCTCCAGCGGGTCGTCCTTTCGCCCGGACGACTGGGCGGCCTCGATATTCTCGGTCAAAGCGTCGGTTGCGATCGTTCCCCGCCGCGCAGCATCGACCAGATTGTTGAGCGCAATCCGCCGCAGCCAGCCGCGCAACGCCGCTGCATCGCGCAAACTCGCAAGCTGCTGCCACGCTTTGAGGAAGGTCGCCTGGGCCAGGTCCTCAGCCAGCGCTGCATCGCCACAACTCCGGCGAAGCAGCCTCAGCACATAGGATTGGTGCGATCGCACCATAGTCTCGAACGCACCGATATCACCGCTGATTGCCAGCAGCACCGTGCGCTTGTTCTGATCGGCAGGGGGCACCGGCGCGCTTACGGTTTACTGCGTGTCCGTTGCAGCCAGCGCCCGCAATAGATCAGGCCGCCGCCAAACGATGCCGAAAAGGCGGACAGCGCGAACAGCGGCACCGGGATACCGGTGCCCGAGATAATCAGCACGACACCAATGAGGACAATGCCACCGCTGGCAAACAGCACGATCATGCCAAGGAGGTTCAGCCGTTCCACCCAGCTAAGCCCGGCAGGCTCGCGCAAGGCCGGGATCAGCGCTGCGTCGGTCAGTACGCCCTTTTCGATGGCACACCTAATGGTCGCCTCAGTCTGCGCGGCCGTCCGCTGCGCGGTCCACGCGGTTGCGATGCCGATGAGCACCAGCGCGCCCAATATCACGATCAGTTCCATGCGATGCTCCCATGTCGATGTCGACAGGACGAGGGTGTCGGGCCGTTTGGATGCAGCGGCAAATAATTTCGCACCGGTCTGCATCCAACGGCGCATCGCGCCGCGTCTTCATCAACAACAAGAGGAGTGCCGCTGATGGATCGTCACTGCAATTATCAAATTGTATCGCATATTCTTCTATCGATCGCGGTGCTCGCGGTGGCTGGCTGCGGGGGTGACGGCCAGCCTCGGAGCGTCACCAACGCAATCTCTTCATCGACTCAATCACGAACCCCCGCACCGGCACCTTCACCGCCCCAGCCCCCAATTTCCGGCGGGTTGACCTCAAATGGTGGCTCGGGCCTGACCAGCCCGGCGCTGGTTTTTACCGGATCGACCTTTCCCTCACCGACAGACTTGCAACCGGTCTTCACGATTAACCTCGACGGAACCGGCAGGATCGCGATTACTAGCGATGGTCTCGAAAACTTTCTCCCGCACTTCTCCCCGGACGGCACCAAATTGCTGTACACCAAATTCGCGCGCGGCGGCTTCGGCTCGCCCAACGCTGTAACCGACATCGTCGTCTATGACCGTGCGCGCGCCACCGAGACCATGCTGACCCGTAGCGGCAATGCAATTCAGGCGGTCTGGTCGCCCAACGGCCAGCAAATCGCCTATGGTGTTTATTCCAACGATGCGCTCTGGGTGATGAATGCAGATGGCTCTGCGCCCCGCATTATCGCGCGCCCGAGCGGCGCGGCTGACGATGTCCAATGGGGCGATTATCTCTGGTCGAGCGACAATTGGATCTATTTCACGGTCGCGCAGAATATCGGCGGCTGCTTCAAGGTGCGGATTGACCGCATCCGCCCCGATGGAGCCGGCCGCACCAAGATCACCGACGGCGGCCCGAATTGTACGCCCGCAGGCCTGGAGCAGAGCGGCGATGCCGATCCCGGGATTAGTCCAGACGGCAAGACGCTTTACAGCTCGCGGGGGCTGCCGACGACTGTACCAGGCCATCCCGAAATGACCGTGCGACATTTGTTCAAATTCTCAAGCGATCCTTATGCGCCCGGCAAGATCGAGACCGACCTAAGCCTGCCCGCCAAGGTCGACTGTATCGCTGGCGTGCCCAAAGTGTCGCCAGGAGGTGATCGCATCGCGCTCTTTCTGTTCTGCGCCGCCGATCCACAGCACGCCGGAATTACGATCAGTGACCCCGGCGGTGCGGCATTTGCGTTTGTTGCGCCGGGATTCGCACCCGACTGGAACCCAACCGCGCGGTAAGCAGGCGCGTGGTGCCGGTTGGCTCGCACTTGGCATGCAGCCGCCAACCGACCGCGGTTTCGGAAATCATTCCGGCGCCGGCCGAACGGCTGCTCCGGCGTCGAAACCATCCCCAACTTTTCTACACCTCGCTTAAGCGTTAGGGTCGCAGCCGCTCTTTCAAACCGTCGATCACGCGGGAGAAGCCGCTGGCGCAGACCGGGACTGCGATGCCCTATAAGAACCCTGTCACCTTTGTAACTTTTCGCTCGTCGGAGCTTGCGGCGGTGCTGGTCGGTCTGGCCGCGGCCAGCGCTGCAACCGGCCGTCAGCTTTGGGACTACCGGTTATCGGGCGAATTATCTGCCGCTCGCCGTCAGATCGTCGCGCTGACGCCCTGCTCAGTGATGTATCCCGTCACGAGCCTTGCGGGCGTCACATCGAAAGCCGGGTTTGCCGCGCCCGATTGCGTCACGCGGATGGCGCCGCCATCGCCAGTAACATGGGTTACCTCGTCGGCGCTGCGCTCTTCGATGGGCACGTCGCGGCCCGT
>JBJXEC010000202.1:0-6462 GCA_046155125.1 Sphingomonas sp. | reverse complement strand
GCCGGCCATGCAGCGCACGTGGCCGCGCTGCAGCGGCTCATCACCGCGGGCGACATCTATCAGGCGAACCTGACCCACCGGGCGCAGCTGCCGTTCCTCGGCGATCCGCTTGCGCTCTATGCCCGGCTGCGCTCCGCTTCGGCCGCAGGCTTTGGCGCCGTGGTCGCAACCGGCGAGGAGACGCTGCTGTCGCTGTCGCCTGAACTGTTCTTCGCGCTCAAGGGCGATCAGCTCAGCTGTCGGCCTATGAAAGGGACGGCGCGGCGTGGCGCCTCTGCAAGCGGCGACGCGGCCGCAGCAAACGCCCTGAAAGAAGACGCCAAGCAGCGCGCCGAGAATCTGATGATCGTTGACTTGATGCGCAACGATCTTGCGCGCGTGGCCGTGGCCGGCAGCGTCGCCGTGCCCGCGTTGTTCGAGATTGAGAGCTACCCGACGGTCCATCAGATGGTGTCCGTGGTTACCGCGACGCTCGCGCCCGGCAGGGATGCCATTGACGTGCTCGCCGCGCTGTTCCCGTGCGGCTCGATCACTGGCGCCCCAAAAATTCGCGCAATGCAGGCAATTGCCGAGGTTGAGCATGCCATGCCGCCGCGCGGTGCCTATTGTGGCGCGATTGGCCGGATCGCGGCCAGCGGTGATGCCGTGTTCAACGTCGCCATCCGCACGCTGACGATTGCTGACGGCGCGCAGACGGCCATGCTCGGGACCGGCGGCGGGATCGTCGCCGATTCGGTCGCCGCCGCCGAATGGGACGAAACGCAGGCGAAAACCGCCTTCCTCGCTCGCGGCGCCCGCCCGTTCGATCTTATTGAGACAATGGCGTTCGACCCTGACGACGGGCTGCGCCGCGTTGATGCGCATATCGCGCGCCTGCAGGCGAGCGCCCGGTGCTTCGGGTTCCCGTTCGACCGGCACGGCGCGCGCAACGAATTGCAGGCCGCAACCTTCAGGCTGCGCGTGCCAAGCCGGGTGCGGCTGCTGCTCTCGCCAACCGGTGCCATCGCCATCGAGACAGCGCCCGCGCCTGCGCATCCCGACGAGCCCGTCGCCGTTACGATTATGCCGCTGCCCGTTTCACCAGGCGATTTTCGCTTGCGCCACAAGACCACCGCCCGCGCCTTTTATGACGACGCGCGGCGCGCGCAGGCCGGGTTCGAGGTGCTGTTCACTGATGGCGCTGGATTTTTGACTGAGGGCAGCTTCACCCATGTCTTTGCCCGGAAAGCAGGCGTGCTGACCACGCCGCCGCTCGCCCGGGGGCTGCTGCCGGGGGTGCTGCGCGCCGAAATGCTTGCGCGTGGCGAGGTGGTGGAGGGCGACATCACGCCAGAGGATTTGCGCGGCGGGTTCTTCATCGGCAACGCGGTGCGCGGGCTTATCGCTGCTATTGTTGCAAGCTGAGCGGTTGCGCCGCAACAACATTCCCGGCAATAGCCACAGCGCTCGCTTCCACTACTAGGGTCTCGCCCATGCATCCCTCTGCCGCGCTCGGCCGCATCAAGCCCTCGCCAACGCTGGCCATCACATCGCGCGTGCTGGAGTTGAAGCGCGCTGGGGTTGACGTGATTGGGCTGGGCGCGGGCGAACCCGATTTCGACACGCCCGATTTCGTGAAAGAAGCCGCGATCAAGGCGATCCGCGACGGCCAGACCAAATATACCAATGTCGACGGCACCACCGAGCTTAAAGAAGCCATCGTCGCCAAGTTCCGCCGCGATAATGCGCTGGATTATGACGTTGGCCAGATCAGCGTGAACGTCGGCGGCAAGCACACGCTGTTCAACGCAATGGTCGCAACGCTCGATGCTGGCGACGAGGTAATCGTGCCCGCGCCCTATTGGGTGAGCTATCCCGATGTCGTGCTGTTTGCAGGCGGCGTGCCGGTGTTCGTGGCAGCAGGTGCCCACCAGAATTACAAGCTGAACCCTGAGCAGCTTGACGCCGCGATTACCCCGCGCACCAAATGGGTCATCCTCAACTCGCCGTCCAACCCCACGGGCGCTGCCTATTCGGCAGACGAACTGCGCGCGCTTGGCGAGGTGCTGCGCCGCCACCCGCATGTCTGGATTTTCGCGGACGATATGTATGAGCATATCATCTATGACGGCTTTGAATTTGCGACCATCGCTCAGGTTTGCCCCGACCTGTACGAGCGCACGCTGACCGTGAACGGCTGCTCAAAGGCCTATGCGATGACGGGCTGGCGGATCGGCTTTGCGGGCGGCGCGCCCTGGCTCATCAAGGCCATGTCGAAGCTGCAGTCGCAATCGACCAGCAACCCGTGCTCGATCGCGCAGGCAGCAGCCGTTGCCGCGCTGACCGGCGATCAGTGTTTCCTTGCCGAGCGCGCGCGCGCCTTCCAGTCGCGGCGGGATCTTGTGGTATCGATGCTGAACCAGGCGACCGGCATCACCTGCCCGCGGCCCGAAGGCGCGTTTTATGTTTACCCGGAATTTTCGGGGCTGATCGGGAAAAAGACGCCCAAGGGCGCGATCATCGACAGTGATGAGGCATTTGTTGCCTATCTGCTCGACGAAGCGAAGGTCGCGGTGGTGCAGGGTGCGGCCTTTGGGCTCAGCCCGGCGATGCGGATCAGCTATGCGACGTCGGAGGATATCCTCCGTTCGGCATGCGAACGCATCCAGACGGCGTCGGCGGCGCTCGCCTAACCAATCCAGTAAGCCGAGGTTCAGGCGCGCCAAGTTTATATTGGGCTTGAAGTTGCGGCCGGGCGACCGATTTTAGCCCTGAGGGCAATGGTCTGAGGCCACTGGCCGGCGTCCAAGCCCGCACCATTGGTGTTCGGCCTCCGAGGAATGGTTCATGGGCAAATTGCTGTCGTCCGCGTTGCTGTGGCAGCTAGTTGCCGGGTTTGCGCTTGGTACCCTGGGGGTGCTTGCTCTGCAGCCCGTCGAGGCGCGGCAGGCCTTGCTGGAGCGGGCGGCGGCCATATCCCCTGGTGGCTGACCGGCGATTTTACCCATCCACGGCGTAACCTGCGGTGGCGCTCGCCCGTAGTATGTGAATGAACATTGCGGAGATACCGATGAATCGTTTGCTTGTTGCCGGCGCAGGCTTTGGCGGCCTTGCGTTGATTGCCTTTGGCGGCCCTGCCAATGCGGAGCATGCAGTACCGTTGCCGACAGCATTGCGCGATGTGCCGCGCACCCCCGGGCTGCAGACGGCGGTGCTCGCTGGCGGGTGCTTTTGGGGCGTCGAGGCAGTTTTCGAACAGATCAAGGGCGTGAAGTCAGTCACCAGCGGCTATGCTGGCGGGGCGGCCAATACCGCGACATATGACCAGGTAAGCTCCGAGACGACCGGTCACGCGGAGTCGGTCAAGATCGTCTATGATCCGGCAATAGTCAGCTACGCGACACTGCTGCGCGTTTATTTCTCGGTCGCGCACAACCCGACCGAGCTCAACCGCCAGGGGCCTGATTCAGGGCCCAGCTATCGCTCTGCGATCTTCGCGCAGAATGCGAGCCAACGCGCGGTCGCGTCGTCCTATATCGCTCAGTTGCAAAAGGCGCATGCCTTTCCTGCGCCGATTGTCACCAAGATCGAGCAGGGCACGTTTTACCCGGCGGAGGGCTATCACCAGAATTTCTTCCGGAATAATCCCTTCCACCCCTATATCGTGCGCTTTGACAAGCCCAAGGTTGCGGCCCTTCGCGAGGCTTTCCCGACGATTCTGCGCACCAAGACCGGCTGATTGTCCGGGGATCAGGCAGCCAGCGCAAAGCGCAGCAGCCTGTTGTCGAGCGGCACCAGTGCTTCGGCACCGGTGCCGACGGCGCGGATGATGGCGGGGTGGCCCGCATCCAGCCCGCCAGTCAGGGACCCGAATGCGGGCAGCACAAGCTTGCGGTCGGTGGCGACAAAGCACCGGCGCGACACGTGCCGGCCGCGCAAATTCACCCGAAACTTGGGATGGAAATGCCCCGACAGCTCCGGCCGGAGATCGTCGGGCACTGCCTCGTGGCGCAGCATCAACCCGTCCACATCGACCTCATCGACCAGCACCCCGCCGCAGCGAAGCGCCGGTGCCGCGTCGTGATTGCCCGTGATCCACGTCCAGCGGACGCGCGCCGTGAGCGCCGACAACACGGCCGCTGCATCGTCGGGCAACCGGCCGGGCCCGGCTGAATCATGAAAACTGTCCCCCAGGCACCACACTTCCGTCGCCGCCAGCTGATTGACCAGCGCGGCCACCGCGTCCAGCGTTGCCATGCTGTCATAGGGCGGCAGCATTTGCCCGGCGGCGGCAAACCAGCTCGCCTTTTCAAAGTGGAGGTCAGCAACCAGCAGCGCGCGCCGCGCCGGCAAGAACAGCGCCCCTTGCGTAAGCGCGATCAGTGCGTGCCCTGCGAACGAAAAGGGAACCATGGGCTTGCTATGCCCTGTCGCTGCCGCCCGCGCAATGCCGGGTTCTGTTGGTGCGCACAAAAATCTTGCGCTACCCTCCAACGAGCGTAAAGCGCGCCGTCCTTGCTGAAAGCTCCCTCGCTTATGTCTGCCGCTCTTCCCGCGCCCGACTCCGCCGCCGCGCCCTCCCGGATGCCGCTGGCGCTGACGATTGGCGCAGTCGGCGTGGTGTTCGGCGATATCGGCACGAGCCCGCTCTATGCGTTTCGCGAGGCGCTCCACCAATCGGCCGGTAACGGCATTGACCCCGGTGAAATCATTGGTGTGCTGTCGCTAGCGCTTTGGTCGCTTATGCTGGTGGTGACCGTCAAATATGTGCTGCTGTTGATGCGCGCGGACAATCAGGGTGAAGGTGGCGTGCTGGCACTTGCCGCCCTGGCGCGCCGATCAATGGGGCCGCGCGCTGGCATTGCGCTGGTGCTCGGCGGGATTGGTGCTGCGCTGTTTTATGGGGATGCGATCATCACACCGGCGCTGTCAGTGCTGTCGGCGGTGGAAGGGTTGCGGACGATTCCGGCGGCGCATGCGGTCATCGGCCCGCAAGGCATTGTCGCCATCACCATTGTCATTCTGGTCGCGCTGTTCTTCCTGCAAATGCGGGGGACTGAGCGCGTGTCGGCGTTGTTCGGGCCGGTATGCGTGCTGTGGTTTGTGGTGATTGCGGGGATTGGCGTGTTCCATATCGCCGACGAGCCCAGCGTGCTTTTGGCCTTTTTCCCCACGCACGCGGTTTATTTTGTGGCGAGCCACGGGCTGGTTGGCCTGTTCGTGCTGGGGGCGGTGTTCCTGACCGTGACAGGGGCGGAAGCGCTGACGGCGGACATGGGGCATTTCGGGCGGTTTCCGATACAGCTTGGCTGGTTTGCCCTGGTCTTTCCCTCGCTTGTGCTCAACTATCTGGGCCAAGGCGCGTTTGCGCTGAAATCGCTGGAGGCGGCCGCAGCGGCCAACCAGCAGTTCATCAACCGTGACTGGTTTTTCGAAATGGCGCCGCTCCAGTGGCGCTGGGCGCTAGTCATACTGGCGACCTTTGCCACCATCATTGCCAGCCAGGCGGTGATTACGGGTGCCTATTCGCTGACCCAGCAAGCGACGCAGCTCGGCCTGTTGCCGCGTCTGCGCGTCCGCCAGACCTCGGCGGATCATTCCGGGCAAATCTATTTGCCGTCGATCAACTGGATGCTGCTGACTGGCGTGCTGCTGCTCGTCATCGAGTTTCGCACGTCAACCGCGATGGCAGCCGCATACGGAATTGCGGTTACCGGCACGATGGTGGTGACCAGCTGCCTTGCCTATGTCGTGCTGCGTTATCACCGTAAATGGCCGCGCTGGCGGGCGCTGCTGTTGGTCGTGCCGTTTCTCGCGCTTGATCTGGTGTTTTTCGGGGCGAACATCCTGCGGGTGATCGAAGGGGGGTGGCTGCCACTGGCCGTCGCTGCACTGATCGGCCTGCTGATCGTTACCTGGCGGCGCGGCCGCAAGATCGTGAGCGCGTTTGAAGCACGCGGCAGCATTCCGCTTGCCGACCTTGCGGCAGCCCTTGCCAAGCGCCCGCCCGAGCGCGTGGAGGGAACGGCTGTGTTCCTGACCGCAAACCCCGCCAACACGCCCGGCGCGCTGCTCCACAACCTCAAACACAACAAGGTGCTGCACGAACGCAACCTCATCGTCAGCGTGCGCACCGCTGATCGGCCGCTGGTGAGCGAGGCGGACCGGGTGAAGATTGAGCGGATTGACGACAATTTCTCAACCGTCGTGCTGACCTATGGCTTTATGGACACGGCCAATGTGCCCGCTGACCTTGCCGACAAACGCGGCGGCGCGGGCGCGGGCGTGGACCCGATGACGACCAGCTATTTCATTGGCCGCAACACGCTGAAACCCTCGGCCGACGAAGGCATGCCGCTTTGGCAGGACCGCATCTTCATGTTTCTGCAAAGGAACGCGAGCGACCCGACCGACTTCCTCAACATCCCGCCCGGCAAGGTGCTGGAACTGGGCGAGCAGGTGACGGTTTAGGCTTGGCGGCGG
>JBJXEC010000201.1:0-3451 GCA_046155125.1 Sphingomonas sp. | reverse complement strand
CCGGGCGCCTTTCCGCCGTTTGTCGTAAAGGAGCTTGACACGGTGCTCGCCGAGCGCGGCATGGCATGGCCCGGCCGGGCTGACTTTCTCCGCCGCGTGCTGCCAAGGCACTTCGAGAACGGCACGGCGGAAAAGGCGGCGCTGATTGATGGCTCGGTGCTGGTGAACGCGCCGTTCCGCCCCGCCATCGAAGCGCTGCGGGAGCGGCCAGCGCGGCGCCAGGTCGACCGGCGCTTCGTCTATATCGACCCGCATCCCGCGGCCCATATGCGCTCTGGCATGGCCAACGGCGCGCCCGGCTTTTTCCAGACCATTCTTGGTGCGATATCCGAATTGCCGCGCCAACAGCCAATCCGCGACAATCTTGAACAGATTGCGGAACGATCGCAGCGGATCGAGCGGATGAGCGACATCATCGCCGCCATTCGCCCCGAGGTCGAGGCGCAGGTGGAGGCGCTGTTTGGCTATACGCTGTTCCTTGATCGGCCAACCGTTGCCCGGCTTGGCAACTGGCGCCGGCGCGCGCAAAATGCGGCCGCAAGCAAGGCGGGCTATGGCTATGCCGCTTATGGGCATGTGAAGCTCGCCGGTGTCATCGACTTGATGGCGACCTTGCTGTCCAGCATCGGTGGCGACGCGAGCGACCACCACCGCACCCATGTCAAGCGGCTCATCCGGTCCGCGGCGCATGCGCAGGGCATGGACGACATGGGGCCCACCTTCACCGGCGGCACCAACCCGATGACCGTCGACTTCCTGCGCAACTATGATCTGGGCTTTCGCATCCGGCGCCTGAGGCTGCTCGCGCGGCGGCTGACCGAAGTCGAACACGCCTATGACGAGTCAGAGATCGGGTCGCTGCGCGCCGCAATTTACGCATCCCTCGCCGACTATCTTGAATGCAAGCGTACCGAAACGCACATGGCGCTGCGGGGCGACGCTACTGCCCTTCATGGCGATGCCCGCCCGCTGATGGAGAAGTTTGCGGTATCGCTGAACCTGAAGGCACTCGATGACGAAACCGAGGTGCGGCTGGCGGCAGCCTTTGCCGAGGCGTCGCGCGAGGTGCGCCGCACCATGCTGCTGTCCTATCTCGGCTTTCCCTATTTCGATGTGGCAACGCTCCCGCTGTTGCAGGGCGAGGGGCTCGACGAATTCGACACGATAAAGGTCGATCGGATTTCGCCCGATGATGCGACCTCGATTCGCAAGGGCGGCGCGGAGGCCACGTTGAAGGGCATCCAGTTCAACAGCTTTGGCGCCTTTTTCAGCCGGTCCTACCGCGAGAACGACTATCTCTGGGGCCGCCTTCACGGCGCTGAACGGCTCATCGACATTATCGTATCGACACTGCCGCCCAATATGCAGATGCCCAAGGCAAGGATTCTTGCCGTGAAACGTGCCGCCTTCAGCGCAATCCTCGATGAAGAGGAACCCAAGCTCACCGAGATTGCGACATTGATCGCAACGCTGCGCGAGGAAATCCGCTGAGGCTGGCAAATCGCGCCCAAGCCGCCTAGAACTGGAGCAGGGCACTAGGAGCGCGCGCCGATGCAGTTCTTGAAAACATTGTTCTGGGTGCTGCTAGCCATTGTGATCGCGGTGTTCGCGGTAGGGAACTGGACGACGGTTCCAGTGAAGCTCTGGTCGGGGCTGATTGCCGAAGTGAACCTGCCGCTGCTACTCCTCGTTAGCTTTCTTGCTGGGTTGTTGCCGACATGGCTGTTCCACAAGGCGGTTCATTGGCGGCTGAAACAGCGCCTCCAGTCAAGGGAGCGCAGTATGGACGATCTGCGCGTGGCTGCAGTCGCGGCTGCCGCTTCCCAGGATGTTCCGCAGTCGCCCGGCGACGAGCTCAGCATTCCGCCCGCGTCGGTTATGACGGCAGTCCCGCCGGGGGTGGCATGACCACCAAAATCTTCGTTGCGCTGGATACACCAGATCTGGCGCGCGCCCATGCGCTGGCGAGCAAGGTCCGCAACCATGTCGGCGGCCTGAAACTGGGGTTGGAATTCTTTACGGCCAACGGACCGGATGGCGTGCGCGACATGGCCGAGCTTGGTCTGCCCATTTTTCTCGACTTGAAGCTTCATGACATCCCCAACACAGTGGCCAAGGCCGTGCAATCATTGCGCGTGCTAAACCCCGCGATACTTACCGTTCATGCAGCTGGCGGCCGCGCAATGCTTGAGGATGCCAAGGCGGCAGCCCCCGAGGGCGCAAAAGTGGTCGCCGTGACAACGTTGACCAGCCTCGACAATGAGGATCTCGCCTCAATCGGTATTGCCGGTGACGCGTCCAGCCAGGTATTACGCCTCGCAGCACTTGCACGGGAGGCCGGACTCGACGGGGTGGTGTGCTCTGGCGCGGAAGTGGCTGCCGTGCGCAAGCTATGGCCCAAAGGCTTTTTTGTGGTGCCCGGCGTGCGCCCATCCGACGGCGCAGTGGGCGATCAGAAGCGCGTTGTAACCCCCCGGGCGGCGGTGGATGCGGGCGCCTCGATCATCGTCGTCGGGCGGCCAATCACGCAGGCTGCGGACCCTGACCTTGCCGCTCGCGCGATCGAAGCAACGCTCTGACGGCGCTTAGCGCCCAGCAAGCATTGACCAGAAGCGCGGCCCACCACCAGGCACCGTCCAGTCATCAGTCACTTCAAAGCCAAGCGACTGGTAGAATCCCAGATTCCGTTCGGTGGCCGTCTCAAGGTAAAATGGCAGCCCGCTTGCGCCCATCCGCTCCAGGCCGGCCTTTACGAGCGCCCGGCCCAGCCCCTTGCCCTGATGCGCCGGATCGCACCCGGCAATGTGCAGATACCAAAAGGCGCCCATCGGCATGTGTGCCTCAATCGCACGAGATACGGCCAGGGCTCGTGGCAAGGCGCCGCCAAAAACCGCTACTAGCGGCACAATCTGGCGGAGCATAGCCAATGTCCCAGTATGCGCGGCGCCCGGCCCGCGCCACAACGTCGCCGCGCGCGCCGCATCGTCCATCAGCCGCACGCCATTTGGACCATCTTCGTCGAACAGCAATTGAAACAGGCCCGGCAGCCGCCGCGCACGCAACGTGGCATCTGGGAAAATCCACGACATTGCAGGGTCATCGGCAAAGGCGCGCGCCAGCATCACCGCTATTTCAGCCCGTCGCGTTGCGGTCGCGAGCACGACGGTCATTGCGGCACCGCGGCGACAGCGTAGGTGAGGATCGGGTACCCATGGCGCGGGTGCACGGCCGGGCCAAGCAGCTCCATGCCCACCGCGTCATAGAACCGGGCGGCACCGTGGTTATCGCCGTGCGTCCAAAGCGTAAAACCCTCTGGCATAACGGTGCGCGCATGGGCGAGCAGCGCTGCGCCCACGCCGCGCCGATGGAACGCGGGTGCCACGAAAATCTGCTCAAGCTGCCTGTCGTGCGGCGACATGGCGACAAACCCCGCGACACCATCGCTCATTTC
>JBJXEC010000200.1:0-20219 GCA_046155125.1 Sphingomonas sp. | reverse complement strand
GCTTCGACGCCAAAGGCATTGCGACCCAGCGGAATCTGGTTGAGGTAAAGCTCAAGAATCTGCGGCTTGGTCAGCGTATCCTCGATCCGGTAGGCGAGGATCGCTTCGCGGATCTTGCGGGTCGGCGAATAGGTGTTGCCGATGAGCAGGTTCTTGGCGACTTGCTGTGTGATGGTCGAGCCACCGCGCGCACGCTTGCCCGAGCCGAGTTTCGATACATAGTCGAAAACCGCGCCCAGCGTGCCCGGATAATCCACCCCATGATGCTCAAAGAACGTCTTGTCCTCGGCCGACAAGAACGCACCGATCATCAGCGGCGGGTATTCCGCAAAGCTCAGTTCCACCCGCCGCTCGCGCGCATAGGAATGGATGGGCGTGCCGTCGATTGCGCGGACGTTGGTGGGCAACGGCGGCTCATACACCCGCAGCTTGTCAACGCTTGGCAAGTCGCGCGCGAACAACAGCCAGAACAGCGCCACGCCGACAAGCGCAAGCGCGCCAAGCGCCGCCAAAGCCTTCACCCACCATTTGCTCCAGTTGCGCTGGACCAGGCCTGAATAGCCGCCAACGTCGCGGCGCAGGCGGAAATTTACGGTGGAGTCACTGTCAGCCATGGTTGATGACAGGCTCTAGCAAGTTTCTGCCGGCTTGCCAGCCTCGATCCGCGCGCCTCCAGACCGGTTTTACGACGAGCCGCGGCTCAGCGAGCGGCGAGGCGCCGTGCGAAATGAATGTCGACCGCGCGCCGAATCGACTCCGCGATCGCGGCACGCCCAGCGGCCGACCCTATGAACGCGGCATCACTCGGGTTGGAAATATAGCCGGTTTCGAACAGGATGGAGGGCATATCGGGCGCCTTAAGCACCACGAGCGAGGCCATGCGGTGGAAATTCGCTTTGACGGGAATGAGCGGCGCCGCTTCACGCCCGAGCAATTTTGCAAAAGTCGCCGAATTATTCATCGTTTCGCGCTGCGTGAGGTCGATCAGGATCGACGAAATGTCGGGCGACGTGCTTGCCAGATTGACGCCCGCAATGATGTCGGCCTTGTTTTCCCGCGCCGCCAATCGCGCCGATTCCTTGTCCGAAGCAACTTCAGACAGGGTGTAAACCGTAGCACCGCTCGCATCGCCCGCGCCAACGCTGTCGCAGTGGATCGAAATGAACAGGGCTGCTTTCAGCTTGCGCGCAATGCCATAGCGTTCCTGCAAGACGAGAAACCGGTCATCCTCCCGCGTGAGCGCCACGCGCACCCGGCCCGAAGCGAGCAATTCGTCGCGAATGGCCTTGGCGATCCGCAGCGTCACGTCTTTTTCGCGAAGGCCGCTGTCCGCCGCAATCGCGCCGGGGTCAACGCCGCCATGGCCAGCGTCGATCACCACGAGCGGGCGGCTATCATCATCGCCATATACGCGGGGCAGCGCCAGGCTGTGTGACGAGGGCGGCACCGGCGCCGATACGACATACCGGGCGGGCACCGCGCCCGCGCTCGCGCCGTAACTGAACGGCGGCAGAAAGCGCAGATGGCCATTAGCAGCAGCACGGGCAAAGGCGGCGTCATCCACGGTTCGCAGCTCGAGCGTCAGCGTGCGCCCGTCCTGTGCGAAACTGCCCGACGTTACGATGGCAGGTGCTGCCAGATCAAACACCACGCGCGCGCCATTGTCGCCGCGAGCACCTTGCCTTACAGCCGCAACGGGGCCTGATGCCGCTATGGTGCCGCCAGGGCCCGCGCCATCAACATCGAGCGCAATCCGGTTTGGCCCGGCAAGCAGGAAGGCCGACGCGCGAGCAATGCTTGCATCGAAATGGATGACGATGCGATTGTCCGCCACATCCACGCGCTCGACGGTTGCAGCCCAGCCAGGTGCACCGACCAGCCAGCACGCCAGCAAGGTGAGGAAGAACGACACTGCGCGGTAATGCCGCGCAGAACGCCCGCCGGTCCAGCAAAAAGGGTTTGGGCCACGCCCGTCAACATCAGCCATATGGCAGTGTTGCTAATCATGGCCCGTCAAATCGTCGTGAAATGATGCGGTTAACCCGTCGTTTGGCATGTTTTTGCCGGTTGCGCGGCAAAACTGTGCCGTTGCTCATGCCGCAATGCAGTGCTAGGCATGCTCCGGTGTCGATCGCTCACAACCGTGCGCGCACCCGGCAAAACGACCTCCCAAGGCACTTCTCGCCAAGGGCGCGGTCCATCAGGTTGAAGCTCGTATGATGCATTTCCCTTGTCCTGTCTCTCGCCCGGCCCTGCCCGGCGGGGTTGCGGGCGCGCGGGGTGCCGCGGACCACCGGTCCTGGCGTGCGGGGCGAGCAGAGGCAGTATCGTCCATCTCATCGCTGACGGGAGCAGGCAGCGTTTTCGCCGTCCCTGCAGCAATCTATCATCGCGCGCGGCATATTTCGGCAAGGCCGGTGCCGCGCGCCCGGAGACTCATAAATGACCATGCGTATGCTAATCGACGCACGGCACCGGGAGGAAACCCGTGTCGCCGTCGTCAAGGGAACACGAATCGAAGAGTTTGATTTCGAATCCGCTGAGCGCAAGCAGCTCAAAGGCAATATCTATCTGGCCAAGGTGACGCGCGTCGAGCCGTCGCTGCAGGCAGCATTCGTCGATTACGGCGGCAACCGGCACGGCTTTCTGGCCTTTAGCGAGATCCATCCGGACTATTATCAAATCCCCAAGGAGGATCGCGACGCGCTGCTTCGTGAAGAAGCCGAACATGCGGCTGAAGAGGCAGCGCTGCGCGCGCAGGCCGATGGCGATGACCATGGCGATGATGATGACCACGGCGATGATTTCGTTCCCGACCATGCCGATGACGACCATCATGATGACGACCATCATGACGATGACGACCGGAGCGACGGCGACGAGGCCGCGCCGCGGTCACGCGGCAATGGCCAGGACGATGCGGTCGAGGCACTGCGCCAACGTCGGATGAACCTGCGCCGACGCTACAAGATTCAGGATGTGATCCGCAGGCGTCAGGTGCTGCTCGTGCAAGTCGTGAAGGAAGAACGCGGCAACAAGGGCGCCGCCCTGACCACCTATCTGTCGCTCGCCGGGCGGTACTGCGTGCTGATGCCCAACACCTCGCATGGCGGCGGCATCAGCCGGAAAATCTCCAATGCAGGCGACCGCAAGCGCCTGAAAACCATCATGGCCGAGCTGAAGCTGCCGCCATCGATGGGGTGCATCGTGCGCACCGCCGGGCTTCAGCGCACCAAGGTCGAAATCAAGCGCGATTTCGACTATCTCGCCAGGCTGTGGGACGAAATCCGCGAGAACACGCTGGCGTCTGCTGCGCCCGCGCTCGTTTATGGCGACAGCGACCTCATCAAGCGGGCGATCCGCGACATCTACAACAAGGACATCGACGAGGTGATCGTCGAGGGCGATGACGGCTATCGCCACGCCAAGGATTTCATGAAGCTGTTGATGCCAAGCCATGCCCGGCGCGTGAAGCATTACAGCGATCCGGTGCCCTTGTTCCAGCGCAACCATGTGGAGGACCAGCTGGGTGCCATGTATCACCCGGTGGTGCAGCTGAAATCGGGCGGTTACCTCGTCATAAACCCGACCGAAGCGCTGGTCTCGATCGACATCAACTCGGGCCGGTCAACACGCGAACACAATATCGAACAGACAGCGACCGCTACCAATCTGGAAGCCGCGCAGGAAATCGCGCGACAGCTGCGCCTGCGCGACATGGCGGGGCTGGTCGTCATCGATTTTATCGACATGGACAACAACTCCAACGTCCGCAAAGTCGAAAAGGCAATGAAGGAGGCGCTCAAGAACGATCGTGCCCGCATTCAGGTTGGCCGCATTTCGTCGTTCGGCCTGATGGAAATGAGCCGCCAGCGGCTGCGCACTGGCGTCCTCGAAGCCTCCACCCGCCAGTGTCCGCATTGCGAAGGTACCGGGCTTGTCCGCACCGCCTCGTCAGCGGGTCTCTCGGCGCTTCGGCTGCTTGAAGATGAGGCAGCGCGCGGTCGCGGATCGCAACTCACCTTGCGCGCCAGCCAGGAAGCGGCCTTCTATATGCTCAACCGCAAGCGCGCCGAACTCGCCGAAATCGAAGAGCGCTACGGCGTGAAGATTGAGGTTGCGCCCGATGGCGAGCAGGAAGGCGCGCGGATGTCGGTCGAGGCGAGCGGCCCGCCGCCCGCCTATTCGCCGCGTTTTGAACCAGCGATGGCCGAGATCGATGAAGATGAAGATGACATCGTCGACATCGAGGAGGAGGAGGAAGCGCTTTCCGATGAGGAAGAAGCGCGCGAAGATCAACCCCGTCAGGGCGAAACCGAGGGCGAGCGCGACGCGCGCCGCAAGCGCCGCCGCCGTCGCGGGCGTCGCGGCCGTGGCCGGGCAGAGGGCGAAGCGAATGGCGACCGCGCCGACGCGCCGCGCGACGACGGCGACCGCGAGGATGTTGTCGAGCAGGCTGCAAGCGGTGGCGATGACGACTCCATCGCCGCTGGCGATCAGCGCGAGGAGGGCGAACCACGCCGCCGTCGCGGGCGCCGGGGGCGTCGTGGTGGCCGCCGCGACACGGTGCCCGCGCTGCATCAGGATGCGGACGCACCGATGGGTGATGATGGCGCACCGGCTGACGATGCCACCGATGGCGATCCGGCTCTGCAGCCGCCCGCCGAGGTCACGGCAGCCGCCGATGCGCCGAAAACTGGGCGACGCAGACCGCGTGCAAAGGCGGTCGCCGAAGAGGTGTCGGTAGTAGACGAAGCGCCAACCGCTGAAACGGCGACGGTAGCTGCTGTGGACCCCGATAGCCGCGCGGCCGCCGATGGCGCGGAAGCCCCGCTCGCAAAGGCCCCGGCGAAGCGGGGGCGCAAGGCAAAAGCGGAGGCGCCGGCGGCCACCGAGCCGGATGCTGAGCCGAATGCCGCCATCGCCGACGCAACCGACGCTGCGGAAAAGCCAAAGCGGCGCACTGGCCGCGCCAAGGCGAAACCGGTTGCGGGTGATGCTATGGCCAATGCCGCCGCGCCAGCCAGCGATGCGCCTCCCCCGCCAATTTTGGTCGACCAAGCCGACGCAGCGGCGTCAGTCGGCAATGAAGCGGCGTTGAGCGATGCCGATGCGCCAAGCAGCGAGGGCGCGGCCGGATCGCCCCCTCGTCGCGGCTGGTGGCAGCGCACGTTCGGGGCCTGAAACGCAGGGCCTGAAACGCAGGGCCGGAAACGCAGGGCGCGCTGCCTTTGGGCTAACCCCAGGGCAGCGCCCCTGCGGCCGATACC
The DNA here is from genome assembly GCA_046155125.1 of Sphingomonas sp. Classification (GTDB taxonomy): domain Bacteria; phylum Pseudomonadota; class Alphaproteobacteria; order Sphingomonadales; family Sphingomonadaceae; genus Sphingomonas. The sequence goes on along the minus strand of JBJXEC010000200.1, from coordinate 14,949 downwards.
AACGGCGGTCTACCAACCGCGTGCAGCGCGCGACGGTTAATATCCAACCCGGCCCGCGGTCCGGTTAAGCAAGCGTTCAGACAGCCCGGGCCACGCTATGGAACTATTTTGTTTGACCGTTGCCGTTGAACATCGCGCGGAACTGGCCGATACTCATGGCTATGAAAAAGCTAGCGCTTGTCCTTGCTGCCGTGCTCGCCGCCGTCGCCCAGCCGGTCGCTGCTCAGTCGATCCTGCGCGATGCCGAGACGGAGGCGATGTTTGCGGAAATGTCGGCGCCACTCGTCAAGGCAGCAGGCCTCTCGCCGCGCGACGTGAGGGTTGTGCTGATCAACGACCCGTCGATCAACGCTTTCGTGGCGGGCGGGCAAACGGTTTACGTCCATTCCGGCCTCATCATTCGGGCTGATACCGCCAACGAAGTGCAGGGCGTGATTGCGCATGAGCTTGGCCATGTCGCGGGCGGTCATGTGCCGCTGGCGGACCGCGCGTTCAAACCAGCGCTTGGCATCCAGGTCCTCAGCCTCGTGCTGGCGGCGGCTGCGGGCGCTGCCGGGTCAGGCGAGGGTGCGGCTGGTATTCTGGCAGCGGGCCAGCAGGTGGCGCTTGCCAACTATCTGTCGTTTTCGCGTACGCAGGAAGCCTCAGCAGATGCCGCGGGCGCGCGCTATCTCAACGGCGCTGGCGTTACCGGCAAGGGCTATCTGTCGTTCTTTGCCAAGCTCCAGCAGCTGGAGAACAGCTATGGCATCAAGCGCACTGACGAATTTCTGCTCGACCATCCCGTCTCTAGCGAACGTATCGCCGCGCTTACCGAGACGCTCACCGAGTCGCCGGCCTGGGGCAAGCCCGGAGAAGCTGGCCTCCAGGAACAGTTTTTGCGCATCAAGGCCAAGCTCATCGGCTATGCCAGCGAGCCGGAGCAAACGCTGAAAGCCTATCCGCTGTCAGACCGCAGCGAATATGGGCATTATGCACGCGCTTATGCCTATCACAAAAGCGGCTACCCCGAAAAAGCCGACGCGGAGGCCAATGCGCTGGTCGCGCTTGCCCCGCACGACCCCTATTTCCTGGAGATTAGGGGCCAGATCCTGCTGGAGGCGGGCAAGCCGCGCGATGCTCTGGTGCCGCTGCGCGAGGCGACCCAGTTGAGCAACTACCAGCCGCTGATCGCCACAACTTTTGGCCACGCCCTGGTTGCAACCGAAGACCAGAGTAATTTCCCCGAAGCTGAAAAGGTACTCCGTCAGGCCGTTGGACGCGACGAGGAAAACCCGTTCGCCTGGTATCAGCTCGGCGTCATCTATGAGGCAAAGGGTGACCAGCCCCGCGCGCTGCTTGCGTCGGCTGTCAGGGCAAGCCTGTCGGGCGACCCGCGAACGGCCGCCTTCAGCGCGCGCCGAGCGATGACGGGCCTGCCGCAAAACTCCAGCGACTGGATCCGCGCGCAAGACATTGCGCTGGCGGCACAAAATCAGCTCGACGATGCCCGTGGCGGGCAGCGCCGCTAAAGGATATTTCCATGCTTCAACAATTTGCGAAAAGCCCGGCACGGCTGCTGGGGCTGGTCGCGGTGTCGGCGGTGGCGGGCGGCGGCGCGGTCTTCGTGATTGACGCGCTGCGTGGTGGCGCGGCGCCCTCTGGCCGGGCCGCCATCGAACAGGTGGTGCATGATTATGTGCTCGACCACCCCGAAATCCTGCCCGAAGCGATGGCGCGGCTCAAATCCCGCGAGACCGGCCGGATCATCGCGGCCAACCGCGCGGCCATTCTGGAGCCGTTCGGCAATGCCTGGGCGGGTAACCCCAAAGGCGACCTCACCATCGTCGAATATTTCGACTATAATTGCGGGTTCTGCCGATCAAGCCTGCCGACCATCGCCAAATTGCTCGCAAGCGACCCCAAATTGCGCATCGTCTTCCGCGAGCTGCCCATCCTGTCGGACGAGAGCAAGGTGGCCGCGCGGCTGAGCCTGGTCGCGGCGGAGCGCGGCAAGTTCAAGGCGTTCCACCACGCGCTCTATGCTGGCGGCCCGATCAGCGACACGTCACTTACCCAGGCGGTGCGCGCGGCCGGGCTGGAGCCGGGCGATGCCCAAGCCGCTGCCAACCGTCCGCAAATAGATGCCGAATTGCGCGCCAATCTTGGCATCGCCGGCCAATTGGGCCTGTCCGGCACGCCGAGCTGGGTGATCGGCGACCGCGTCGTCTCCGCCGCACTGCCGCTGGAAGAATTGCAAGCCGCCATCGCTGAGGCGCGCGCCAAGGGGTGAGCGCGCGTTGGGCGGCGCCTGCTGGATCTGGACGGCGTGGTGCACGGGCGTGCCGCAGCCGCCTCGCGATCCCGGCGAAAAGTTATGAAGGTTACAGGGTTTTATATGACGGTACGGCCAAGGCGCGCATCCGGGCCGTGTCGGGCGAGGTCAACGGGTTCAAACTGCAGCGGTGACGGCAACAGCGGCCGGGCTTGTAGGAAAGTTGCGACCAGATGCTTAGCCGCCAGAAGCGACCCGGCCCGGCGCGGCTGCACGACTCAAGGCGCGCAACCCGTGGTCGTTGTGCCAGCGCGCGGCATGGGCCTTGGCGGTCGACGTCGACTATGCCTGCGGACCGAATTGGGCCTCATACTGGCGCAAACACGCCGCGAGCGAGCGGTCGGCGGTGGGCCGAAACTGCGCGCCGGTCACCGTCAGGCCGGTTGTGCGGTCAAGCCGAAACATCCTGAAATCCTCGCGTGCCTCGCACCAGGAAACCAGCGTCCAGACCTTGCCCCAAAACCACAAGCCCAACGGGTGCACCCGGCGCGCTGTGCGGTGGCCGTGCTGGTCGGTATAGCCAAAGCCTAGAATATCGTGGTTGGAGATTGCCTTTTCCACCAGATCGATCAGTGCGCGCACCTCGTCGGTCAATTCCACGGGCGGCGCGAAAATGCGGGTATGTGCAACCCGGGCCCGCTCGGCGTCAGGTAACACCAGCTCAATTTTTACGAGCGCTTCGGCGGCCGCGCGGGCCATGCTGACCCCGCCCCAGGATTTGACCATTCGAATGCCTGCAACCAGTGCGACAATCTCATCGCGCGTAAACATCAGCGGCGGCAAGTCGTAGCCACTGCGCATGATATAGCCGATGCCGGCCTCGCCATCGATAGGAACTCCAGTCGATTGAAGATCAGCAATGTCACGGTAGATTGTGCGTTCTGATACCTCCAACCGTTCCGCAAGCTTTGCAGCAGTAAGTAGCCGACCGCCGCGCAGATATTGTACTATCTGGAACAGACGATCGGCTCGACGCATCAGATTTTATACTTGAAAAGGCCAAGGCTGTTGCCCTCGCTATCCTTGGCATAAAAGAACGAGCCAACTGGAATATCAATAATTTCAGAAACAACGGTGCCGCCGCCTTTACGGACGCGGCCCATCGCCTCGGTGAGGTCGCCGGTAATGGCGAGATGGGCGGTCATGCCGTCGCCGTCTTTTGCTGGTTGTCCGGGATACAGGTGCCCCGCGGCATGCCCGCCTTTGGTGTGGGGCAGCATCCAGACCGGATTTGGCCCATTGCGATCTTCGACCAGTGGCGCTTCGAGCAACGTCTCATAGAACACGCACGCCCGAGCAGGATCGGTAGCGGGAATCTCAGTGAAGACGATTTGGCTTTGGATTGCGTCGGTCATTTCGGCTTGTCCTTTCTCGGTTTCGAACAAGCCCCTTGTGCCATACCGCTCCTGACAGCGTGTTGTCAGGAGCCTTTTTCCGTAGCGCACGCCAGCGTTAGATCGGCCGTTCGCCGCGCACCCAGCGCACCGTCCCGGTGCTTGCGCGCATCACCACGCTTTCGGTGATGAGCTTGCCGCGCACGCGCTTGACACCGCCAAGCAGCGACCCGTCGGTCACGCCCGTTGCCGCGAAAATGCAGTCGCCGCGCGCAAGCTCCTTCAGGTCATATTGCTTGTCGAGATCGGTAATGCCCCATTTGCGGGCGCGGGCGCGTTCGTCATCGTTGCGGAACACCAGTCGCCCTTTGAACTGCCCGCCGACACAGCGCAGTGCGGCCGCCGCCAGCACGCCCTCTGGCGCGCCGCCCTGGCCCATATAGATGTCGATATTGGTCTCGGGGTTGGTAGTCGCGATAACGCCAGCCACATCGCCATCGGGGATGAGCATGATACCGCAGCCGAGCTTGCGCAGTTCCGCAATCAGTTTTTCGTGGCGGGGCCGGTCGAGCACGCAGGCGATGATGTCACGCGGCTTCACGCCCTTGGCCTTGGCGAGCGCCTTCACATTCTCGGTAGGCGTCTTGTCGAGATCGATCAGATCCTTGGGAAAACCGGGGCCGACCGCGATCTTGTTCATATATACGTCGGGCGCGTTGAGCAGGCAGCCTTCCTCGGCAATCGCGAGCACGGCCAACGAGTTGGGTCCGGCCTTGGCAGTGATCGTGGTGCCCTCCAGCGGATCGAGCGCGATGTCGATCTTTGGCCCCTTGCCGATTGCCGAGCCGACCTTCTCGCCGATGAACAGCATGGGCGCCTCGTCGCGCTCGCCCTCGCCGATCACGACGGTGCCGTCCATATACAGCTTGTTGAGCGCCTCGCGCATCGCCTCGACAGCGGCGGCATCGGCGGCTTTTTCGTCGCCGCGCCCGACCAGTTTGGCGGCCGCAATGGCGGCCGCTTCGGTCACGCGCACCATTTCCAGCACGAGAACGCGGTCGAGTACTTCGCTTGCCTTGGGCATCCGGGATTCCTTGTTATAATTATGGGTGAGCCGATAGGCGCGAGCGGGTGCATTGTCGACCCGGCATGGCGATGATCAGCGCGTTGCCCCCTTTGGCGGCGCGATTTCGAACAGGGTGGGCCACAGCTTGCCGGTTACATATAACCGGCGGTTTTTGGCGTCCCAGGCGATGCCGTTCGCCACCCCTTCCGGATCGCTGATGCCAACCTCGCGCGTGAGCGCCGACACGTCGATCACGCCCACGACATTGCCGCTGTCGGGATCGATCCGAACGATGAAATTGGTCCGCCAGACATTGGCCAGCACCTCCCCATCGACATATTCCAGCTCGTTCAACTGTGTCAGCGGGCGACCATTCAGGGTAACGCGCACGCGCCGCCTTTCAGCCAGCGTTACGGGGTCGAGGAAACGCAATTGGTCAGTGCCATCGGACATGATGATCTGACGACCATCGCTGGTCAGCGCCCAGCCTTCGCCGGGATAGCTGAAACTGCCGACTTGTTTGAAACCATCAAGCGTCCAGCGGAATCCCTTGTGATGCTGCCAGGTCAGGCTGATGATCTGCTTGCCGGAAATGACGATGCCCTCGCCGAAATAAGGCGGCGGCACGGTTGCCCGGCGGACGACCTTGCCGGTTGCCAGCACGATCTTTCGGATCAGCGACCGCCCGACCTGGCCCGAGCTTTCATACAGAAAACCGTCGTGGATCAGCAGCCCCTCAGTAAACGCAGACGGGTCATGCGGCAGTCGCTCGATGGCGGTCGCTGCCTGCACCGCCAGCGGCGGCGGCGGGGTTGCAGCCCCCGCCAGCACCAGCGGCAGCAGCAGAGCGATCCAGCGCATCAGTCGCGCAACAGCTCGTTGATGCTCGTTTTGGAGCGGGTCTGCGCATCGACCTGCTTGACGATTACCGCACAGTAAAGAGCAGGCTTGCCGTCGCCGCCACCAATGCTGCCGGGTACGACGACGCTGTAAGGCGGCACCACGCCGCGGTGCACCTCACCAGTTGCCCGGTCGATGATCTTGGTCGAGGCGCCGAGATATACGCCCATCGACAGCACGGCGCCCTCGCCCACGCGCACCCCTTCAGCCACTTCGGCGCGCGCACCAATGAATGCACCATCGCCAATAATGACAGGGTCTGCTTGCAGCGGCTCAAGCACGCCGCCAATCCCGGCACCGCCCGAAATATGCACATTGCGGCCAATCTGCGCGCAACTGCCAACCGTTGCCCAGGTGTCGATCATGGCGCCTTCGCCGACATGCGCGCCGATATTGACAAAACTGGGCATCAGCACGGCAGCCTTGCCGATAAACGCGCCGCGCCGCACGATGCTGCCCGGCACTGCGCGAAAGCCGGCCTGGCGAAATTCTCCGCTGCCCCAGCCATCAAATTTGCTCGGCACCTTGTCCCACCAGTTGCTGGCACCGGGGCCGCCGCTGATCTCGGCCATGTCGTTCAGCCGAAACGACAACAGCACCGCCATCTTCAGCCATTGGTTGACGCGCCAGCCGCCTGCACCATCGGGCTCGGCGACGCGCAAGGCACCCGAATCGAGCTGGCGGAGCGCCTCGTCAACCGCCGCGCGCGGCGCGCCGGTGGTTCCCAACCCCAGCTGATCGCGCGCTTCCCATGCGTCCTCAACAGTGCGTTGCAACTGTTCGGTCATGCATCCTCCAATATGTCGTGCAGCCAGTGGGTTATGTCGTTGGTGATGAAATCAATATGGTCGCGAACATCCTCAGGGCCTTGTTCCGACCCGTTGTCGACCCACAAGGTCGTCATGCCAAGCGCCTTGGCGGGCTTCAGGTTGCGCGCCATATCCTCGGCAAACAGGCTCGCCGTGGCGTCAATCGCAAAGGTCGCCAGCAAGCCATCATAGGCGCTTTGGTGCGGCTTGGGCACCAGCCCCATGGCATGCACATCATGCATCCCGTCGAACACATCGGCCAGGCCAAGCCGGGCCAGCACCCGGGCGGCATAGGGCGCATCGCCATTGGTAAAAACAATCTTCCGGCCCGGCAGCCGCGCAATGGCGGCCGCGAGCGGCGCATTATGCTCGAGGACATCCATCTCGATATCATGAACGAAATCAAGGAACTCATGGGGGTCGACCCCGTGGTCCGCCATCAAGCCGGCAAGCGTCGTGCCGTGCGCGTGGAAATAGCCCTTCTGGATTCGGTGCGCCTCGGCACGATCCACGCCAAGCAAGCCCGCGACATAAACGCCCATCCGTTCGTCGATCTGATCGAACAATCTGGCGCTCGCCGGGTACAACGTGTTGTCCAGGTCAAAAATCCAGTTGCGAATTGGGGCTAGACGCGCGAGCATGGAGCCGCCGCTCTAGGCGTGGAGGCCGCACGGAGCAAGGCGAGTAACAGGGTGCGGCGTCAATTGTTTCACAAGTATTGGCCCGGATAAGTCGCCCACAGCCTTTTGGGGAATGTATCGATGGGTCCGCCGACGTTGCGCAGTGTTTTGCTCCGGGCGACCGCGCTTGGAAGCTCGGCCGTGTTGGCGGCGTGTAGCGGCGGCAGCGGCTCCGGCGGCGTTCAGGGGATCCCCGGCCCAATTTCAGCGCCGGCACCGACGCCAGCGCCCACTCCGACGCCGACTCCAACGCCGACTCCAACGCCGACCCCGACTCCGACTCCGACGCCGGCTCCAACGCCGACTCCGACGCCCGCTCCAACTCCGACGCCGGCTCCGACACCAACGCCCACTCCAGCGCCGACGCCAACGCCCACACCGGCGCCGACGAGCAGCTTCAACACCGCGGAATATCGCGCGACGGTCGGCGCCGTTTCGGCAAACTCCCTCGCCGCCTATCAGGCGGGAGCGACCGGCACTGGCGTGAAGGTCGGCATCATCGACAGCGGCATCGACATTACCAGTCCCGAGTTTGGCAACCGGATTGACCCGGCATCGGTTGACGTGGCGGGCAATCGCGGCCTTGCCGACGAAGGCGGGCATGGCACCGCCGTTGCCTTCACGCTTGCCGGTCGCCGCAACAATGCCGGTACCCACGGCATCGCCTTTGATGCGACATTGCTTGTCCTGCGCACCGACGATCCGGGTACTTGTGCAACCTCGACCGGCACCGCCAATGGTTGCCAGCATGACGACCGCAACATCGCCGCCGCGCTTGATGTCGCCCGCACCAATGGCGCGCGCGTGGTGAATATCTCGCTCGGCGGGTCGCCCGCGTCATCTGCGCTCGCTCAGGCGATCAACCGCGCGACCGCTGCTGGCATTGTCATTGTCATTTCAGCCGGCAATGACGGGACCCCAGAGCCCGATCCCCTGGCGGCGATTGCGACCAACAATGCGGTGTCGCGCAACCTCGTCATTATCGCGGGCTCGGTCAGCACCAGCGATATGATTTCAAGTTTCAGCAACCGGGCAGGCACGGGCGCCGCGCATTTTCTGGCGGCGGTCGGCGAAAATGTTCGCGCGCCCAACAATAACGGCCAGCCATTTCTATGGACCGGGACCTCGTTTGCGGCGCCGCAGATTGCCGGCGCGGCGGCGCTCCTTGCCCAGGCATTTCCTAACCTGACCGGTGCCCAGCTCGTCGACATCTTGTTCCAAAGCGCGCGCGACGGGGGTGTCACCGGGCAGGATGCGATTTTTGGGCGCGGCATTCTTGATCTCACGCGCGCTTTCCAGCCGCTTGGCAGCACCGCCATCGCCGGAACAGCGGCACCGGTTTCCCAGACCAGCAACGGCGTGTTTTCGACGCCGATTGGCGATGCTCGGCAGTCGGGGCTCGGCACCATCGTGCTCGACGGGTTCAGCCGCGCCTTTGCGATCAACCTGGCGAATACGCTCGCCGCTGCACCCCCGAGCCGCAGCCTGGGCGGCACGCTCCTCAACCGTCAGCGCAATGTATCGGCGGGGGCCGGTGGCACGACCATCGCGGTCACCATTGCCGGCGACGGCCGCCACGCGCGCATTGCGCCCACCCTGCTCTCCAACGAAGATGCTACCCAGGCGCGCGCCATCGCGGCGACGGTAACCAGCAGGCTTGGCAGCAAGGCTCGGTTTGCCATCGGGTTTTCGCAAGGCGCATCGTTGCTTGCTGCGGGCCTTGCGGGCCGCGCAACGCCTGCATTTCTGGTCGCCGCTGACCCTGCCGCCAGCGCCGGGTTTGCGACCAGCCCGGCGACGGCCGCTGCCTTTCGCCAGCAACTGGGCCGCTGGGGACTGACCGCCTCGGCCGAAACCGGCGCGGTGCAAAGCCTTGATCCGCTCGACCAATATCGCCTGTCACGCCGTGCCGACCGCACCGGATATCGCCAGTTTTCGCTTGGGCTCGACCGCCAGTTCGGGGCGCTTTCCACCGTTGTTACCGCCAGCTATCTTGGCGAGAGCGACACGCTGCTCGGCGCCCGTTTCAGCCCGGCGCTTGGCGCTGCTCGCGCGCAGAGCTGGTTTGTCGACGCCGAAGCGCGGGTCGACGCGGGGAGCGGCTGGGGGTTTGGCGGATCGCTCAGGCGCGGCTGGACGATTGCGCAGGTCCGTGCGGGCCTTGGCGGCTCCGGGCTCATCACCACCAGCGCTTTTGCAGCGGACCTCGACAAAACCGGCATCTTTGGGCGATCTGACAGCTTTGGCCTCCGGTTTGCGCAGCCCCTTCGGGTCGCCTCTGGGGGCATCGATCTGCGCCTGCCGACGGCCTATGATTATGCAACGCTCACTGCCAGCAGCACGGCCACCCAGCGACTGAACCTTGCGCCAACTGGTCGCGAGCTGGATATTGAAGCACGCTATGCCCTGCGCGCTTTTGGCGGTGCCGTGCAAACCAACGCCTTTTGGCGCCGCAACCCGGGCAATATCGCGGCGTTCCCGGACGACTATGGCGTTGCATTTCGGTACGGGGTGCAGTTCTAGGCTGGAATAACGCCGCGCCTTGCGCCATCTTGCGGCAGATGACGGATTATTCCCTGCTCGATCTTGTCCCGGTGGTGGAGGGCGGCAGTATCGGCCAAGCGCTGGCCAACGCCGCTGACCTGGCGCGGCACGCCGAAGCGCTCGGGTTCAACCGCTACTGGTGCGCCGAGCATCACGGCATGGCCGGTATCGCGAGCGCCGCAACGGCGGTTGTCATTGGCCATGTGGCGGCCGCCACGCGCCATATCCGTGTGGGCGCAGGCGGCATCATGCTGCCCAACCACGCCCCGCTCGTCATTGCTGAGCAGTTCGGGACGCTCGACGCGCTGTTTCCCGGCCGGATTGACCTTGGCCTGGGGCGAGCGCCCGGGTCTGACCAGCGCGTCGCCCGTGCGCTCCGCCGCGCGCTCGACACCAACCCCAATGCCTTTCCGCAGGACGTGCTGGAACTGCAAAGCCTGTTCGCCGATGACGGGCAGACCGGCATTCGCGCCGTGCCGGGCGCCGGGGCCCGCATCAGCCTGTGGATATTGGGCTCCAGCCTGTTTGGCGCGCAGCTCGCTGCCGCGCTTGGCCTGCCTTATGCCTTTGCCTCCCACTTCGCACCGGATGCGCTTGACGAGGCGCTGGCGCTATACCGCCGCCATTTTCGCCCCTCCCCAGCACTGGCGGCACCGCATGTGATGGCCGGTTTCAACGTGATTGCGGCCGATACGGACGAGGAGGCAGCGTTGCTCGCTACGTCGCAAGCGCAGGCGTTTGTGGCCCTGCGCACCGGCAACCCCCGCCAGTTGCCGCCGCCGCTCCCCGGATATCGCGAAACCCTGAACGCCCAGGCGCTGGCGATGCTCGATCATGTGCTGCAATGCTCGGCAATTGGCGGCCCGGCCAGGGTGGCGCGCGACATAGCCGCCTTTGTCGCGCGGACACGGGCCGACGAACTGATGCTGACAAGCTCGATCTTCGACCATGAGCGCCGCAAGCACAGCCTTGCCATCGCCGCTGGCGCCATGCGGACCTTGAGGGAGGCCGCATAGTGCAGGAATTCTTGCTGTTCATGCACAATGACACGACCGGTACCCCGACCAACTCGATGTGGGACGTCTATTTGACGACCCTGCAGGCACGCGGTGCTTTTCGTGGCGGCAGCGGTATCGGCGCCGGCGAGGCGATCCGCAGAGACGGCGCGGCGGCCGCCGTCACCGAGCAGCTGGTCGGCTTTATCCGCCTTCAGGCGCTGGATCTGGCCGAAGCCCGCACGCTGGTGCGCGGCAATCCGGTTTACGAGTGCGGCGGTACGGTTGAACTGCGCGCACTGCCGGAGGATTGATCGCCACCGCGCCACGCGCCACTACCGCGCGCGCGCCATGCTCCAGCCCATGCGCTGCCGACCGGGCTAGGCGGCAAGCGGCAACCGAAGCCGCGCGAGCAGCCCGCCCAAATCCTCGCTTTCCTCAAGCGTGATCGCCCCTTCGTAAATCTCGGCCACGTCGCGCACGATGGCAAGGCCAAGCCCCGTGCCGGGCTTGCCCGTATCGAGCCGGGCGCCGCGGTCAAAAATCCGGGCGCGCTCAAGTTCGGGTACGCCCGTCCCGTCATCCTCGACCAGCAACTCGACAAAGCCATCATGCTCGCGCACCGTGACGAAGACGCTCCCGCCACCATATTTTGCTGCGTTTTCAATAAGATTGCCAAGCATCTCGTCAAGGTCTTGCCGCTCGACATGCACGCTCAGTGCTTTTGACCCGTCCAAATCGAAGCGAACATCGGGGTAAAGCCGCGATACCGCGCGCTCAACCGATTCAAGGCTTGGCCACACCAAGCACCGGCTATGCGCATTCCCGCGCCGCCCGACCGCGCGCGCCCGCGCGAGGTGGTGGTCCACCTGCCGCCGCATCGTCGCTGCCTCGCGAATGACGGTCATCGCCAGATCGTCTGCCTTCGCGGTGGCTGCATTCATGATGACGGTGAGCGGGGTTTTGAGGGCATGGGCAAGGTTCCCGGCATGGCGGCGTGCCTCTTCGGCCTGACGCTCATTATGCTCAATCAGGCCGTTCAGCTCCTCGACCATTGGCGTCACTTCATCGGGCATCGGCTTGTCGATCCGGTTCGATTTGCCCGCGCGCATCCGGGCAATCTCGGCGCGCACGGCACGCAACGGGCGCAGACCATAAATGGTCTGCAACCCCGCCATCACGATCAGCCCAAGCCCAAGCAGCACAAAGCTCGCGAGCAATGTTTTCCGGAGCACCGCGATCTGAGTGTCAAGCGCGTCGCGGCTTTGCGCGACTTTGAAGCGCCACCGCACAGCGGAACCCGGCAAGGTCGCGTCGCGCTCCACGATGCGCAGCTTTTCATCCTTGAACTCGTCGGAATCGTAAATGTGGAGCCCAAGATCATTATGCTCGCCGCCGTAGGCAAGCCGCCGGTCCCATAGCGAGCGCGAGGGAAAATCGTCGCGACCCTTGCCGCTGACCTGCCAGTAAAGCCCCGAATACGGCTCCAGAAAGCGCTGGTCGGCAGGCTCCCGGTTGAAGATCACCTCCCCTTCAGGGTCGATTTCGGCCGAAACGATGAGCGCGTTCAGCACATAGCGCGGCTGATCGTCGAAATTGCGCGTGACGGCCGACGCCAGCACCCGGTCGAGCGCAAAGCCGCCGCCGGTCAGCAACAGCAAAATCCAGGCCGCCGCGATGACGATCATCCGCCGGCTGAGCGACCCCGTCGAGTTGATGCGCGCGCGCGCGAGCGGCGGGTCGGCGAGCGCGTTCATCAGCGGCGCGGCGCGCTCACGCGGCCGGTTCGTCGAGGCTATAGCCCAGACCACGGATGGTGGTGATAACGTCCTGACCAAGCTTTTTGCGGATGCGCGTCACGAACACCTCGATGGTGTTTGAATCGCGATCAAAATCCTGGTCGTAGATATGCTCGATCAGCTCGGTACGGCTCACCACCTTGCCCTTGTGGTGGAGCAGATAGCTGAGCAGCTTATATTCCTGCGCGGTGAGCTTTACCGGGTCGCCCGCCTTGGTGACCCGGCCCGAGCGCGTGTCCAGCCGGACATCGCCCGCCGTGAGTTCAGACGACGCATTGCCCGACGCACGGCGGATGAGCGCGCGCAACCGGGCGATCAGTTCTTCGGACTGGAAGGGCTTGGCCACATAATCGTCCGCGCCTGCATCAAGCCCGGCGACTTTGTCGGACCAGCTGTCCCGCGCGGTCAGCACGAGCACAGGCATAACCTTGCCCTCCTTGCGCCACCGGTCGAGCACCGTCAGTCCGTCAATCTCGGGGAGGCCAAGATCGAGCACGACCGCGTCATAGCTCTCGGTGCTGCCCAGGAAATGCGCCTCTTCGCCGTCAGTCGCCAGGTCGATGGCATAGCCAGCGCCCTCCAGCGTGTTCTTGAGTTGCTGGCCAAGATTGGGCTCATCCTCGACGATCAACACGCGCATTGCAGACTTCCCCTCTTCATTCCCGCCAGTTGACCGGCTCAGTTACCGCTGCGACCAACAATCTGGCCGGAACGGCCATCGACATCGACCCAGATGACCGATCCATTGCGCAGGAACTTCAACGTGTAAATCCCGCGCTCGCTGTCAAAGTCGAAGCCGATATACTGCGCCCCGGCCATTCCCGGCACAACCCGCCGCTCGATTTCGCGCAACGGGAGAATGCGGCCACTGCGCATATCGTCAAACGCGCGCACCTGATCGCCGTGCCGCTGCGCATCAGCCGGAACGGTCGCGCCAAGCACGGCAAGTGCGGCCAGGAACAGAGAAACCTTCATCGTCATGGGAATTGGCATAGCGCGCGCGCATTGAACAGCCCGTGAATGCCCCTGTCCGCCAATCGTCAGCCAATCGTCCGGCAACCACGGCGCGCGCGCCTTGCCAGCACGGGCTTTGCGCCCTACCGCGCCCACCATGGCTGCTCCTATTCTCGCCTATGAAGGCCTTGGGCTCGTGCAAGGCTCGGGTTGGCTGTTCCGCGACCTCGACATTCATATCGGCGCGCGCGACCGCCTGGCGCTTATCGGCCGCAATGGTGCCGGAAAGACGACCCTGCTCAAGCTCATCGCCGGGCGCATCGAAGGCGATGAGGGGCGCCGCACAATCGTGCCGGGCACCCGCGTCATTCTGCTGGAGCAGGACCCGGCGGTTGCCGGCTTTGCAACGCTTGGCGATTTCGTGAGCGCGGGCGATGACGCGCCGCTCGCGCATGAAGCCGCCGCGATTGCCGATCAGCTGGGTGTCGACCTTAGCCGCGATGCCGGCAGCGCGTCAGGCGGTGAACGGCGGCGCGCCGCGATTGTGCGGGCGCTGGCGCAAAACCCCGATGTGCTGCTGCTCGACGAGCCGACCAATCACCTCGACATTGCCGCGATCGAGTGGCTGGAAAACTGGCTGGCGCGTTTTACCGGCGCGTTCATCGCCATCAGCCATGACCGGACCTTCCTGACCCGGCTGACCAAGCAGACATTGTGGCTCGACCGCGGGGGCATCCGCCGCGCTGAAATTGGCTTTGGCGGGTTTGAGGCGTGGACCGAACAGGTTTATGCCGAGGAGCAGCGCAACGCCGAGCGGCTGGACGCCAAGCTTAAGATCGAGGAGCACTGGCTGCTGCGCGGGGTAACGGGCAGGCGGCGGCGCAACCAGGGGCGGCTGACCAAGCTCCATGAAATGCGCGCCGAGCGTGCCGCGATGATGGGGCCGCAAGGGGCAGCGAACCTTGCGATTGGCAGCGACGGGGTGAAGACCAAGACGGTTATCGACGTCAAGCACGTGACCAAGCGGTTCGGCGAGCGCACCATCATCCGCGACCTGAGCTTGCGGGTCACGCGCGGCGACCGGATCGGCATTGTCGGGCAAAATGGCGCGGGCAAGACCACGCTGCTGAAGCTACTGACCGGTGAACTCGCGCCCGATGAAGGGCATGTGCGGCTCGCCAAGACGCTCGACGGCATTGTCATCGACCAACAGCGCAGCCTGATGGCGCCCGACAAGCGCGTGCGCGACGTGCTGGCCGACGGCGGGGACTGGATCGAGGTGCTGGGCGCCAAGAAACACATCATCGGCTATTTGAAGGAATTTCTGTTCGACCCCAATGTCGTCGATGCGCGCGTCGGCAGCCTGTCTGGCGGGGAGCGTTCCCGGCTGTTGCTCGCGCGCGAATTTGCCAGACCTTCCAATTTGCTGGTGCTCGACGAGCCGACCAACGACCTCGACCTCGAGACGCTCGACCTGCTGCAGGACGTGATCGGCGATTATGACGGCACTGTGCTGATCGTTAGCCACGACCGCGATTTTCTGGACCGCACGGT
>JBJXEC010000199.1:0-16053 GCA_046155125.1 Sphingomonas sp. | reverse complement strand
GCCGGGCGATGGACGATCTCGGGCATGTCACCGAGCTCCGGTCACTGGGCCCCGGCGCGAAGCTTGGCCGCCGCCGCATCAACTTCGGCCTTGCTCACGATACCATCGTGATTTGCATCGGCCATGTCGAACAGCGGTGTCGGGCCGCCGACAAATTCTGCCCGTGTTAGCCGGCCATCGGCGTTGGCGTCATATTGCTTGATCGTACCCGTCAGCTGAATCCCGATCGACGACGCGCGGAGGAAGGCCGGGACATCATCTGACGATAACACGCCATCGCGATTACGATCGAACCGCGCAAAATTCGCTGACCGCCAGCCGATAAGCTCAGGTCTCGTCACCTGCCCATCATGATTGGCATCGGCTTCGAGCAGGCGCGCCATCGTGCTGGCGGAATCCGCCGTTGGCTGCGCAACGGCCGCAGAACTTACGAGCAACGCCGATAACAGAAGAGAGTATCGCATAAGGTGGTTTCCTGTACTCGCAGTGCGCGGCTCCCGGCGAGGGAGTCGGGAGCCGCGCGACTTGGTGCACTATCAGCGTGGGCAGGTAATCGTCTGTCCGCTGGCGTTGGTGCACGTTCCCGAATAAACCGGCTTGCCCGTTGCCGGATCAATCTGGGTGGAACCGCTGTACGTGTTGCCGGTCGCGGTTGATGTCGCGGTGGTCGAGCGGCCGCCCGAATAGCTGCCATCAGCGGCCCGCGACACGTTGCTGGAACTGTTCAGCGACCCGCGTGCGCCGGACGATGAAAGGCCGCTGGTGCGATTGCCCGATCCATCCGGATTAACCGTGGTCGTCGAGCCGCGAACACCCGTCGCGCCAGTCGCCGTGCGGAAGGCGCCGCCCGAGGCGGCCGTCACTGACCCATCGGCATTGCGCCTTGCGCCGCCAGCGCGCGCTGCGGTGCCATTTGGCCCGCTGACCACGGTTGCCGCGCCATTGCTGCCGCGCACATGCCCGGCGCGTCGCGCCTGAGCGTCAGCGGTTGTGGATGTCAACATCAAGCCTGCGCCAAGGGCTGCAAGGCCGAACTTCGTGATAGGGTGCATAACCTGTCTCCATATTTTCGTTTCGGCGAGCGGCGGGGGTGCCGCTTCCTGAGCGCCAGTTACACTCCAAGATGTTGCATGGTGTCGTCGCCAGACCGCGTTTGTGTTGCAAAGTGTGACGCATGCCGTCCGATGTCACATATTGTCGTACCACCGAGTTGCGGGTCGGGAAGAGAGGCGGCATGACTTAGCCATGGCGGACCAAAAGCCTTCGCGAATTATCGTCGTCGACGACGATCCCGAACTGCGCGCGCTAATCCACAGGTTCCTCAATCAGTATGATTTTGCCGTCCGCACCGTGGCCGATGGTGCCGCGCTCGACATCGCGCTGGCGCGCGACCCGGCCGATGCAATCGTGCTCGATCTGATGATGCCAAAGGAAGACGGACTATCCATTTGTCGTCGCCTGCGCGCTGCCGGTGACCTGACGCCGATCATCATGCTCACGGCGCGGGGCGATCCGGTCGACCGGATTCTTGGCCTGGAAATGGGTGCCGATGACTATCTCGCCAAGCCGTTTGAGCCCCGCGAACTGGTCGCTCGCCTGAACGCGGTGCTTCGCCGGGTCGGCGCGCACGATAATCGCAGCGTCAACAGCGAGATCGCCTTCGGGCCCTATCGCCTGGATACGGCCAAGATGACGTTGTCGCGAGACGGCGCGCCGCTTGCGCTTTCCTCACGCGAATTCGCGCTGCTTGCTGCCTTGGCCGCCAGCGCGGGGCGGCCGCTCAGCCGGGCCCAGCTGATCGAGCGCGCCTTGGGGCGCAATGCCGAGGTCACTGACCGGGCAATCGATGTCCAGATCGCCCGGCTGCGCAAGGCGATGGGCGAGGATGCCGACGATCCGAAATGGGTTAGGACGATCTGGGGCGTTGGCTATGTTCTGGTCGAGGCACAGCCGTGCTGAAGTCGCTTCGATCGCGGCAGGTCGCTTTGATGGCGGTCGTGTTGCTGCTGACGCAAGCGTTGACACTGGCGCTGGTGGTGCAGCTTGCGGTGTATCCGCAGGTGAAACGAGTGGCGGGCCTACTGGCGCACAATGTTCGAATGCTCAATTCGGCGATTGATGCGCTGCCGCCCAGTGAACGCACCGCCTTCATCGACCGGGTCAATGCAGCGGGTAAGATCCGGATCTTCCCAGGTTCCGGTCCGCCGCCCGGTGCCGATGGCCGCCCTACGCGACTGGAACAGCAAACGCTCGCTGCACTGGCGGCCGAATTAGGCACTGAAAACTCAATGGTTTGGCGCGGCGGCGGCGGGCAGCAGCTGTGGGTGCATTTGCGGCGCGGCCCGCATGAGGCCTATTGGCTGGCCCTTGCCCCGACTGAGGGATGGTCGCCAAATGGGGCCGTTGTCGGGTCGATCGCCATTGCACTTGCAATCGCGCTGGTTACCGGGCTGGCGCTTCAACGCCTTGCCAGCCGCCCCCTGAAAGCCCTGGCTGATGCGGTTGACGCGATGCCAGATGCCCGGCCGGTCCGTGCCCTATCCGGCCATGGCCCGAGCGAAATCACGTCCGTTGCACGGTCGTTTGACAGGATGGCCGCGCGGCTTGAGGCCCAGGAGCGTGACCGCGCCTTCATGCTCGCTGGCATCAGCCACGACCTCAAGACGCCGCTGGCAAAGCTTCGGCTGGCAGCGGCGCTACATCCTACTGGCGACGCGGATCACGACGCGATGGTCGCGCGGCAGCTCGACCGGATGGATCGCATGCTCGGCCAGTTTCTCGACTTTGGCCGGGGTAATGATGGTGAGCCATCCTGCCGGGTCGATGTCGCGGCGCTGGTCGCCTCCGTGCTGGAAACACTCGATGTGGGCGATACCATCGTGATCCGCTCCACTGGCAAGATGGCCGCCGTGCTGAAGCCATTGGCATTTGAACGTGCGCTGACCAATCTTGTCCGAAACGCCCTGACTCATGGCGCGCCGCCGATCGCAATCGAGTGCGCAGGTGCAACGGATGCTATCACGATTACCGTGGCCGATGCTGGCCCCGGCGTCGATGATGATGCGCTCGACAGGCTGCGAACGCCGTTCTTGCGGGGGGAGGATTCGCGCCCAAGCGACGGCAGCGTCGGCCTTGGCTTGGCGATCGTCGATCGCGTCGTTGCCGACCTCGGCGGCCGCTTGTCGTTGGCCAACCGTCCCACGGGCGGCTTTGCGGCTACAATCACGCTGCCACGGGAGACACCATGATGCGAACCTCCAGACCAGCTTGGCTCGCCATTGCCCTGATGGTTGCCCCAGCGGCGGCACGAGCGGCGCAGAGCGACCAGGTGTCGCCCTGGAGCGCGCTGGCGCAGGCAGATGTCGAAGCGATCCGCAACAATGTTGTGGCGATCCATCCCGCGGTTCGCGATCCGCAGAATCCCGACTTTGTCGCAACAACCGAAGCCGCCTATCGCAACGCACTTGCTGATGCTGGCCAGGCTCGGTCGTTTCTGGACTGGCGGCGCGTTGTTGGTGGCTTCATCCAGTCGTTCCGCGATGGCCACACCTTCATCCGATATAATGCCCAGCCCAGCCGGGTGCGTTGGCCGGGCTTTCTCATTGATGCCCGCGGCGGTGGTTATGTGGCAGCGGCAGTGGCGGGAGATGCCGGTGTAGCAACAGGCGATCGACTGGTCGCGTGCGACGGGGTCGCGATCGAAACGCTGCTCAAGGACCGCCTGGACGCGCGGGAAGCGGACTGGTCGAAGCCGCCCGAGCGCATTCGCCAGGCATGGCGGCTGTTCGTGGACTATGATGTGGAGGCCGCGCCATCGTTAACTCAGTGCGAGGTTGATCGCGCCGGCGCCCGCATCACCATCGCGCTGAAGTGGCGCGACGGATCGACACCGATGTTGCTCGACCAAGCGGGCCCCTTGCAGCGCGTCGCTCCGGCGAATCGGCCGGTCGCGCTCAGCTTTCGCACCGATGGCGCGGCGCTCATCCAGATCGGGTCATTTGGCGACGAAGCCGCGCTTGGCGCGCTGGAACACGCGATGTCGGTCGACACGGCACGGCTGCGTGCGGCACCCTATGTCGTTTTCGATCTGCGCGGCAATCGCGGCGGCAACTCGACCTGGGGCGGCATCTATGGCCGCATCCTGTTTGGCGACGCCCCCGTCGACGCGCTCGGCGAACCGGCGAGCGGCAAGTATTTTCGAGCCTCCCCGCAGGCAGTTATGCGGTTGCGACTGATTGCCAGGGAATTTGCCGACGCGGGGCAAAGCATGGCCGAGGTTGCCGCCTATTGGACCAAGATCGCCGAGCGCGTCGCGGCAAGCCCCGATGGTGACACAAAATTGTTCGTCGATTTCATCAACCCACCGGTCAGAAAACCACGCCGCGCGCCCGCGCCCGCCTATCGCGGTCCGGTTTATGTGTTGACCGACGCGGGCTGTTTCAGCTCGTGCGTGGTGGCCGCCAATATCCTGATCAAGCTCGGCGGAATCAATATTGGCGAAGTAATGGGGCAGAACGAGGAATATGGCGAGGTTACCGGCCCCATCGATCTGCCATCCAGGCTCGGCCGATACTGGCTGCCGATTTCGATCATCCGGCAACACAAGGAGGACCTTGGCGGTCGGCCGGTAGCCCATGCCTGGATTGGCGCGCTGCGCGACGATACCGGAATCCTTGCCTGGATCGCCGAACTCGCCAAGCGCGAACGCACCAATTCCAATGATGCCAAGTAATTCCGTAGCTGATTTTGCGATGCTGACCGCAGGCCACATCGCGCGCCCAATCACCTATCTTGCTATAGTCCACGCCATTTTTTGTGAAATAGCCCGGGCAAAGTCGCTTGCAGGGCGACACCCCGTTCGGTTAACGGCTGTTGGCGTTTGGTGCGCCTCGACGCAAACAGGATGGTGGGCCCGGCAGGACTCGAACCCGCAACCTGGCCGTTATGAGCAGCTGGCTCTACCATTGAGCTACAGGCCCCACCGTGGCGAGCGCGTTAGCGGATGGCGGCCCCTTGTGGCAAGCTTGGCGGTTGCGCGGCTGCCACCGCGAGCAGCTCATCAAGCGACGCCGACGCCACGCCAAGCTGCGCGAGCAGCGCCAGCACCTCGTCCCACCAGCGCCAAAACGCGGCCAGGTCCGCCCCGTCGCGAACATAGGGCGTGTGTCCAGGCACCAGCGAGGGCGAGTGGAACGAGAAGTTCAGCAGCCGCAGCCCCTGCCCCACCGCCACGCGGATTGCCTCGGTTGCATCGGCAATCGGCATTTGCTCCGGCGTGAGTGCCACCCGCGACAACAGCCCGGCCCGCGCCGCCGCGCCAAGCGCCTTGGGGAGCCGTGACAGCGCATGGTACAAGCGCTGCCCGCCCCCGCGTGCCATGCCGGCAAACACCGTGGTCAGTGGTAGCTCCAGCAAAATATTGTCCGGGCCAAAGCGATAGACCGCATTGCCGACCGCCCGAAAATCCGGACCATCGCTCGCCGAATAGTCATAGCGCGAGCGAACCGAACTATCGGCTACATAACCCTGGGCCGCGAGCAGCCGGGCGGTGTTGGGTCCAATCCCGTAACGTCCGGCGCGATAAATACGCGGGTGTCGCCCAAAGGCATCAGCGATCGCTGCCGTCAACACTGCGATCTTGGCGCCTTCAAGTGTCGCCGGAAGATTACCGGGGAAGCTGTTGATGGAAGATACTTCTTCATCAAAGGGCGGGTTGACCCATGGGTGGAGCTGCGCGCCGACTGCCGAGCGACCATCTGCAATTGCAGCCTGCAAGTGCGCCACTGCCGCAGGATCGCTGACGATTGGATGGTCGATGAGAAACGTAAGGGGCGTGCCGTGATCGGCAAACCGATGGTGCGCCGCTGGAAGCGCTGCCGCCGCCGTCGTCGCGCGCGCCCCGCGATTGAACGGGCCGCGCCAGTCGAACTCCTCTTCGGTATCGACGAACACGGTGAACCGCGTTCCGAAATCCTCGGGCCACGCGACCAATGCCTCAGGAGACGGCCGCGCTAAACGAAATGCCGATGCCGGCAGATGCCGCGATCCATCGTCCGTCACGATCAATTGGTCGAGGCCTGGTCCACCGCGTCAGTGAAGGCGGCGGGCAGCCGCAAAGTCAAGTGCTCGGTCTCGAAGGAGAGGCTTCCGCCAAGCTCCGTTGCCAGATTATTAGAGAGCCGCAGGGCAAAGCCAGTGCCGAGCAGCGGCGCGCCTGTTGCGTGGTCGTCGGCATCGGCATCGGCATCGATCGCGTATAGTTCGGCGAGCGATAACCCGGCAAGCGCAGCCGGCCGATCAAGGCGAATGTCGAGCGCCACTGGCGACGCTTGCGATACGCGCACCACGAAATGCTCGCCGGGCGCCGTTGACGCCGCTAACGCCGCCATCAGACGCGACAGCAGACGCTCAACCGCCCAGTCATCAGCACGCACCGCCAGGCCATCGCCCTCGACCACGACATCGAGCGCAGAACCGCGCAGCAGCACGAGCGCTGCCAAACCGCTCGCAACACGCCGCAGCATGGGCGCGATCATCACCGTGCCAGGCCGCAAATCAAGCGCGCCAGCCTCAATGCGCGTCGCCGTATCCAGATCATCAATGGCACCAAGCAACGCCCGCGACTGCACGCAAATCGCGCCCGCAAACCCGCGATAGGTGCCAGGCACAGGCCCCAGCAGCTGCGCATCGATCATCTCGGCAAAGCCCACAATCGCGGTCGTGGGCGTGCGCAGCTCATGGACCAGCTGGCGGAGCGAATCGACAGCCAGCGGCGCCGGGCGTGCCGCCGGTTCAGCGTGTTCATCGGCCCGCGGGCGGCGGCCATGCCCGCGATAACCCATGAAGCGCCCGCTCGCTGTGTCAAACACAGGCAATGCCGAGATGCGCCATTGGCCGGCCACTCCGGCCCCGCCGGCAAGGGTGAGGCGCGCGTTGGAGAACCGGGCGCGCCGCCGGAACGCTCCGCTCGCTACCCCATCGACATGGACCGCACCCGGCCGCGCGCCGGCCCCGCCCGCATCGCCGATCAAGACGCCGATCACACCTTCGCGCGCGATGCCCGATACCCAGCGAATGGCGCCCGCCATGTCTGTCTCAAAGCGAAAGGTGAGACGCTCCGGCTGCACCGGCTGGTCGTCGACCCCTGCGGGCCCGGTCTCGTCGCGCTGGCGCTGAAACGCATCAATCCGGGCGACGATATCAGCGATTTCGAAGGGCCCGCCGGGAGCGTCCGAGCGCTCGACGGGCTTTGCCGGTGCAGCCTCCTCTGCGGCCCTGGCCTGTCGAAGCGCGGCCGCCACGACGGGCAACCCCATCGCAACGCTGGCAACCGAGACGAACTCGGCACCCGCTGGCTCGGCACCCGCTGGCTCGGCACCCGCTGGCACTGTCTCAACAGATGGTGGCGCCGGATCAAGCGATGCCACAGGTGCCACCACCAATCCGCCAGGCACGCCCGGGCCATTATCGATTACGCCAGACTCCCGCGCGGAGGACAGAACGAAATCCACGCGGCCATAGGCGCCCAGCGCTTGCGTAACCTCGGCCGGCAAATCCCGCCGATGGCGCAGCACTGCGCGCCCGGCAGGCGCAAGGAACGGGAGCAGCGCAATCCACGCCACTGCGCTCAGCCGCGCTTCCCGCAGCACAGGCGCCGACACGGCGTGCGTATCCTCTGCAAACAGGGCAACAATCGGCGCGGGCGGCGCGGCCGACGCAAGCGCACGCGCACTCGCTTCCCTAACGGCCTGGGGCACTATCGCCCGCAGCGCCCGCAAGCGATATAACACGCCCTCGGTGATGGGCACCCGGCCCTGACCGGCCAGATCCACCAGCTGTCGCCACATCGCTTGCGCGCCGAGGCTGGTCGACATTTCCGCTGCAAGAACAGTATTGAAGCTATCGTCGAAGCGCAAAGCGGCGGCGTCCCTTCACGCGACAGGCACTATCGCGGTAACGATTTCTTAACGCTTGCGACCCCTGCCCGGAATAGCCGATTTTGGCACGTCGCAATGTGGGACAATTGCGTTATTTCGCAATTTTATTATAGACATTTGCCGACAACCGTTTCAGAAAATTTCAAAAATGGAGAGCAGGTCGCGATGGCGCTGGACAGGATTGACCGTCAGATATTGGAACTGCTCCAAAACGACGGGCGGATGACCAATGTCGAGCTGGCTGATCGGGTGGGGCTGACGGCGCCGCCCTGTTTGCGCCGGGTGCGCGCGCTTGAAGAACAAGGCGCAATCAGGGGCTATCATGCTGAACTCGATCCGGCGACGCTCGGCTACCCGATCACCGTATTCGCGCTCGTCTCGCTGCGCAGCCAGGCCGAGCAGGACCTCACCGCCTTTGAAAACCATGTCGCGAAAATCCCAGAAATTCGCGAATGCCATATGCTGAATGGCGAAATTGACTTCATTTTGAAGATTGTCGCCATCGACTTGAAAGCGTTTCAGGAAATCCTGACCACCCACCTGACGCCGGCGCCCAATGTGGCCAGCGTGAAAACGTCGCTGACCATCCGCACCGCAAAATCGGTGCCCGGCATCCCGGTGCCGCAGGACGGGTAAGGCGCGCAACGGCAATAGTGCACACCCGCGCTGGCCCGGCACGCGAGCGCCGGGCCGACAATTGCCGCGGGGCTTGCGTGCTGGTTCTAGCTGGCAGGGGCCCGGCTGTTCGACCAGACCGACCAGAAGGAGGCGATTTCCGATCGCGGCGCGACCGTCACCTTGGCAAAACTGGCCTTCGCCGCCGCCTTGTCGCCGTTCAGCGCCTGCGCGATGCCGATATGCGTCTGCACCTCATCCAGCTTGGACACCCCCTTGGCGAGCGCCATGGTGTATAGCTCGATGGCTTTGGCATAGTTGCTCGAACCAAGATACGCATCGGCCGTCTGCGCTGCCAGCTCGCCGGTTTTGGCGGCGGCGGCCTGCTTTTCCAGAGACGCAAGCGATTCGACCGCGGCTGCTTTCGACGAATCGGCCAACAGCTGGTTGGCAGACGCGCTGGTCGCCGGAATTTTGCCCGAAGCGCGCCCTTCTTTGATGACCGCAACCGACTCGTTGGGCAGCCCGATATCATAGGTTGCCTGTGCATATTCGGCGAAATCCGCCTGGTCCGCAAGCGCCCCGGCAGCGCGCAGCAACCGAAATAAATCTACCCGCTGGCGCTTGTCGAGCCTTGAGGCTGTTGAGCCTTCAAAACCATAAGTGATGATGACATCGCGCCAGTTTTTCGGAGTCGGATAGGCAACCGCAAGATTCTGCAGCCACTCTATCGTTTGTGGGCGCAGCTTGGCAGCATTCAGCTTGGCAATGCCATAACGATACCAGGCTTCGGGCGCCTTGCGGCCAGCCGCTTCCTCTGCCGCGATAAGCTGCTTGAGTTCGGCCGTTCCACCGGGCACGTCGCCGCTGTCGATTCGCGCCTTGACGATCGACAGGCCGAGATCGGCTGACTGGAAGCCGAGCTCGCGCGACTTGACGTAGAACGCCAGTGCTTCCTTTGGTTTGCCAGCGTCTTGCTCAATCTTGCCGCGCAAGTTTACGAACCGGGCGACATCGGCTTTCGGGGTCTTGGGGTTGGCGATCAAGGCATCAAGCGGTGCCGCAAGCACGCGTTCGCCGCGCGCAAAGGCGGCCGGATCACCCGCAGCGCTCGCCGTCAGCCGCAGGCTCTCAAACTTGAGCCGAACGGAACTTGCAAAATATTGCTCATCCTCCGTCTTGGCGGCTGCTTCGGTGGCGACAATGGCTGGCTCAGCGGCGACAAGGTCGTTGGCCTGAAGCGCGGCCTGCGCCTTCACGGCCGCCGCGCGCACTTCGTTCGACAACTTGAGAGCGGGTGCCGCGTTGGCGGCGGGCGCATCCTTGCCTTTTTTCTGCGCATCGGCCGGAAAAGCGATCGCCAGGCCGCTGGCGCCTGCCATCAGAACCGCCAGCCGCGCCGCGTTGTAAAAACCGATCATCGAAACTCTCTCCTCCTGCGGGCCATTCGGCCTGCCCTGATGCTCCGCCATACCGGCCCCTCCGCGCGCGTTCAAGCGCGGCGCGAGGCGACGGAAGCCATTCGTTCGGCCGCCCGGTACCGAGCAAGCGATGAACCGTGTTTGAATAGCGCCGGCTGCGCAGCCGGGTCACGCTTTGACGTCATGGCACCAAGCGCATAGTAGCGCTGCCATGACCAACAGCGCTTACCCGCAATGACGATCCCTTCATCCGCCGTCATCATCGGTGCGTCGGGTGGAATCGGTGCAGCACTTGCCGATGCGCTTGAGGAAGAGGGCGGTTTTGCAGTCGTTCATCGCTTTGCACGGTCAGCTAGCGGCACGGCCCGGCTCGACATTCTCGATGAGGGCAGTATCGGTGCCGCTGCCGCGCATGTGGGGTCAGCCGGTCCGGCTACCCTGGTGATCGTGGCCTCAGGCATCCTGCACGACGAGGCACGCGGCCCGGAAAAAGCTCTAAAGGAGCTTGATCCGGCTTGGCTTGCCCGTGTTTACGCCATTAACGCGATTGGCCCGGCGCTGGTTGCCAAGCATTTCTTGCCGATCATGCCGCGCGCCGGGCGCACGGTGTTTGCCGCATTGTCGGCACGAGTCGGCAGCATTTCCGATAACCGGCTGGGCGGCTGGCTGGGCTATCGCGCCTCCAAAGCCGCGCTCAACATGATGCTGTGCACCATCGCCATCGAAGATCGGCGGCGCAATCCGTCGTCCATCGTTGTGGGCCTGCATCCAGGCACTGTGGACACGGCGCTGTCCAAACCGTTTCAGGGCAATGTCGCGCCCGGCCACCTGTTTGATCCCGCCCGCGCGGCCGTGCAGCTGCTTGATGTGCTGGACGGGTTGCGCCCGCCCGACAGCGGCAAGCTGTTCGCGTGGGACGGCGCCGAAATCGCTCCCTGAACCACGCGGTCCTGCGCGCTTGCGGCATTGTTCATCGCGCGGTCATCTGCAGCCCGTACTCTTGTTTCCAGAGCTGATTTTGTTGCCGCGGGACACGGTGAAGCGCCGCGCCGGAACGTTCCGGGCGGATGGTCCATTCCGCTTGCCACCAACCGGCTCAACCCGCTTCGCCACCCCGTGTTTTGCACGCACGCGGGGTGGCGTTGACGTTGGTGATCGGCTAGACCCGTAACCATCCTGTCACACTGCCGAAAGCACCCAAAAATTGACCGACGAGACACTGCTCGCCGACCCTTCTGATATCACGCCCATCTCGATCGTTGACGAGATGCGCTCAAGCTACCTCGATTATGCGATGAGCGTAATCGTCGCCCGCGCGCTGCCCGATGTGCGCGACGGGTTGAAGCCGGTGCACCGCCGCATTCTGTATGCAAGCCAGGAGGGCGGCTTCATCCCCGGCCGGCCGTATCGCAAATGCGCCAAGATCGTCGGCGACGTGATGGGCAACTATCATCCCCATGGCGACAGCTCGATCTATATGGCACTCGCGCGCCTCGCGCAGGATTGGGCGATGCGCGTCATGCTTATGGACGGCCAGGGCAATTTCGGGTCGATGGACCCGGATATGCCGGCGTCGATGCGCTACACCGAAGCGCGGCTGACCAAGGCAGCGATGATGCTGCTTGGCGATATCGACAAAGACACGGTTGATTTCGCGCCAAATTATGACGGTTCACGCGAAGAGCCAACGGTGCTGCCCGCGCGCTTCCCCAACATTCTCGTCAATGGTGCGGGCGGCATTGCGGTCGGCATGGCGACCAACATCCCGCCGCATAATCTGGGCGAAGTGGTCGATGCCTGCCTTGCGCACATCGAGCGCGCGGTATCGGGCGGTGATCCGCTCACCATCGAGGAACTGATGGAGATCGTGCCCGGCCCCGATTTTCCCACCGGCGCAATCATCCTTGGCCGGGCCGGCTGCCGCGGCGCTTATGCCGAAGGGCGCGGCTCGATCATCGTGCGGTCACGCTACCTCATTGAGGAGTCGCGCGGCGACAAGCGCTCGATCGTCCTCACCGAAATTCCTTATCAGACCGGCAAGAACGCGCTCGTCGAAAAAATCGCCGAGGCCGCCAAGGACAAGCGCGTCGAGGGCATCAGTGACATTCGCGACGAATCAAACCGCGAAGGCGTGCGCATCGTCATCGACCTGAAGCGCGACGCAACGCCCGAAGTGGTGCTCAACCAATTGTGGCGCCACACGCCGGCGCAATCGAGCTTCCCGGCCAACATGCTCGCCATTCGCGGCGGTCGCCCGGAAACGCTCACCCTGTTCGACATCATCGACGCATTCGTGAAATTCCGCGAGGAGGTCATCACGCGCCGCTCCAAGTTCGAGCTCGCCAAGGCGCGCGAGCGGGCGCACATCTTGCTGGGCCTTGTCGTTGCCGTCAGCAACATGGACGAGGTGGTGAAGATCATCCGCGGCTCAGCCTCCCCCGTCGTCGCGCGCGCAGCGCTTGCCGCCAGGGAATGGCCGATTGCGGAAATCGCGCCCTATATCCGCCTTGTCGAAGCGGTCGAAGCCGAGATTGTAGGCGACACCTATACCCTGTCGGACATTCAGGTCCGCGCGATCCTCGATCTGCGCCTGCACCGGCTGACAGCCCTTGGCCGCGACGAAATCGGCGACGAGCTCAAAACACTTGCCGGGTCGATCACCGAGCTGCTCGACATCCTGGCTGATCGCGCCAAGCTCTATGCCGTGATGCGCGACGAACTTGTCGAGGTCCGCGCCGCTTTCGCCACCCCGCGCCGCACCGAAATCGCGGCTGCTGCTGATGGCATTGACGATGAGGACCTGATCGAGCGCGAGGAGATGGTCGTCACCGTCACCATGCAGGGCTATATCAAGCGCACCACGCTTGGCACGTTCCGCGAGCAACGGCGCGGCGGCAAGGGGCGCGCCGGCATGGCGACCAAGGATGAAGACATCGTGACGGAGCTGTTCGTCACCTCCACCCACACCCCCGTGCTGTTCTTTTCCACCCACGGCAAGGTATACCGGATGAAGGTGTGGAAGCTGCCCGAAGGCGGCCCGGCCACGCGCGGCCGCCCGATGGTGAACCTGCTGCCGTTGGCGGACGGGGAAACCATCTCGACCGTGCTACCGCTGCCCGAGGACGAGGCGGAATGGGGCAAGCTGCACGTCATGTTTGCCACCGCCAAAGGCTCTGTCCGCCGCAACTCGATGGACGCCTTCACAAACGTGCCCTCAAACGGCAAGATCGCGATGAAGTTTGAAGGCGATGATGCCGACGACCGGCTGATCGGCGTAGCGCTGCTTGACGAGGTCGACGACGTGCTGCTCGCCACCCGCAACGGCAAGGCCATCCGCTTTGCTGGCGATGATGTCCGCGAATTCCAGAGCCGCAATTCCACCGGCGTGCGCGGCGTGACCCTGAAAGACGGGGACGCCGTCATCTCGCTCTCCATCCTCCACCGGGTTGGCGCAAGCCCCGAAGAGCGCGAGGATTATCTGCGCTTTGCCCCCTGGAAGCCGGACCGGGACGGCGAGCCGACGATGGCGGCGGACCGCTTCGACGCGCTTGCCACCCGTGAACAGTTCATCCTCACCGTCTGCGCCAATGGTTATGGCAAGCTGTCATCCGCTTATGAATATCGCCGCACCGGGCGCGGTGGCCAGGGCATCACCAACATCGACAATATCGCCCGCAACGGCCCGGTCGTCGCGAGCTTCCCCGCCGCCAAAACCGATCAGCTGATGCTAGTGACCGATCAGGCCAAGCTCATCCGCATGGGGCTGTCGTCCATGCGCGTCATCGGCCGCAATTCGGCCGGCGTGAAGCTGTTTGACGTTGGCAAGAACGAGCATGTGGTGAGCGCTGCGCATATCACCGAGAGCGATGAGGAGGATACGGATATGACGACGACGCCCGAAACGCCCGACACGCCCGAAACGCCCGACACACCGGCGACACCTGAGACACCGCAAACCCCTGACACGCCCGATACCCCTGCCGACGCATGACAACCCCGGTTGCGTACAAGGTGCTGACGGCGGACCAGATGGCGGCACTTCTGGCGGACGGCAGCTTTGCCGGTGCGCCGGTTGATCTGGCCGATGGCTATGTCCACCTGTCAACCGCCGAACAGCTCACCGAAACGGTGGACAGGCATTTCGCCGGGCAGGACGGGCTGTGGGTCGCCGCGATTGACCTGGCGGCGATGGGCGACGCGGTGAAATGGGAGCCATCACGCGGCGGCGCGCTCTTCCCGCACCTGTACGCCCCCCTGCCGCTGTCGGCAGTGCTCGCCCGTGGCGAATTACGGCGTGACGAGGCCGGCGCGGTGACGCTGCCAGTGGCGGGGTAAGCGGGCGATGAAGAACGAGCTTTATTACGGCGACAATCTCGACGTGCTGCGGCGCAAGATCGCGGGCGAGAGCGTTGACCTGTGCTATATTGACCCGCCCTTCAATTCAAAGCGCAACTATTTCCAGATCTATAATAATCAGGGCGGTGAGGATCGCGCGCAGGCACAGGCGTTTGTCGATACCTGGGAATGGGGCGATGAGGCGGAGGCTGGCCTTGCCTATATTCTCGATATCGAGCGGCTGCACAGCGGCCCGCCCGGCGCCGCGCGATGGACGGTGCAGACGGTGGAGCTGCTGCGTGGGCTGGACAAGGTGCTGGGGCGCGGCAGCCTCCTTGCCTATCTCGTCCACATGACACTCAGGATCGTCGAAATCCACCGCGTGCTGAAACCCACCGGCAGCTTTTACCTCCACTGCGACCCGACCGCCTCGCACTATCTGAAGCTGGTGCTCGATGCGGTATTTTGTGGGCAGGGTGGGGATTATATCAACGAAATCACTTGGAAGCGTGCAGACACCGTCAAAGGAAATACGGGACAGGGTATGCGCTGTTTCGACAAGAACACGGACACACTACTGTTCTATACCAAATCGGGTCAGGCTACCTTTAATGCGCAGTATAAAGAATACAGTGATAAATATCTGAAAGATTTTTATAAGTTTATAGAAGAAGATACTGGTCGCCGGTATCGGCTGATCAGCATGACCGCGCCCGGTGATGCCGCCAATGGAAACCCGATCTACCCAGTGATGGGAGTAGAGCGCTACTGGCGCTACACGCGAGAGCGGATGCAAGCCTACATTGATGCAGGGATGGTTGTGCAAACCAAGCCTGGTAATGTGCCACAGCGCAAGCTTTACCTCGACGAAGGCAAGGGCGTTCCAGTCCAATCGCTTTGGGATGATATTCCAGCCCTTCACTCCCAGGCCGCCGAACGCCTCGGCTACCCCACCCAAAAGCCCGAAGCCCTGCTCGAACGCATCATCCGGGCTTCCTCCAACGAGGGCGATACCGTGCTCGATGCCTATTGCGGCTGCGGCACCACCGTGGCGGTTGCCCAGCGCCTCAACCGCCGCTGGATCGGCATCGACATCACCTATCAGTCAATCGCGCTGATCCTCAAACGGCTCGCCGACAAATATCCTGACCAATGGCCCGCGATCGAGGCCGATATCCTGCTCGACGGCGTGCCCCGCGACCTCGCCTCAGCAGTCGCGCTCGCCAACCGCCGCGACGACAAGACGCGCAAAGAGTTCGAGAAATGGGCCGTGCTCACCTTCTCGAACAATCAGGCGCGCATCAACGAAAAGAAGGGCGCCGATGCGGGGATAGACGGGATCGCCTATTTCCTGCTCGACAGGGAAACCAACGGCAAGGCCATTTTCCAGGTGAAATCGGGCAACAGCAACCGCGCGACACTCGCCACGCTCAATTCTGACCGGCAGCGGGAAAAGGCTGAGTTCGGCTTCCTCATCACGATGGACCTGCCGACGAAAGCGATGCGAGACGAAATCGCGGCGGCCGGCAAATACAAACACCCGCTGCTCAACCGCGAGGACGACCGGTTGCAGGTGATCACCGTAGCCGAGATCCTGGCCGGCAAGCGGCTCGACCTGCCCATGGCGCGCGCCGATGCGGTCAAGGCGGCAGCAGCAGCGGGGGATGCGGACAAGCAGCAAACGCTGTTATAAGCCCCATTCATGACCCATCAAATCCACATCATCGGCGGCGGCCTGGCCGGCT
>JBJXEC010000198.1:0-3581 GCA_046155125.1 Sphingomonas sp. | reverse complement strand
TTGTCGGAGAGCATCGAGGCGAACTCGGTGCACGGTTCTGATTCGGAAGAAAATGCTGCGATCGAAATCGCCTATTTCTTCACGCCGGAAGAAATTGTCGGCTGAGCTTTGGTTCAGGGCGACATTGGGGGCCGTCGGGGCAATCCGGCGGCCCTTTTTCTGTGTGCGCCATCAAAATTCGTCGATGACGTCCATCATTTTGGTCAGCCGTTTGGGGGCAACTGCCCGCCAGCTTTTCGCGATCCATCCGGCGATCGCGTCCCAATCCGTATCGCCAAGGTCCAGCCGAATGCCGACCCAGCCGTCGCCGAAATAGGCCGGACGGTAATAGCGGTCGGGATCGCGCTCGATGAGCACCGCCTGGTCGTCGGCGCCGCTGATTTTCACGAGGATCGCCGTTTTGCCATCGCCGTGGTGGTCGTGCGTGAAATAGGCGAACTTCTTGCCGCCGATGATGCCGAAACAGGGCATGCCGTGTGAGGTTACTTCGTCCGCCTCTGGCTGCTCCAACGCCAGTTCGCGCGCTTTGCCCAGCAGGAATTGCGGATCACGCCCGCGCGTGACAAAGGCGGCAAGCGTCGGGGCATAGAGCTGATGTTCGGCGATGAGCACGCGGGCAGCGAGCTTCCCGACGGTATCACCGGGGAGAATCGCGACCTCGGTTTGCGCAAGCACGGGCCCTTCATCCAGCCCGGCGGTGACGATGTGGACGCTGCACCCGGCGACCCTGTCACCGGCCGCCAGCGCGCGCTCATGGGTGTGCAGCCCGGTGTATTTCGGCAGCAGTGACGGATGGATATTGAGCATCCTCTCGTCCCAGTGCGCAACGAACTCGGCCGACAGAATGCGCATATAGCCGGCAAGCGCAACATAGTGGGCCCGGGCCTTCATCAGCTCGACATGGATCAGCGCGTCATGGGCGGCGCGCGTTAGCCCGCTGTGGGGATGGGCGGCGGTCGGGATACCCTCCGCTGCGGCCAGGGCCAGGCCGGGGGCGTCCGGGTTGTTGGACGCGACGAGCACGATCTCGAACGGGCAATCCGCTCGCTTTGCGGCATAGAGGAGCGCGGCCATGTTGGTGCCTGCGCCCGAAATCAGCACGGCAACCCGCGCCCTAGCCATGGTGTATTGCCTGCCAGGCGGCGCGCGCTGACCATGTGTCTGCACTGCCGGATACGGTGCAACCGCGCTCTCCATCGCTGACGTGACCGATTTGAAAAACAGTTTCGCCAGCTGCTTCCAACGCAATCTGAACGCTGGTCGCCACGTCGGCGGCCACGATCACCGCCATGCCGATCCCGCAGTTGAAGGTGCGGGCCATTTCTTGCGGCTCGATGTGCCCCTGCGCCTGGAGGAACGCCATTAGCCGCGGCTGCGCCCAAGAGTCGGTGTTGATGGTGGCATGTCTCCCTTGTGGTAGCACGCGCGGCACATTTTCCAGCAAACCGCCGCCGGTAATGTGGGCAAGGCCCTTGATCCGCCCGGCGCGTAGCAGAGGCAGCAGCGCACGCACGTAAATGCGCGTTGGCGCCACCAGCGCGTCGATTAGCAGTACGTCCTGATCGAACAGGGCAGGGCGATCCAGCTTCCAGCCCCTGTCGGCGGCTAGGCGTCGCACCAGCGAAAAGCCATTGGAATGGACACCCGATGAGGCGAGCCCCAGGATGACGTCGCCAGCTAAGATGTCGGCGCCAGTCAGCACCCGGTCACGCTCCACGGCGCCCACGCAAAAGCCGGCTAGGTCATAATCGCCATCGGCATACATGCCTGGCATTTCTGCAGTTTCGCCGCCGATGAGCGCACAGCCCGCCTCGCGGCATCCCTGCGCAATTGAGGCTACCACGCGTTCCGCCACAGCCGAATCGAGGCGGCCGGTTGCGTAATAATCGAGAAAGAACAGCGGTTCGGCACCCTGCACGATCAAATCATTCGCGCACATCGCAACCAGATCAACGCCGACGCCGTCATGCACATTGTAGTCTATCGCGAGCTTCAGCTTGGTGCCCACGCCATCATTGGCAGCGACCAGCAGCGGATCGACAAAACCGGCGGCCCTTAAATCGAAAAATCCCCCAAAGCCGCCGAGTTCAGCGTCTGCGCCCGGCCGGCGTGTTGCCTTTGCCATGGGACCGATAGCGCGAACAAGCGCGTTGCCCGCGGCTATCGATACCCCGGCCTTGGCATAGGTATAGGGCGCGGGCTCCGGTTCGTTTGTGCTCATTTGGCATTGACTAGCCACATCGCGCTTGGATTTCCATGTCCGCTTCGCCAAAAGGGCGGCGATATGGCATTTGCTCGCGTCCGCACCGCTCGACATCCCCTCGGCCTGGCCGCGCTGGCGCTTGCCGGGCTGGTCCTAAGTCCGTCGGTGCTGGCGCAGATCGACGGCGGCAGACAGGGCGTGGCGCCAGTGGATAGCTCGGGCAGCTTCGAGGTAAGCGGTATCGAGGTCGATGTCGTCGCCAAGAGCGCGCAAACCGCGCGCGAGGCCGGGTGGCGCATTGCCCAGCGCAAAGGGTGGCAGTTGCTGTCGCGCCGTTTGGGCGGTGGCGGCGGATTGGTATCCGACGGCACGCTGGACGCGCTTGTTGCGGGCATCGTCGTCGAAAACGAGCAACTGGGCCCAAACCGTTATATCGCGCGGCTGGGCGTGCTGTTTGACCGGTCACGCTCGGCCGAGGTCCTGGGCGTTGCCGGGCAAATCAGCCGCTCGCCGCCGCTGCTTGTCATTCCGGTGCAATGGTCGGGCGGCGCTGCGCACGTGTTTGAGCAACGCACCGCGTGGCAAGAGGCCTGGGCACGGTTCCGCACCGGCAACAGCACCGTCGACTATGTGCGCCCAACGGGCACTGGCCCTGATGCGCTGTTGCTCAACGCGGGGCAGGTGCTGCGACCCGGGCGGGGGTGGTGGCGCACGGTGCTCGGCCAATATGGCGCGCTCGACGTGGTGATCCCGGTGGTGCACTTGTACCCAAGCTATCCAGGCGGTCCGGTCGTTGGCGCATTTCAGGCGCGGTTTGGCCCCGATAATCGCCTGATAACCGCCTTTAACTTGCGGGTGAACAGCGCGGACGCCATCCCGGCGCTGCTTGACGAGGGTATTAAGCGGATCGACGCTGCCTATCAGGGTGCGCTCAATTCAGGCATTTTGCGGGTCGACCCGAGCCTGTTCGCACCGCCTGCTCCCGAGCCGGTTGCAACGGAGGAAACTGGCGAGACCCCTGTCGTGACTGACGAGGGAGACGGCGTCGTCACCGATCGCCCGGCGACCAGCACCATCAGCGTGCAGGCCGACACGCCGAGCGCTGCATCGGTTGCCTCTGTTGAGGCGGCGCTGCGGGGGGTGCCCGGCGTGCGCGCCGCTGCGACGACTAGCCTTGCGCTTGGCGGAATCTCGGTGGTTCGCGTGGGCTATGAAGGGAGCATCGCCCAGTTGCAGGCGGCGCTGGAAGCGCGCGGTTGGCAAGTGCTGGCGGGTAACGGCGCCTTGCGGATTTTCCGCACCGTTTCGCCAGCGCCGCCCAACCCTGCGCCGGACAATGCGACACAGTAATGACGCAGCTGGCACTGCCGCTCAGCTT
>JBJXEC010000197.1:0-8394 GCA_046155125.1 Sphingomonas sp. | reverse complement strand
GGTGCCGCGTCAAAAACGAGACCGGAAGCCACGGCCGGTGACGGCACGAATGCGGCGCTTGAGCTAGCAGGCGGCGCGCTCTGATTGGTGGCGACCAGTTTGGCGATGGCAGCGGCCTCCGCTGCATCGACGGGGCCGGCTGCACCCGGCGCTATCGGAATGGCCAGCGTTGCACCATCTGCCGCGCCGGTCGTGGGCGTCTCGGCGGCAGCTGCCCCTGTAATAGCCGAAAGTGGCAATGAAGCCGCAGTCACGGACGCAAGATTGGGCGTGCCGGACACGGGCACCGCCTCAACAGGCAGCGTCGTCGCTTCGGCAGGCGCGGGCAGCGCTACAAAGATCAGCGGAAAACTGGGGATCGCCGACTGCTCGCCAATACCCTCGAGACTGACCGCGTCATCGGGCGACCCATCGCCCGTATCGCCAAGCTTGGCGGCTTTCGAACCGGGCTCGGCCGTCGGCGCGGGCGCCGCTGGGGATGGCGGCTGCGCGGCGTCGGCAATCGGGTCTGGTGCCGTCACCCGGTTCGTCGCGCGCTGCGTCTTTGTGGTTACGTCGCTGGCGGCAGCCGCCGCAACGCGCTTGCGATCAGCGGGTTGATCGTGCGGCGTCCTTGTCGTTGGTCGCGATGCAGCCCCCGGTTTGGCATCGGCCGTCGGCGTTTCAGTGGTACCGGGCGCCTCAGGCAAATCCTTGCCGCGACCGGCAGGCTGTTGCCGCGTACCGCGCGGCGTGGCTGCCGCCAGTCGTGGCGAAGGGCGCGGGATTGCGTCTGCCAGCACACTGGAAAATCCGTCACGCTTGGCAGCTGGCAGCCGCCCGACAGACGGCAACGCCTGTGCCGCTACCCCGGAAGTGAAGGCCGAAAGCTGAACCATGAGCGACAAAATTCCCCCGGGCGAACGTGCCCGCAGGCGATCAGCAAGGATCGTGCCGAACTCTGCGGAACGGCGGCGCTGTCTCGAGCGCGCGGACTTCCCGCAGCGCATCGGCGGCGTCATCGCGCGCCATAAGCTTTTCGATTGCCGACTGATCCCTGCGCGCTTCAATTGACCGGGCACTGGCGCGTTCGGCATCTTCGGTCGCGGCGCGAACGCGAGCGTCCGCAGCCATCGCCGAAAGCGTCAGCCGATCACGGTAATGCGCGGCCGCCACAAACGAAAATGCGTGATCGGTGGTGGTGGACGGCGCCACATTAGCGGCGAGCTGGGCAATGCGTTCCCTGAGCGCGGCCTCGCTCGTCACCTTTTCATGCGCGCGCGCTTCGTCGGCACGCACTAGCCCAAGCTGCAAGGTGCGTACCCTTAGGATGCGGTCGAGAGGCACGCCGCGCTTAGCCATGTTCGCACCTCTTAAGATCACCCATCGCCGAACACGCCGATCAGTTCGTTGGTGGCAACCTCCAGCGACACATTGTCGTCAGGATCTTGGCGGATATAGTCGAGAATGGCGGGGTGATAGGCAATCGCTGCGTCAATCGCGGGGTCCGCGCCGCCGCGATAGGCGCCCATCAGCACAAGATCGCGATTCTCCTCATAGGTCGCCAGATGGCCGCGCAGAATTCGCGCCGCCGCCTGATGCGGCTTGGGCGTGATGTCAGTCATCACCCGGCTGACCGAGGGACCAATGTCGATGGCGGGATACACACCGCGCTCAGCCATTGCGCGCGACAGCACGATGTGCCCGTCCAAGATGGAACGCGCACTGTCGACGACCGGATCATTCCCATCGTCGCCATCCGCCAGCACCGTGTAAATCGCCGTGATCGACCCGCCGGACGACACGCAGGTGCCGGCTCGCTCGATGAGGTTGGGGAGCATTGCGATGGCCGACGGCGGATAGCCGCGCGCCGACGCCGGCTCACCAAGCGCCAGCCCAATCTCGCGCCCGGCATGCGCCACCCGCGTCAGCGAATCCATGATCAGCAGCACATTCTTGCCCTCGGCGCGAAACGCTTCGGCAATGGCAGTGGCGCGCAAGGCACCGCGAATGCGCAGCACTGGCGAATGATTGGCTGGCACCGCCACGACGACCGAGCGCGTCCGCGCTTCGCCCGCCACCTTGGTTTCAAGAAAATCGGCAACTTCGCGGCTGCGCTCACCAATCAGGCCAATGACGATGACATCAGCCTGGGCGGCGCGCACGATCATGCCAAGCAGCACCGATTTGCCGACGCCTGACCCCGCCATGATGCCGATCCGCTGGCCCTGGCCGATCGTCAGCAGCCCGTTGATCGCGCGCACGCCAACGTCCATGGGATGGCGCACACGGCCCCGGTCGAGCGGGCTTTGCAGCTTGCCAGCGATCGGCCAGTGTTTCGCGCCGCGAATGGGGCCAAGCCCGTCAATCGGTTTTCCCGCGCCGTCGACCACGCGGCCAAGCAGCGCTGTGCCCACCTCGGCCTCGCCGGGTGCGCCGAGCGGTCGGACGGGCGCCTGCGGGAGCAATGGCGCGGCACCGCCCAGGTTCATCATTAGCGTGCGACCATTACGAAAGCCGATCACTTCGGCTTCCACGCGGCTTTTGCCGGCGCCAACCGCGCAGATGGTGCCCACCGGCAACTGGAGGCCGGTTGCTTCCATGAGCAACCCGTCAAACGAAGCGAGGCGGCCGGAAACGCGGGGCTTGGGCGCAAAATCTGTGGTGGCGACGCCTTCCAGATACTCGTCAATAAACCTTGCCAGCATCAGTCGGACACCGCAACCTGATCTATCACCTGCGCGAGCTGCTCCAGCCACAGTTCGGGGCCCTCCTCGACGATTGTCGAGGCCGCTTCCAGAACGAAGCTGCCACGGTCGATCATTGCATCCCCCAGTGCATGCAGGCTGGCCGGCAATTTCCCGTCGAGCAGCGGCGCGTCATCGGGGTTTACCCGCAGCACCGCCGCCTCGGTGCTGTCGGCAAGCAAATCGACCGCGGCCTCGATGCGCCGGGTGAGCAAGTCGGCAGATACGCCAATGTCGCCGACCAGCCTGGTGACCATGAGCATGATGGTCTGGCGCAGCTTGCGCGCCACAGCCTCACGGTCAATGCGGCCCGCATCGCCAACGGCTGACGCCAGCGCGCCAAGCAGTGCCTGGTCCCGTGCGGCATGGTCGCGCGCTTGCGCCTGGGCATAAGCTGCGCCCTCGGCAAAGCCCGCCGCTCGTGCCGTTTCGACCGGGTCGATGAAGCTCGATGCCTTGTCGTTCAGTTCCGCGCTGAGCGGATCCCAGCCCTCGGTGGGGTCACGACTGCGGTCTGCGGGCGCAAAATGTTTGGGCGGGTTGGCCTCGGGCGAGAAGGATTTGGGCTTCTTGCCGCTCGCCTTATCGCGCAGGTCCGCCGCGACAAAGCCTTTGGGCGCATCGCTTGCGTTGAATGCCTGTTGCAACGCGCCAGCGGCGGCGTCGTGCCGGGCCGAAAATCCGGGGGCGAAATCAGACATAGTCGTCGTCGCCACCACCCATCATGATGGTGCCTTCCTTGGCGAGCGTGCGGGCGATTTGGATGATCGCCTTTTGCGCCTCGAGCACTTCCGACAGGCGCATAGGGCCGCGCGATTCCATTTCGTCGCGAATACCGTCTGCCGCGCGCGCCGACATGCAGCCGAGGAACCGGCCACGGGCGTTTTCGTCCACGCCTTTAAGCGCGCGGATGAGAATATCGCCGTCGATATTGCGGATGAGCGTCCCCAGGCTCTTGTCGTCAAGGTCGAGCAGATTATCGAACACGAACATCGCTTCCTCAATCGCGCGGGCGACTTCGCGGTCGATCTTGGCAAGCTTGGGCATGACGCGGGCTTCGGTTGCTTTGCGCGCGCTCTGCATGATCTTGGCCGCCTCCCGCGTGCCGCCGAGCATCACGCCGGCTGCCTGCGAGCCAGTGCCGATGCGCCCCGACAAGACAGTCTTGAGGGTCTCCACCGCTTCAGGTGTGATCGGCCCAAGCCGGGCAATCCGGTGCAGCACATCGGGCTGGATCGAATCGGGCAGCAGCTCAAGTACCTGCGCACCGACACTTGATTCGAGATTGGCGATCAGTACGGCACAAATTTGCGGGTGTTCCTTTTCAATGAGCGTTGCGATTTCCCCTGCATCCAGCCAGTCGAGCAGCTCAATGGCGCACGCATCAGCGGGCGGAGTGATCCGCGCCAGCACGCTTTCGGCCTTTTCGCGGCCAAGCGCGCGCGTCATCATCCCTTCGATGCGCGGACGCGGATCAAAACCAATGGCCGTGCGCTCGCGCGCCTTGTCGACAAAATCGTCAAGCACGGTTTCGACCTCGGGTTCGCTCACATCGGCAACGGCGAACATGGCCTTGCCAAGCTGGCGCACTTCTTCAGGCTCCAGGCGCTGCAGGATGGCGGCCGCCTCCTCGTCGCCAACGAGCATCATCAGCACCGCGGCGCGCTCGACGCCGGTATAGATGCGGGGTGGTTGTTCCATCAGCTACCGTCCGCCTTGATCATGTCCCGAACGGCGAGTGCCGCCCGGGTCGGATTATCCCTCGTAAAACCGCGCACCATGCCGATGCGCTCGTCATAGCCGCGGGCCTGGTCGAGCATTTCGATGCTGACGGGCGCGCGGACCGGCTCGCCATTCTCGCCGATGACGACATCCTCGGCCGTCACGGCCCTGATGGCGGCACGCACGGCGGTTTCGTCATCATCACGCTTTTTCAGGATGGCCTTGACGAGCGGCCGCACGCCCATGAACAGCACGAGGAGCGCAATGACGATGGCCGTCACGTTACGCGCGACAATCGGCAGCCAGTCGGCATCATACCAGGGGCGCTTCACTTCTGCCGCCGGTGGCCCGGCGAACTGACGCGCGATGACCGTGACCTGGTCGTTGCGCGCCGTATCATAGCCAACCGCTGCCCGAACGAGCTGCGTGATTTGCTGGATTT
The DNA here is from genome assembly GCA_046155125.1 of Sphingomonas sp. GTDB lineage: Bacteria > Pseudomonadota > Alphaproteobacteria > Sphingomonadales > Sphingomonadaceae > Sphingomonas. The sequence goes on along the minus strand of JBJXEC010000197.1, from coordinate 3,504 downwards.
CTGCCGGGCTGCGCGGCTTGCCCTTGCCGTTGTCGCGCAACAACACCGCAACTGACAGCCGCCGCACATTGCCGGGCACGCCGCGGGTCACCGAGATTTCCTTGCCGAGATCAAAGCTGCGGGCATAGGTTTCGGCGCGCTTGGCCGCATCAGCAGGCGCCGCAGCGACGGCGGTGGTGGCCGCAGGCACCCCGGGGGTCGAGGCACCGCTTCCCGGCGCTGGCGTCGGCGGCGATGTTTTTGGCGCGGCCGCTACTGTGTTGACGGCTGGCGGCTCGTTAGACAAGGCGCCTGGAATGCCGCCTGGAGCCGAATTGGCGCCATCGTCAGCTGCCGTCCAGTTGCCCTGTTCGGCGCGCAGCACCCCTTGCGGGTCCAGCCGTTCGCGCGTCGCCTGGGTTTCGTCGAGATCGACATCGGCCTGCACTTCGGCGGTAAAGTTGCCGGCGCCGACCAGCGGCGTCAGCAACTGCGCCAGCTGCGCGCGATATTTGTCCTCAATACGACGCTGAAAGTCGATGCGCGCCTGGCCGGCGGCGGCCACACTGTCTTGGCCGTTGTTGTTGGTCAGCAAGCCGCCCATCTGGTCGACAATCGTGACCGCGTCGGGCTTCATCCCCGGCACCGACGACGCCACCAGATTGACGATCGAGCTCACCTGAGATTCCGACAGGCTGCGCCCGGGTTGCAATTTCAGAATGACGGACGCCGACGGCGTGGCATTATCGCGCACGAATACTGTCGATTCAGGCATGGCCAGATGCACGCGCGCCTCGCCGACCGCGTCGATTTCCTCAATCGATTTGGCAAGCTCGCTTTCGCGGGCTTGGCGCAGGCGCTCGCCTTCCACCGCGCGGCTCACCCCCATCGGCAGTTGGTCGAGAATGGCGTAGCCACCCGGCGCCGCCTTGGGCAGGCCCTGGCCGGCAAGCAAAATGCGCGCGCGCGAATAATTGTCGGCGTCAACCGTCAGCGCGCCCGTGCCATCGTCAACCTTGCTGGAGATGTTGGCAGCTTGCAGGGCCTGGGTGACGGCTGCCTTGTCCGCGTCCGGCAGGCCGGAGAACAGGATTTTTTGTTCAGGTGTGGCCAGCAGCGACCAAGCGAGCGCGGTGCCCGCGACGAGCCCGACAAGCAGGATCATCGGCAGGCTGCGTCGCACGATCGGCAGAGCGAACAGGCCCTGCAATTGCCGCAGCGGGTTGGCGAAGCGCTCGGGCAGGGCCGGCACGGTGGTGGTGAGGGCGTTGCTCATAGATTATACCGGCATGCTCATAATGTCCCGATAGGCGGACAGAAGCTTGTTGCGGACTTGCAGGGTGGCCTCGAAACTCACTGAAGCCTCCTGCCGTGCCAGCATCACCTTGGCGATGTCGATTTCGTCACCCCGTTCATAGGCCTCGGAAATCTTGCCGGCGCGTGTCTGTGTTTCGTTAACCCCTTGAAGGGCATCTTTTAAGGTATCGGCAAAGCTTGGCGCAGCGGTTGGCGCCGTTGGCTGGCCGACAGCGCTGATCGCGGCCGGGTTCCCTGCATTCGCCGCCGCATTGGCGCGCTGCAACGCCTGGTTGCGTTCAAGGATTTGCGAGCGGAGCGCAAGCACCCGGTCGACACCCGCAGGGCCGCCGGCCCCGCCTATGCTGCCAATGCCGCTCATGCCGACAGACTCCGGGTCATGTCTTCACCCTGCTCGCGCGCCTTGGCGAGGCGATAACGCAAGGTGCGCTCCGAAATGCCCAGGCGCCGGGCGGTTTCCACGCGGCTGCCGCCACACGCCGCTAGCGTTTCGCGGATCGCCTGGAATTCAGACATCTGGACGATATTACCAAGCGTCGCCGGGGCCGCAGCCTCAACGGGCGCAAAGGGCACAATGGTCGACGCAACCGACGCCATCGGCGTAGGCGCCGGGCGATCGAACAAAATGTGGCTGGCGGTAATCGTGTCGCCTGCTGCGAACAACAAGGCGCGCTGCACGACATTTTCAAGCTCACGGACGTTGCCCGGCCAGTCATGGGCCATCAGCACGTCGAGCGCTGCGGTATCCGGCCACGGAATTGTTGCGCGGCCCTCAGCATGGCGCAGGATCAGCGTTGCGGTGAGTGCTGGAATATCGAGCCGGCGCTCGGCCAGCGGCTTGGTGGCAAGCGGGAACACGCTCAGCCGATAGTACAAGTCGGCGCGGAAGCGGCCATCGGCGACCTCGCCCTGCAGATCCCGGTTGGCACAGGCAATGACGCGGACGTCGATGGGCTCGGGCACCGATGCGCCCAGCGGCACCACTTCGCGCTCCTGAAGGGCGCGCAACAGCTTGGCCTGCAGGTTGATCGGCATTTCGGCAATTTCGTCGAGCAGCAGCGTGCCGCCATGGGCCGCCCGGAAAAAGCCCTCGCCGCCCGACGACGCGCCTGTAAAGCTGCCCTTCTGGTGGCCGAACAACAGCGCCTCCAGCATCGTCTCTGGCAGCGCTGCACAGTTGATCGCGATAAACGGCCCGTCCTTGCGGGTGGACGCGAGGTGAATCGCGCGGGCAAGCACTTCCTTACCAGTACCCGTCGGGCCGTTAATCAGCACGGTGATGTCGGCCGCGGCCACGCGGTGGGCAAGCGCATATAGCGCAAGGCTCTCCGGATCGGCAGCGGTGGGCGCATCCGGCCCGGCGACTAGCGCCCTGGCAAAGCCGGTGCCAATCGCTGCATCGTCATTGCCAAACGCGATGCGCGCCGGGTTGCCGTCACGCGCGGGGATGACATGGCGACCCTCGCCCCCCAAAATGATGGTGCGGGCAGGCGCAGGCGGCGCCTCGCCTTCGGTAATCAGGAACAGGTCGCCGGGCGCCGGTTTGCCCTCGTCAAGCGAGCCGACCTTGAAACCTTGCGCACGCAACGACGACACCAGCGAATATTTGGCACGTAGCACTGACGCCGATGGATAGATGGACCGCATCAAATTCCCCTTTATTGCAAACAGAGTTGCACCAACTGTGGTAAATCAGTGGTTAACTACGCTGGCCGGGCGGCAAGTATTTTCCGGCAAGCCATGGGCGCGGTCACCAAAACACCAGTTAAGTAGTTGTTTTGTAAGTGTCATTTTATTCCGCTTAAGCCCGGCGATCGCTTGCCGTTTTCATGGTTGACGGCTCGACACTCCCTAGGGGGGCGGCGGGGATCGTCGACTAGATGGAGATCGGACCATGACTGTAATCGGAACCAATGTCGCCGCGCTGCGTGCGACTAATGCCAACAACGCTGCAAGCACCGCCCTGACCGCCAGCATCGAACGCCTGTCGACCGGCAAGCGCATTAACTCCGCGAAGGATGACGCCGCTGGCCTCGCCATCGCTTCTTCCTTCACCGCGCAGATCCGTGGCCAGAGCCAGGCGATCCGCAACGCGAACGACGGCATCGCCCTTGCTCAGACCGCCGATGGCGCACTGGGCGAAGTAACGAACATCATTCAGCGCGTTCGTGAGCTTGCTGTTCAGTCCGCTTCGGGCACCTACAGCGA
>JBJXEC010000196.1:0-9673 GCA_046155125.1 Sphingomonas sp. | reverse complement strand
CTGGGCTTCCCCATTGACGTTGTCGAACGCTGGTTTCCCCGGCTATATCCGGTCGGGCTATCGTAACGGACGGAGCCGACATCGGCGGACACCAATGGATTGCAAATGCGGCTGGTGGGCACGATTGTGGGCTAGCGCGGCAACAGCGCTATAAATACCCCTTTTTCACAATATCTTAGTCCGGATGAACGGCACCCTCCCGCTCCGCCAGTTTGGAACAAAGCTGGGCACTGCGCCCGGCAGTGTTCCGGAGCCCCCTCCGGCGGCAAGCGTCCGCAACAGGTCGGACTTCGATCCCATGATGCGGACCTCGCCTTCGGCAACCTCGACGCGTTGCGCAAGTGCGCGAAGTTGGTCACGGCGGTAGCCGCCGCCGTCGAGACGGATGCGCTGGCGCGCTGTTTGCGCGAACTTGGCGAGCATGGGCGCGGTGATCGCTTTCTGGGCCGCACTTTCGAGCATTGCCGATGCGCGGCCTGCATCAACCCGCGACTGGTCGCGGATAGCCTTGAGGCTGGCGATGCGGTCCATCAGGTCTGGATCGTCCAGATCGGCGACGCCGCTCTCGATCGCGTCATATAGGCGCTTGAGGCGTAGGTCGGTCTCGGTCGCCCGCTTGTTCAACTCGGCGATGTGATCGCGGCGGCGCTCGGTCCGCTCTTGCCGCCGGTCGAGCACCGTCGCCAATACCACTTCGAGTCTGGTCGGGTCGAGCCAGCGGTCCTCCAGATGCTTTGCAACCAGCGTGTCCAGCTTCTCCATCGGGACGGTCATGCCGCCGCAAGCCGTTGGTCCCTGCCGTGCCTTGGTCGAGCAAGTGTAGTAGCGATACCGCCCACCCTTGCCGGTGCGGATGGTCATGGCCCCGCCGCACTTGGCGCAATGGATCAGGCCGGTAAGGAGGTTCGGGCCAGGGCTGTCAGCGCGAGCATTGTGGGCTATATGGTCGCGATTATGAACATCACAGTTGCCCCTAAGATTGTCGAATACTGGGATTTGGTGCCTGCCATTGTCGGCGGCGTCATTGGTGCATTAGCTGGTGGTATTCCGGCTTGGTTGCTGGCCAAACGTCAATCGGACGAGATGCTTCGACGTGACCGCGAACAACGCATTGAAAACCAGAAGGCGCTGGCATTCTCTGTCTCTGTAAAACTGATGCACATTTCCAACTGCACAGTTAGCCTATACGGACACGTCAAGTCGCGCTTGGCGCTTCTCAATCACCCCGACTGCGCCCACATGGAGCCTTGGGAAGTCCTATTGCCGATGATTGTGCATACCGACGAAGGATCGAATCGATTTACTGCAGAAGAATTGGGCGTATTTGTCGCCGCGAATGAAGTTGATTTTGTGAACAAGATAATATTGCTAGCAATGCGCCACTCGACGTCCCTCGCAATATTCAAAAAATACTGCGACTTGCGAAACGATTTTCTCGCGATCATGCCCCACCCCGCGGACTATGACGGTCCAATCGGCCTTGGGTGGCTCCAGTCTGGCGAAGTGAACCGCTTCAAGCCATACACGAGCCCGATGAATGACCTCGTTAAGGGGTTGGACGACGGGTTGGACGAAGACGTGCGTTTTGCGCGAACTGTCGTCGAAAAATTTGAGCAGGTAACAGCGCAGTATTTCAAAGTCGATAAATTCGCATCGCTCACTTTCCCGACTGACGATGAACTTGCAACTAGGAGGCAGCCGCCTAATTTGGCGCAATAGCAGACGATATGTTGGCCGGCGCGCTCGCGTCCACGAACGTCTCGACAAGCCGGTAGCCGCGCGCGGCGCAATAGGCTTCGCCTTGCTTGCGCTGGTCGGGGATCGACACATCATGCTCAGCCTGCCGCGCGGTCGACACGCGCAAATAGAGCGCGGCGCGCGTCATTGACGTGTTTTGGGGCACGGTCATGACGACATTCTCCTCACATTATCGGCATGACCCGACCAGCTCATCGAACAGATCGCCAAACCATGCCTCGAACATACCGACCTCGGCATCGGTGACAGAAACGCACTCTGGCCAGTCGTCGGTGACAGTCCACGCCTCGACGTCGTGCTTTGGCGGACGCCCCTGAAACGGCCACGGCTTTCCAAGCAACTGTTCAAGCTGCTCGGATGCGGTTGGCGGATGCTGGCGCGAAGCTCTGGGCATTGCACCAGAATCGCCCAACCAACGCTGTGAAAGAATAGCGTTTCTCTACGCTCGACTACGCTTCGTAGCCCCGCGCGCAGGTACGGGCGCACGGCGGATGGCGGCGGCTGTGGCGTAATCGCTGCTGTCACGCCGCTTGCTTCAACGGCTTTGCCCGATCGATCCGCTGGCGCTCCTTGGGGCTGTGCATCGCGTTCCAAAGGTCGTTGCGACGCTGGACGTTCAGCCAGAAATCGGGGCTGTTGCCGAACACGCGCGACAGGATCAGCGCGGTTGCGGCGGTGACGTTGCGGCGGTCGTTGCACAGCTCGTTGACGTGCTTGCGCTGAACGCCCATCGCCTCGGCCAGCGCCGCCTGGGTCAGCCCCATCGGCTCCATGAACTCCTCGGTCAGTATCTCGCCCACGCTCACCGGCTTGCGCTTGGTCATCAACATGGCATCACCTCAATCATAGCTGTGGTCGTCCAGATACACGTCGCTCGCTTCACCCTTGCTGCCGTCCCATCGAAAGATCAGCCGCCACTGCTTGTTGACGCGGATCGAATGGAACGCCTCAAGCTTGCCGCGAAGCTTCTCGAAATGGTTGCTCGGCGGCACGCGCAAATCCTGATCCGTCATCGCGTCGTCAATCATCTGAAGCTTGCGAAAGACGCGGCTTTCAAGGTCCGGCGGAATTTTGCGGGACCGGACATCGTCCACGAAAAAGTCCCGCAGCCAGCCATCCCGAAAGCTCTCGATCATCGCACGGCTCCAATGAATGTATATGTACCACCCAATAGGTCATAGTGCAAGCGGATTGCCATCTGGGATTGATGCTTCTCCGATCTCAGCCCCAATCCCCGCTTGCGCCCGAATGACCAGTCCACGCCGCCGCCGGACATCGCGATGCCGCTGATCTGCTGGCCAAGGCGCTTTTCCAGCGGGTCGCTCCAGGGGACGAGCTGGAAGCCCAGGCCCCCAGAACTCGTAAAGCATTCGATCATTGCGAACCGTCCGCTGGCAATCTCGGTCGAGCCAACGAGCTTGCCGGAGACATATTCGCCGGGGGCTGAGGGCTGCCGGGTCAGGCCGCGCTCGGCGGCAAGCGCCTTACCGACGCGGTTGATGTCGGCGCGTTCCAGTTGCGCGATCAGGTCGCTGGGTGCGCGAAACTGGCCGTGGCCGCGATCCTCGGCATAGCCCATGTCGGCAAGCGCCCGTTTGCGCGCTTCCCACGCGGCACGCACATCCCGGCCAAAGCCCGTATGCGGCATGGTCTCGCGCCCACCGCCGACCATCGTGCGGATATGCGCGGCAATCATCCGCAACGAGCGCACTGTCCTGCCCGTCTCGACGCTGCTCAGCGGCCAATTCGGGATCGATGATATGTACCTGCCTGCTGGGTGCTGGGGGTGTCGGGCGCGTTTTGCGGCCGCTGTTATCGCCTGAAGAACAAGCCGCCTTGCGATGCTCGGCAGATGTGCTTCGCCGCGCAGTATCGGACCTGGCGGCTGCATGACCAAAGCGGCGAGGCAAGCCGTGCCTGCCGCGGCACTCCGCGCCATCCCCAAAATCCTGAAGCACCGCTAGGCACTTCGTGCGACCAGCACAGCGCCGACGATGATGAACAACGTGCCGGTCACGCGAAGGGCATTTGCGGTTTCACCCAGGAAGAGCGTCCCGATCAGAAAAGTAAGCACGAAGCCAAGGCCGACAAAAGGATAGGCCAGCGACAGATCCACCCGGGAAAGCACCGCAATCCAAAATGCCGCCGAAAGGGCATAGACGGCGAGCCCGCCAACGAGCGTCGGCGTCGTCATCAGCGCAAGCGCCCGGTCCACCAAGGGGCCGCCCCCATTGCCGATGGCGATGCGCACGGCGGGTGCGGTGGCCCCAAGCTTCAAAAGCAACTGCGCCGTGGCACTGAGGGTAACACTCCCCAAAATAAGTATGACATCGCTTAATCTCATATAATAATACTCCGAAAATGGTCCCTAAAAGCTGTTTATTGGACAATAACATTATAGCGATGCGAAGATTATCTCAGGAACGCTATTCGACTCATGCTGTAGTGCCGCGGATTGGCCACGGAGCACGGACGGTTTCTATAACCGGCCCGTCGGCATGGTCAAAGCGCGCTGCGGACCGGGCTGGAATCGGTCTTTTAGCAGCAACGTGTCGATCTTGTTGGCCCGAGTGACGGTGTACCCGGCCAAAGCGGGAACCGCTTGCGGTGTTACCCCTGCGACCCAGAGCGCATCGAAGCCACCTGCCTGCATCTCGGCCATGCGTGCGCGCAAGCCTATCAGGTCCGGCTTGCCTTTGGGGCAGAGCGGCTGAATATCCTGCGAACCGTCAAACCAGCGTGCACGGTCGGAAGCCTCGCGAAGCCGCATCAAATCAGCGCCGGGTATCTGGAAGAGCGTATTGGTGAAGGCGTCGCGCCTTGTGACGGCATAGGCGCCAATCTTTCGGTCGGGCGTCAGCGCCCAATTCCGGCACCGGGTTTCGACGGCGATAAACCCCAGCCGGCTTCCTCGCGGCAGGCCGTCCAGCAGCGAGAGGCGCTCGCGCAGCACGGTATCAGCCTGCCACCATTCGAGACTGGTCCAGCTTGCGCGCATGCAGAAAAGGCCGGCGCCCAGCACTAGCAGCAGCCGCTCGCGCCTTGGGTCGTCGGCAGAACCGATCGCCATCAGCGCGACCATCATCGCAACCGGCGTCAGCCGCAGGTCCGCACCCCAGCTTCCGAGCAGCGTGGTCGGAAGGCATATTGCGCCGAGTAGCAGCGCCCCGCCGCTGATCGCGAGACCCGGCGCAAGTTTGCGCCCTCCAGCCCACAGGAAGGCGAGCATCCCGGCCGCGCAAATGATTACGGTCATTCCCAGGTCGAACGGCAGCCACAGACCTTTGAGCGCGGTCACGAAATTCATCATCTTCGAGATCACGACCTGTGGGTCGTACCAGAAGAGACGGCCGGCTCCGCCGGCGCGCCAGATCGCCAGCGGGATTGCCGGAAGGAGCAGCGGTGCGGCGCGCATCATGCGGGCCAGCAGATCGCGACCATTTCGCACCGCCGCCAGTTCGGCACCCGCGATGAGGATCAGCAATATTCCCCACCCCATTATATGGGCCGTCCATATGACCAGCGCGGCGACCCCGAAGGCTAAGGAGCGCCACAAGCCATGCTCCCGGTCGAAGTTCCATGCCGCCGCACAGATCAAGGCGAGGGCCACTGACAGGCAATAGTTCAAAAACCCAAAGAGAAAGGGTTGTGCGAGTGCAAAGGGCAGGGCGAGCATGGCGCTCGCGGTAATCCGGCCATGTGCCGAGCGAGATAGCAGCAATATCCCAAGCACCGTCAGCGGCGCGATCAAGGCGCTTACCAGGCGCGTGGCGCGTTCCACGCCCAGCAACGGCGTGAGGACAAGCGCGGGAAGATCGACGCCAAGATTGCCCGCCCAACGCCACTCGACGTCGAAATAGCGGTCCAGCGCGGTGCTTTGCCCAATGGCCGCGAACACATGGTGCCGTGCAAGATGGTTGGGATAATCCGCCGCGCCGGGTATCGTAACAATCAGCATCGGCAGGGCAGCAAGGACAAGAATCAGCGCGATATAGCGTGGATCGACGCGTTCAGGCGTAACGAAGCGGCGGCGTCCGGCTGGCCGAACGATCCTGAACGCGGATCGCCTCGTTCGTTCCAAAGCCATTGCGGAGATACCCTTTTGCAAGAAGATCGAATCTTTGCGTTCGATATATCATTTGCCTCAACCGAGGATTAAGCCGTTGCGCGATGATGCTGGCGTGTGCGCCTGACCGCGCGGCTGGCACCGGAATAGCCAGCAAGCGGCGCGTTTTTCCGCGTCTCAAGCCAGCGCTTAAACACATGGTAATCTGCTGCCGCTAGGGCGATGGCTATGAACATCTCCGCATCACCAGGTCTTTTCGGGGCCGGGCGGGAGCGCCGCGCGGAACTCGCGGCGCTCGGCTTGGTGCTGTTGCTTGGGCTTATGACGCGTGGCCTCGCCATTTTGGTGCTTAAGGAGCCGCTCACCCCGTTCAGCGATTCGACCAACTATCTTGAGATGGCGCGGACGCTGGCCGCACATCTGTTGATGCGTGACGAGTTTGGCAGTGTCGCATTTTTCAGCCCGGGCTATCCCGTGGCTTGCGCGCTGGCCTTCAGCGTCGCCGGGGCACAGCTTGGGACGGTGCTGGCGCTCAATGTTGCTCTCGGGGTGGCGGCGACACTGCTGACCTATTTGCTAGCCCGACGCGCCACGCGGGACCGGGCGGTTGCGCTGATCGCGGCCGCTGCCTTTGCGTTGTTAATTCCTGCCGTCGCGGGATCGGCCTTTGTGCAGAAGGAAAATCTGTCAGTACCCCTGCTGATTGGTTTCACCCTCGCGGTGGTGGTGCTGCTTGATACGAAGCGCCCCAGGCTGGTCGCGGCCCTTTCGGGGTTGCTATATGGCGCAGGGTTGCTGGCCGGCGCCTCGGTGATTCTGACGGGTGGGGTTGTCGTCATCGCGTTGCTGTGGCGCAAGCAGGCGTGGCAGGAAACAGCGGCGGCCATCGGCGCTTTTGCCGTCGGCACCGCCATCGTCGTTGGTCCATGGCTATGGCATGTCGATCGCACATTGGGTCGGCCCGTGTTGACGACAAATGGCCCGTTCAATCTTTATGTTGGTAACAATCCAGCGGCCACCGGGCGGTTCGTCAGCATGCGGGATACGCCACTCGGGGCGCAGTGGCGCGTGATGCGCGCGCGTGACGGTGAATTGCGCGCAACCGATCGACTGGGCGAACTCGCGATCGCGCATATCCGGACCCATCCGGCCGAAACCGGGGCGCTTGCGATGCGCAAGCTCGCGCTCTTCTGGCTGCCGGACGTCCCTGACAATGCCGACCAAGCCCATGGCACCGTCATCACCGCGCTCCGGTGGGCAGAAGCGTTGCAGCATGTGCTGATCGTCCTGCTGGGCGGCTTGGCGGTGATACAATGGCGGGGGCGGACACGGGCCGAGCGACTGATCCTCATCACCATTGCCTGTTTTTGGCTTGTCCATGCCGCAGCCTATGTCATGCCGCGCTATCGCCTGCCTGTGCTGCCCTTGTTGCTGGTGTCGGCGACAAGCATGGTAATGCCGCTGGTGCGGCGACCCGTTCGCGGCGCCGCAATCAGGGCTTCCGCATGAACGCCCCGGCCATCAATCTTGAGCCCGCGGCTGGTCGTCCGCTGTACGTCGATCTGGATCGGACGCTGATTGCCGCCGACGTCTCGCTCGAGAACTGGCTGAACTTTGCCAAGCGCGGCATTGTGCCGGCGTTGCTCCTGTGCTGGTGGCTGCTGCGGGGGCGCGCTTTCGCCAAGTCAATGGTCGCTCGGCGCATCCCGATCAATCCGGCGACCTTGCCTTTCCGCGCGGAGGTGTTGGAGGCCGTGCGCACCGCACGGGCCGCGGGCCGGCGCGTAGTTCTTGCCAGCGGGTCGCATCAGCGGCATGTCGCACGCGTGGCGCGCCATCTCGGCCTGTTCGACACCTCAGTCGGGTCCACCGCGCGCCGTAACTTGAAGGGCCGGGCCAAGCTTGCGTGGATCAATCATGATGCCCGTGGCCCGTTCGACTATATCGGTGACAGCCGTGCAGACCGCCCCATCTGGTCTGCAGCGCATAAAGGCCTGACCGTCGGGCACGATCCCCGGCAAGCACATGTTCAGCCGCTCCCCTGCCGGCGCGTCCCGCTGTGGCGCGCGATGCTGAAGTCGATGCGGCCCCACCAATGGGCAAAGAACGCGCTGATCGGCGTGCCGATGGCCACATCCGGCCTGTGGCTGGACCCGCTCGCCATCGCCCGGTCGGGGGTTGCCTTCCTGCTCTTTTCGCTGGCGGCATCGGGTGTCTATCTGATCAACGACCTGCTCGACGTCGAAGCCGACCGGGCCCACCGCGTAAAATTCAGCCGGCCGATTGCATCCGGCGCCTTGTCGATCCCCGTAGCGCTCGGGTCGGGCATTGCGCTGCTGACGCTCCCGATTATCGCGGCTATATTGACGATGGGCCTCGGGTTTGCGGCGGTGCTGTTCACCTATCTCGTTGTCACCACCGCTTATTCCCTACGGTTGAAGCAAGTGATGACGCTCGACGTGATCGTGCTGGCATGCCTTTATACCGTCAGGGTCTTTGCGGGCGGGGTTGCGGTGGGGGTGCCGGTCAGTTCGTGGCTGCTAACCTTTGCGATTTTTTTCTTCCTCAGCCTTGCCTATCTCAAACGCTATTCCGAGCTCGCCGCCGCCAGTCAGGCGCCAGACCGCCTGCTAAACGGGCGCGGCTATGTCGGCAGCGATATCGATATCGTCATGATGAGCGGCGTGGCCAGCGGCATGGTCTCGATTCTGGTACTCGCCCTGTTCATCAACGGCGCATCGGCCGTTTATCGGGGTGGCACCCCTGATCTGCTCTGGGGCCTTTGCCTGGTATTGTTGTACTGGCTGAGCCGGATATGGATGATGGCCAGGCGCGGCCAGGTTTCTGGTGACCCGATTGCCTTTGCGATCACCGACCTGCGCAGCATTATACTTGGCGCAATCTCGCTCATTATAGTTTTGGCGGCGCAGCGATTGTCGCTGCCGACTTGACGCCCGGTCTTTCATTCAACCGCAAGCCGGGGCAGGGCCGGTGCTTGTCGAGCTGGGCAGCGAACGCCAAGGCGGTGGCATGGCAGAGCGGGTGGTGCGGCCGCACGGCGCCGCAATCATCGACCGTGCGGGCGAAGATCGGGCGCGCCTGGCGGGCCGAAAAGAACAGCGGCTCGTTGATCAGTTCGCCCCGCAGCCGACATTTGGCAGGGCCGGCGGAGGCTTTCAAAGTCGGTCTCGTGACGCGCGCCTTTGGCGTTGCGCGAAAACTTGGTCGCGCTATAGACGTGTCGCAACGCGGGCGTGGTGGAACTGGTAGACGCGCTGGATTCAAAATCCAGTTCCGAGAGGAGTGTGGGTTCGATTCCCACCGCCCGCACCATCCAATTTTGCAGGTTCCGCAAAGCCCGCCACCCCGTCATGTTATTCCCCTTCTTTCAGGGGCTTAGGCGAATTTTGACTGACCTCCCGATTTTGGTTAGCCATTTGTGACGCGGTTGGGGTGCTTATGCCCTCAGCTGCAAGCCGCTTCTGATCAGCGGCCGCCTAGCGTAGATCATGCGCACTGCATTGGGGAAGCCCCGCTTCGTCGCAACGGTCTCTAAGCCAGGTACCGAAACCTGGCGCGCTGAACGGCTTGCCATATTCGGTGACGAGGAAGGTGAGATGGTCGTTCGGCGTCGCAGCGATTATGTTGAACTGCGCCCGGTTTCGTGGACACCAAGACAAGGCATTTTCGGGCCCGGAGGCATCTCATTCCTTCCCGCCCCATTGGCTCGGCTTTGGGTTCCCCACCGATAGCCTGTCGGCAGGACGCCAGACGGCGACAATTCCCGCCAAGCCGCTGGAAAAATGGTGCTGCCGGTGAGGATTGAACTCACGACCTCAGCCTTACCAA
>JBJXEC010000195.1:0-35144 GCA_046155125.1 Sphingomonas sp. | reverse complement strand
CGCGGTTGGCAAGTGCTGGCGGGTAACGGCGCCTTGCGGATTTTCCGCACCGTTTCGCCAGCGCCGCCCAACCCTGCGCCGGACAATGCGACACAGTAATGACGCAGCTGGCACTGCCGCTCAGCTTTCCGCCCGATGGCAATAATGACGAGTTTGTGGTGAGCAGTTCGAACGCGCGCGCGGCAACCGGGGTGGAGCGGTGGAACGTCTGGCCAGTGATGACCGCGTTGCTCATCGGCCCGCGCAAATCGGGCCGCAGCACCCTTGCGCGCCTGTTCGAGCGGCAAACCGGAGGTCTTGTGATCGACGATGCTGAACGCCACGTTGAGGTCGCGCTGTTTCATGCCTGGAATGAGGCACAGGCCAGCAAACGGCCACTGTTGGTCATCGCCGAACAAGCGCCGCCTGCATGGGCGATCAAGCTGCCCGATTTGCGGTCGCGATTGTTGGCCAGCCCAAGCTTCTCGATTGACCCCCCAGATACCGAGCTGATGGCCGTACTGCTCGCGCGGGACTTTTTGCGCCGGGGTCTGGACGCCCGGCCAGAGCTGATTTCGTGGCTCGTGGTGCAGCTGGAACGCAGCCATATCGCCCGCATCCGCGCGGTCGATGTGCTCGACCAACTTGCGATGGAGACGCGGAAACGCTTGTCGATCCCGCGCGCGCGGGCCACATTGCTGTCGGCCGGGCTGATCGCGGATTTGCTATCTCCTCGCGCGACACAATCAGGAGCACGCATTGCATGAACCGCCCGGCGCATATCGCTGACATGGATGACGACGATGACCTGATGGAGCCCGGCATTGGCGGAGAGCGCTATTTCAACCGGGAGCTTTCATGGCTCGCCTTCAATCGCCGAGTGCTTGAAGAGGCGACCAACGAGGCGCACCCGCTGCTGGAACGGCTCCGTTTCCTGTCGATTTCCGCCTCCAATCTCGATGAATTTTTCATGGTGCGGGTGGCCGGGCTTAAGGGCCAGCAATTGCAGGAGGTCGAACGTCAGTCGGTCGATGGCCTGACCCCAGGCCAGCAACTTGCGATGACCGCTGCCGAGGCTGACCGGCTGATGGCAAGCCAGCACGGCGTGTGGCATAGCTTGCGCGGCCTGCTCGCCGGCGCTGGTATAGTGCTCCTCGAGACGGACGAGATCGTCGGGAGCGACGCGGATTGGCTGGAAAACCATTTCCGCGACCAGATATTTCCGGTCCTGACGCCCCAAGCACTCGATCCCGCGCACCCTTTTCCGTTCATCCCCAACAAGGGGTCGAGCCTCATTTTCGATCTGGTGCGGCTGTCCGACAAGCAGCCCATTCGCGAATTGGTGATGCTGCCCAATCGCATCGGTCGTTTCGTGCGCTTGCCGGGCGATGCCGCACGCTATGTAACGATAGAGACGCTGATCCGGCGGTTTTCGACGCTGCTGTTCCCAGGATATGAGGTGGTTGCGGCGGCGTCCTTCCGCGTGCTGCGGGACAGCGATCTTGAAATCGAGGAAGATGCCGAGGATCTCGTCCGATACTTCGCCAACGCCATCAAGCGGCGGCGGCGCGGCCGCGTCATCCGGCTCGAGCTTGAGGGGTGCATGCCGGCCGAGCTCGAAACGCTGTTGAAGGCAGAGCTTGGCGGCACGGAAGCGCTGATTACCGAGTGCGGCGGCTTTCTTGGTCTTGGCGACCTCGACCGGCTCGTCGATGAGGACCGGCCGGACCTGAAATTCCCGCCCTTTACCGCGCGCTTCCCTGAGCGGATTCGCGAATTTGGTGGCGATTGCTTTGCGGCAATCAAGGCCAAGGATATCGTCATTCACCACCCGTATGAGACGTTTGACGTGGTGATCGCCTATTTGCGTCAGGCCGCGGCAGACCCCGATGTCGTCGCCATCAAGCAGACGCTCTACCGCGCTGGCAAGCAATCCGCCGTCATCAGCGCGCTGATCGCCGCAGCCGAGGCCGGGAAGTCAGTAACGGCGGTGGTCGAGCTTAAAGCGCGGTTTGACGAGGAACAGAATTTGCTCTGGGCGTCCGCCCTGGAGCGGGCAGGTGTGCAAGTCGTCTACGGCTTTATCGACTGGAAAACCCATGCCAAGGTATCGATGGTCGTGCGGCGCGAAGGCGGCGGCTACCGCACCTACTGCCATTTCGGCACTGGCAATTACCACCCAATCACCGCGCGCATTTACACCGATATAAGTTTCTTTACCGCTGACCCGCGCATCGGCCGGGATGCCGCGCAAATGTTCAATTACATCACCGGTTATGTCGAGCCGACAAATCTGGAGATGATCGACATGTCGCCGCGCGGCCTGCGCAAGCGCCTGATGGACCTGATCGACGCCGAAATCGTGTTTGCAAAGGCCGGTAAGCCGGCAACAGTCTGGGCCAAGATGAACTCGCTGGTTGATCCGGCAATCATCGAAAAGCTTTACGAGGCGAGCAATGCCGGGGTTGATGTCGATTTGGTCGTGCGTGGCATTTGTTGTCTCAGGCCGGGCGTGCCTGACATGTCAGAGCGTATTCATGTAAAATCCGTCGTTGGACGCTTTCTGGAGCATAGCCGCATTTGGGCATTTGGGAACGGCAAGGCGATGCCTAATGATGAGGCGAAGTTGTTCATCTCTTCGGCTGATTGGATGCCGCGCAATTTTGATCGGCGGGTAGAGTATATGCTGCCCATCGAGAATAAGACTGTCCACGACCAGCTGCTCGATCAAGTCATGGTGGCCAATCTTATCGATAATGAACAGAGCTGGGAGCTCTGCCCGGATGGCACCTACACGCGCCTTGATCCTGGCAACAGGCCCTTCAATCTCCATCGCTATTTCATGACGAACCCGTCGCTTTCCGGCCGCGGTGCTGCGCTCAAGAATAGCGACTCGGTGCCCACCCTGTCGCTTAGGCGGCGGCGATGACGCGCGCGCGCTGACCGTCAGTGGCAACAATATTTTTTCGTAAGCCCCGGATCGACACCAGTGCTGATCCGCGCACGGCGATTATCGACATTGGCTCCAACTCGATCCGCCTTGTGGTGTATCAAGGACCAGCGCGGCTGCCAGCGATATTGTTCAACGAAAAGGTGATGGCGGGGCTGGGGCGCGGGGTGTCGGAAACCGGGGCGATCGATCGCCAGGCGCTTGCACTCGGAACCATGGCGCTTGAACGCTTTGCCTCAGTCGCCCGGGAAATGGACGTGGCGCGGCTGCGCACGGTCGCCACCGCCGCGGTTCGCGATGCTACTAATGGTGACGCGCTCATCAGCGTTGCGCGCACGCTTGGGCTTGAAGTCGATCTGCTCTCTGGCGAACAAGAGGCGATTGTCGCTGGCATGGGCGTAATCTCCGCCATCCCCGATGCCGATGGTATTGTGGGGGACTTGGGCGGCGGCTCGCTTGAACTGGTCCGAGTTTCGCGCGGCGAAACGGGCGAGTGGGTCAGTTTCCCGTTCGGCGTGCTGCGGCTTGGCGCCTTGCGGGCCAACGGCGGGCGCGGCTTTGAGCGGCTGGTGGCAAGCGCGATCAGCAAGGCCGGCTGGGCGGGCCGGGGAAACGGCCTGCCGCTATATCTTGTAGGCGGCTCGTGGCGGGCGCTGGCGCGGCTCGACATGCATGCAACCGGATATCCCCTGCCGGTTATCCACCAATATCAAATGCCGGCTGCTGCAATCATGCGGCTCAACCGCACCCTGTCGCATATTGGCAAGGGCAAGCTGCGGGCCATTCCCACGGTATCGTCCGGTCGTGCGCCCATGCTTACCGACGCAAGCGCGCTGCTTGGCGTGCTGCTGCGCAGCCTTGGGTCGACGACGACGATTGTGTCGTCGTTCGGCCTGCGCGAGGGGCTGCTGTACGATGCACTCAGCGTTGCGGAACGGGCGCACGATCCACTCATCGTGGCCGCGCGCGACGAAGGGCGCCGCCTTGGCCGATTTGCCGAGCATGGCGATTTGCTGGAAAGCTGGACCGCGCCGCTATTTGCTGATGAGCCGCCCCGGCTGGCCCGGCTGCGGCATGCAGCTTGCTTGCTGGCGGACGTTGGCTGGCGCGCCAATCCGGAATTTCGGGCTGAGCGCGGAGTCGAGATAGCGTTGCACGGCAACTGGGTGGCCATTGACGCGCCCGGTCGGGCTCTTGTTGCTCAGGCGCTGTTTACCAGCCTTGGCGGCGGCACCGAATCGCCCGAACCACTCGATAGGCTTGCGCCGCCAGATGCACTGCAGCGGGCGATGCGTTGGGGGTTGGCGATGCGACTCGGCCAGCGGCTGAGCGGGGGTCTTGCGGGGCCGCTGCAGCGTTCTGCCCTTGCGGACGATGGAACTGCCATCACCCTGTGCCTGGCCCACGATGATCGCGCCTTTTACAGCGACACGGTTGAGCGACGACACAAGGTGCTGGCCGGGTTTATGGGCCGCCGCTCCTGCCTTGTCTGCGGTTCGGCCTAGCGCGCGTCGTCAGCGCGCGTCATCTGCAGTTTGCCGTTTTTCACAGCAAAAGCGAGCTGCCCTTCGACGAGCGCCAGGGCGTCGCGGCCAAACTGCTCAAAACGCCACCCCTTTAGCATTGCTAGCCCCTCACGCTGACCACCGGCCAGCGCTTCAAGATCCTCTGCCCGGGCGAGCAACTTGGCGGCAACATCAATGTCCCGCGCCCTAATCTTCAACAGTAGCTTGAGCAGATCGGCGACCAGCGCACCGTCCTTGCCGCCACCGGACTTGCGATCATCGCGCTGCGGCATTTCTGCATGGGAAAGCGGCGTTGCATCGGCCAGCGCCGCCATCATCCGCATCCCAATATCGTTTGAGGCCCAGGTCGCAGATAGCCCGCGCACTTTTGCCAGATCCGTTTGGTGGCGCGGCGGGGTGCCGGCCAGGTCGGCGAGCGTTTCGTCCTTCACGATGCGGCCGCGCGGCAAATCCTTGTTCTGCGCCTCCAGTTCGCGCCACCGCGCCAGCGCCTTTAGTCGGCCGAGCACGTCGGCCTTACGGCTCTGAACGCGCACGCGCTTCCAGGCGTCATCCGGTTCATTGCGGTAGTTTTCCGGGTTGGCGATGCGTTCCATTTCTTCATCGAGCCAATCCCCACGGCCAGTTGCGCGCAGTTGATCCAGCATTTTGGGAAAAATCGCGGACAGGTGCGTAACGTCGCCAATCGCATATTCAATCTGCCGCTTGTCGAGCGGGCGACGGCTCCAGTCAGTAAACCGAGCGCCCTTGTCCACCGGAATGCCAAGATAGCTGTCGACAAGGTTGGAATAGCCGATCTGTTCACCCTGGCCGAGCGCCATTGCGGCGACTTGCGTGTCGAACAGCGGATGCGGTGTCTTGCCGGTCAAATTATACACTATCTCAATATCTTGCCCGCCAGCGTGAAAGACCTTCAGCACGTCTTCATTGTTGGTCAGCAAATCGAGCAGCGGGGTCATGTCGAGACCGGGCGCCATCGGATCAATGGCGGCGGCTTCGTTCGTGTCAGCGATCTGGATGAGGCACAGCTCGGGCCAATAGCTGTTCTCGCGCATGAATTCTGTGTCGACCGTAATGAACGGTGCGTTTGCCAGGCGGCTGCAAAGATTAGCGAGGGACGCGGAATCGGCGATCAGGTCGTGGATGTGCATCTCTCACGCCATAGCGGCGCCGTCGCGACTTGACAAAAGCTCTGTGCGCCCCCGAAAGCGCATGGCTTCCCGGCCGTGACAAGGCCGCTTCATGATCTGGACAAACACGATGCACGCATACCGAACCCATAGCTGCGCTGCGCTGCGCCCCGAGCATGTCGGCGAGGATGTCCGCGTGTCGGGCTGGGTCCACAAAAAGCGCGATCATGGCGATCTGGTGTTCGTCGATCTGCGCGACCATTACGGCATTACGCAAATCGTCACTGAGGTCGACGGACCTGCCTTTGCCGTGATCGAGGCGCTGAAAAACGAATCGGTCGTCACGATCACGGGCAGGGTGGCGGCGCGCGCTGCCGAGGCGGTTAACCCCAACCTGCCAACCGGCGGCATCGAGGTGCGCGCAACCGCCGCGGTTATCCAGAGCCACGCGCAGGAACTGCCGATGCCGGTAGCGGGCGAAGCGGAATATCCAGAGGACATTCGCCTGCGCTACCGCTTCCTCGATTTGCGGCGCGAGCGCTTGCACCAGAATATCATGCTGCGATCGGCCGTCATCACGTCGCTGCGCCAGCGGATGAACGCGCAAGGCTTCACTGAATTCCAGACACCGATCTTAACCGCCTCGTCGCCGGAAGGCGCGCGCGATTATCTGGTGCCGAGCAGGGTTCATCCGGGCAAATTCTATGCGCTGCCGCAAGCGCCGCAAATGTTCAAACAGCTTTTGATGGTGGCGGGGTTCGACCGCTATTTCCAGATCGCCCCCTGTTTTCGCGATGAAGATGCCCGCGCCGACCGGTCGCCTGGCGAGTTTTACCAGCTCGATTTCGAAATGAGCTTCGTAACGCAGGACGATGTTTTTGCGGCCATCGAGCCGGTGTTGCACGGGGTGTTTGAAGAATTTGCCGATTGGCAGGGCAAGGGCCGCACCGTAAGCGCGCTGCCGTTCCGCCGCATTCCGTTCCGCGAATCGATGCTGAAATATGGCTCCGACAAGCCCGATCTGCGCAACCCCATCCTCATCACCGATGTGAGCGAGCATTTTCGCGGGAGCGGTTTTGGCCTGTTCGACCGGATCGTGTCGGGCGGCGACGTGGTGCGCGCGATTCCGGCGCCAAAAACCGCTGACAAGAGCCGCAAATTCTTTGATGACATGAACGAGTGGGCGCGCGGTGAGGGCCATGCCGGGCTTGGCTATATCACGCAAAAAGGTGGTGAACTCGGCGGGCCGATTGCCAAGAACCATGGCGAAGAGGCAACCCGCAAGCTGATCTCAGCACTGGGTCTTGGCCCCGATGACGGCATTTTCTTTGCCGCCGGCAAAGAGCTCGCTGCCGCCAAGCTCGCTGGAGCCGCCCGCACCCGCATTGGGCAGGAGCTCGGCCTCATCGATGAAAACCGCTTTGAATTCTGCTGGATCGTCGATTTTCCGATGTTCGAATATGATGAGGACGCCAAGAAGGTCGATTTCAGCCACAACCCCTTCTCCATGCCACAGGGCGAAATGGCGGCGCTGGAAACCAGGGATCCACTCGATATCCTCGCGTATCAATATGACATTGTGTGCAACGGCGTTGAGCTGTCGTCAGGCGCGATCCGCAACCATCGCCCCGAGATCATGTACAAGGCCTTTGAAATCGCGGGCTATTCTCAAACCGACGTTGACACCAACTTTGCGGGCATGATCAACGCCTTCAAGTTCGGGGCGCCGCCACATGGTGGCTCTGCGCCGGGCATTGATCGCATGGTGATGCTGTTGGCAGGCGAGCCGAATATCCGAGAAGTCGTGTTGTTCCCGATGAACCAGCGTGCCGAGGACCTGATGATGGGCGCGCCCAGCCTTGTGTCGGCCAAGCAGTTGCGAGAACTTAACATCCGCACGCTAGACCCGGTGCCTCCAAAGCCGGCCACCTAGCCGGACATTAGTGGCGCCCGCTACCACAGGGCCGCAGATAGGCGAGGGCGACAGGCGCGCGATGAACGGGACGGAAGGCTCCTCTGCAGCGCTGGTGGACGCGACGCGAAACACGAGCGTTGCCCTTGCGCGTACGCTTGGTGTTACTGGCGTGCTGTTCCTCACGCTGTCGGTCACGACTCCTGTCTCGTCGCTGTTCGTCATCGTCCCGGGGATGCTGCATGTGGCGGGAACAGGCGCCATCTGGGCGATGATGCTTGCCGCCATCGTGTGCGTGGCGACGGCCTATATTTATGCTGAGTTATCGTCGGTATGGCCGGTTGCGGGTGGCGAGTATGTGATGGTCGCGCGCACGCTGGGGCCGCTTGCGGGCTTTATGATGCTCGGCGTAAACGTGTTCAACAACCTCCTGTTTCCGCCCGTCCTGGGGCTTGGCCTGAGTGCGGTATTGGCCAGGGTGATTCCCGGGCTGCCGGAGGTGCCGCTGGCAATTGGGGTTGTCGCGGCCGCGGCGCTCGTGGCGCTGCTCCAGATCAGGGTTAATGCCTGGCTGACCGGGCTGTTCCTCGCAGTCGAGGTGCTTGCGGTTGTCGCGGTTGTCGCCTTGGGCTTTGCCGATCCGCAGCGTTCGTTCGTGCCGATGTTGACGGCGCCGGTCATCGCCGTGCCCGACGGGCTGGTATCGGCGACGTTTTCCGGGATTGGCCTTGCGACCTCGATCGCGATTTTTGCCCTTAACGGCTACGGTGCGGCGGTATATTTTGGCGAGGAAATGCATCAGGCGCCGGCCAAGATCGGTCGGACGATCCTTTGGGCGCTGGGGCTGACACTGGCGTGCGAAGGCGTGCCAATGGTCGCGGTGCTGATTGGCGCACCGGATCTTGGCGAGGTGCTCGCCAGCGACGATCCGATCGGCATGCTGGTCGCGGTGCGCGGTGGCAGCGGTATTGCTGCCTGGGTCTCGATTGGCGTCGCCGTTGCCATCGTCAATGCCATCATCGCCTGTATCCTGGCATGCGCGCGATTTTTCTACGGCACGGGTCGCGACCGATGCTGGGGGCGGCCGGTCGATGCGTGGCTAACAGTGATCCACCCGCGCTTCGCCTCGCCGTGGATCGCGACGCTGTTGGTGGGTGGGGCAGGGATTGCCTGCTGCTTTGTGCCGCTGGAGCTGCTGCTGGTGCTGAGCGGCACCGGGCTGATTGCGATTTATGTTGGAATCGCGCTTGCGCTCATTGTCGGTCGTCGCAGCGGCGCGCTTGACAGAGCGCCGTTTCGGGCCCCGCTCTACCCGGCCGCACCTGTCATCACGCTAGTTGGGCTTGGGTATGTTGTGTGGCTCAACTGGCTGGATGTGGGGGAGGGGCGCCCGGGCCTCGTCATGACCGGGGTTCAGCTTGGCCTTTCGGCTGCCTATTACCGGTTCGTGCTGCGGCGGCGGGGAAGCTGGGACGTGCACGTGCCGCTGATTGCAAAGTGAGGGCCTGATGGCGATTGACCTGTCAAACTTCGAGGCCGCCGCCGCCTATGCCGGCGACTATGACGCGGACTTGCTGGCGCTTCAGGAGCGGCTCGCGCGCATTCAGGTCGCGCATATTTGCCACAAGAAGCGCGCCATCGTGATGCTGGAGGGCTGGGACGCAGCGGGCAAAGGCGGCATCATTCAGCGGCTGACGGCGCGCTGGGACCCGCGTTACTTCGACGTGTGGCCGATTGGTGCGCCGACCACTGAAGAAAAGGCCCGGCATTTTCTGTGGCGATTCTGGCAGCGGTTGCCGATGGACGGCGACATCAGCGTCTATGACCGGAGCTGGTATGGGCGAGTGCTGGTCGAACGGGTCGAAGGCTATGCGAGCGAGGCAGAGTGGCATCGCGGTTATGACGAGATCAACGAGTTCGAGGCGCAGCAGGTCGATTCGGGCACCACGCTAGTGAAGGTGTTCGTTCATGTTACGCAGGCCGAGCAGGACAAGCGGCTCAAAGACCGGTTGGAAGACCCTTGGAAACGCTGGAAAACCGGGCTTGATGATTATCGCAATCGTGCGCGCCGCCCGGACTATCTCGCCGCAATGCACGACATGTTTGCGCGGACCGATACCCGGTGGGGCCCCTGGGTCGTCATCGACGGGAACAACAAAAAGGCCGCGCGCCTTGCGGCGTTGACGGCGATTGCGGCGCGGCTGGAACTTGCGGTGCCAATGGCACCCCCGCCGATGGACCCCGAGCTGGAGAAAGTCGCGCGCAAGGCGTTGGGGAAGGGCTAGGCGAGCATCAGGGCGTCGATCGCGCCCTGCAATATGTAGCTCGCGGCAAGCTTGTCGATCCGCTCTGCACGTTTGGCGCGGCTCACATCCTCGGCGATCATCTGTCGCTCGACTGCCTGGGTTGACCAGCGCTCGTCCCATAACAGGATGGGGAGGCCGATATCCTCGATATTGCGCGCAAAGGCGCGGGTTGACTGGCAGCGCGGCCCTTCGCTCCCGTCGAGATTGATGGGCAGACCGAGAACGACGCCAGTGACGTGCTGGGCCGCCATCAGCGCCGCGAGCGCTGCTTTGTCGACTGAAAACTTGGTGCGCCGAATCAGGTCGGCGGGCGATGCAAAGCTCCACCCGGCATCACACAGCGCCGTGCCGATGGTCTTGGTGCCAAGATCCAGGCCAATCAGCCGCCCGCCCTGCGGCAAGGCTGCACCAAACATCACTTTGTCAGTGGTGATCACTTGCCAGCAAAGGCCGCTGCGCGTCGGGCGACGTCCTCGCGCACATTCACCCAGAACAGGCTGTAGTCGAACACGTGATAGTTGTTGCCCGGCAGCACATAACGCCCAATGCCCTCGGGCGGTGGCCCGATGAGCAGGAACCCGCGTCCATCGCACCGCGCTGGCACCCGGCCAGCTACGACTGTGGCGGTCGCAAGGTCAGCCGATGGGACAAGGGTGCCCTGATTGGCGTCGGCGGGCGCATCGGCGCCGGGGATGCCGGTGATCGGGTTCGTGCATATCATCGGCGTGCCGCGGCGGCTCTTGCCGTTGAACCCGGTCGATGCATCAAAATTGGCAAGGATGAGCTGGGGGTCGGCGGGTTCTGCAAAGCTTTGCCACGACAGGATACAGCCAGTTTGATCGGCTGCCTCACATTCCGGAAAGCCCAGCGCCGGCAAATCGGCCGTCCGGGAAATCGGCCAGCCAACGACATAGGCCGCGACAATGCGGCGCGCGAGTGGCGTTCCGGTAACTTTTTCACGCAGCAGCCGCAACAGGTGCAGCGCGCCCTGACTGTGCCCTGCAAGGATGACTGGCCGGTCCGGGCCAACTTCTTTCAAAAATTCGTCAAAGGCGCTCGCAACATCGCCATAGGCCAGGTCGAGCGCCAGTTGCGCCTCGCGCTGCCCGGTCAGGAACGCGCCGAATGTTGCCTGGCGGTAGCGCGGCGCCCAGATGGCGGCAGTGGCATTGAAGGCGCTTGCCTGCCCGCGCAGGAACAGCGCTGCGCGATCATTGGCGACCTGGTCATCCAGCGGGGCGTTCCAACGACTTCGGTCGAGATAAGATGTCGGGTGGATGAAGAAGAGCGCGGGTGTTGGGTTTGCAGCCGCGTTGTAGCCTTCCGGCACCCAAAGCGCCGGATTTCCCGGTTTGTCTGGCCGCGCGATCCACCGATCGGCACTGGCATAGGCGCTTGGCGGCTCTGCCGGCAACGCTTCAAAAGCGGCGCTTGGCACCAATGCTGCCTGCATCAGTTGCGTGCCAAACAATCGGTACGCAAAGGCGCCCGCAATCACTAGCACGATGAGCGCCGCCACGACATAGAGGAACTTTCGAGCCAACGCATACTCTCCGGCAACGATTGCTGTGCGTTGCAACACAACCACCGACGGCGCAATGCGTTTCAGCGGGGTGTATGGATATCGCGCGGCAAAGCCGCTGGGTGGTTGCGCGAAGGCCAGCGGCAATGCTAGCCGCAATCGCTATGGCAGTAGACATCCCAACAGTGAAGAAAATCGCGAGTCTGGCTCGGATCGCGATTTCCGACGAAGACGCCGCCCGGCTCGCGCCCGAGCTTGGCAACATCCTCGGCTGGATCGAGCAATTGGCGGAGGTCGATACGGCGGGCGTTGCCCCGATGACGGCGGTCATTCCCAATCATTTGCGGTTGCGAGACGATGTGGTGACCGATGGCGGCGTGCGTGAGGCCGTGCTCGCCAACGCGCCACAGGCCGAGCACGGTTTCTTCACGGTGCCAAAGGTGATCGAATGAGCGATGTGACCGATCTGGGCGTGGCGGCGCTGCGCGACGGGGTTCGCGAAGGGCAGTTTTCCGCACGCGAAGTGGCCGAAGCGTTTGTGGCGAAGGTGGCGGGGGCCAAGCTGCTCAACGCCTTTCTGGTGGAAACGCCTGACCATGCGATCGCCGCCGCTGATGCTGCTGATGCGGCACGCGCGGCTGGCGAAGCGCCCAGGCCGCTTGCTGGTGTCCCAATTGGCATGAAGGACTTGTTCTGCACCAAGGGCGTGCCCGCAACGGCTGCCAGCTTGATCCTTGAAGGCTTCACGCCGCCTTACGAGTCGACTGTTTCGGGCAATTTGTTCGCGGCGGGCGCGGGGATGCTCGGCAAGCTCAACATGGATCAGTTCGCGATGGGATCGTCGAACGAGACGAGTGCGTTTGGCAACGTCATTTCCCCATGGCGGCGTGAGGGCGGCGCGGGGCATAATTGGGCACCTTTGGCGCCCGGCGGCTCGTCAGGCGGCTCGTCAACAGCGGTATCGGCGCGGCTGTGCCCCGGCGCGACCGGGACGGATACGGGCGGGTCGATCCGCCAGCCAGCCGCGTTTACTGGTATTTCCGGCATCAAGCCGACCTATGGTCGCTGCTCGCGCTGGGGCGTGATCGCGTTTGCCTCCTCGCTCGATCAGGCAGGGCCAATGGCGCGCGACGTGCGCGATTGCGCGATATTGCTCGAAAACATGGCGGGGTTCGATCCCAGGGACGCGACGTCGCTGGATCTGCCGGTGCCCAAATGGGAAGCGGGCCTGTCGAGCGATATGCGCGGCAGGCGCATTGGTATTCCCAAGGAATACCGCGTGGACAACATGCCGCCGGAAATCGACGCGCTTTGGCAACAGGGCATCGCCTGGATGCGCAATGCAGGCGCCGAGATCGTCGAGGTGTCGCTCCCGCACACCAAATACGCGCTGCCCGCTTATTACATCATTGCGCCGGCCGAAGCGTCGTCCAACCTCGCGCGCTACGATGGGGTGCGCTATGGGCTGCGTGATTTGCCCGATGGCGCGAACTTGCAAGCCATGTATGCAGCCACCCGCGCGGCGGGCTTTGGCGATGAGGTGAAGCGCCGCATTATGATTGGCACTTATGTTTTGTCAGCAGGGTTTTACGACGCCTATTTCACCCAAGCTTCGAAGGTACGCACGCTGATTGCGCGCGATTTCGAGCTGGCTTTCGAGCAGTGCGACTATCTGCTCACCCCCACCGCGCCGAGTGCTGCCTTTGCGCTGGGTGAAAAGTCGGCCGACCCGATTGCGATGTATTTGAACGACGTGTTCACGGTGCCCTCATCGCTTGCGGGGCTGCCCGCAATGAGCGTGCCCGGCGGGCTGGACGGGCAGGGCCTGCCGCTGGGCTTGCAGATCATCGGCCGCGCGCTTGATGAGCAGGGCGTGCTTAACGCGTGTTTGGCGCTGGAGGAACGCGCGGGCTTTGTCGCGCGGCCGGGGGAGTGGTGGTGAGATGACCGACGCGAAATACACCATCCACGGCGAAACCGGCGACTGGGAGGTCGTGGTCGGCCTTGAGGTTCATGCCCAGGTCACCTCCAACGCCAAGTTGTTCTCGGGCGCCGCGGCCGCATTTGGCGCCGAGCCCAACACGCAGGTGTCGCTGGTCGACGCCGCAATGCCCGGCATGCTCCCCGTGCCGAACCGCGAGTGCATCCGCCAGGCCGTGCGCACCGGCATGGCGATCGACGCGCAGATCAACAGATGGTCGCG
This sequence comes from Sphingomonas sp., assembly GCA_046155125.1. Lineage (GTDB taxonomy): Bacteria > Pseudomonadota > Alphaproteobacteria > Sphingomonadales > Sphingomonadaceae > Sphingomonas. Next base: position 21,616 of record JBJXEC010000195.1, on the reverse strand, counting down.
GTTCGACCGCAAGAATTATTTCTACGCCGATTTGCCGCAGGGCTATCAGATCAGCCAGCTCTATCACCCGATTGTGGGCGAGGGCGCGATCACCATCAGCCTGGACCCCAAACACCCTGATGCCAGCGGCAAACGGATCGGCGTAGAGCGCATTCATATCGAGCAGGATGCCGGCAAGCTGATGCACGATCAGCACCCCACGCGCTCCTATGTCGATCTCAATCGCTCGGGCGTCGCGCTGATGGAAATCGTGTCGAAGCCCGACATGGCCTCGCCCGCCGAAGCAGGTGCCTATCTTGCCAAGCTGCGCGCCATCCTGCGCTATGTCGGCTCGTGCGACGGCAATATGGACCAGGGCTCAATGCGGGCGGACGTAAACGTGTCGGTGCGCAAGGCAGGCGACCCGCTCGGCACACGGACCGAGACCAAGAACGTCAACTCCGTGCGCTTCGTGATGGCGGTCGTCGAGCAGGAGGCCCGGCGGCAGGTCGCGGTGATCGAGGCGGGGGGCCGGATCGTGCAGGAAACGCGGCTCTACGACCCTGACCGCAACGAAACCCGGTCGATGCGGTCGAAAGAAGACGCGCATGATTATCGCTATTTCCCCGACCCGGATTTGCTTCCGGTTGAACTGGACGAGGCGTTTCTGGCCGAATGCCGGGCCTCGCTCCCCGAACTGCCCGATGCCAAGCGGGCGCGCTATGAGGCGCTCGGGATTACGCCGTACAATGCAGCGGTGCTGACGGCGGAAGTGGAGGCAGCGCGCTGGTTCGACGCGCTGTTGGCGGCGGGCGCACCGGCGGTTGCAGCGGCCAACTGGACAACGTCTGAACTGTTCGGCGCGCTCAACCGGACGGGCAAGGACATTGGCGATAGCCCGGTCAGCCCGGCCCACGCTGCGGAGCTGCTCGGGCTGGTGGCCGATGGCACGCTTTCAGGCAGCCTTGCCAAGCAAGTGTTCGAGATCATGCTTGAAACCGGGCAGGGCGCGGGCGCCATCGTCGAGGAACGTGGCCTGAAGCAGACGAGCGACACGGGCGCGATCGAGGGCGTGATTGCCGAAGTGCTCGCGACCAATGCGGACAAGGTCGTGCAATATCGCGGCGGCAAGGAAGCGCTGTTCGGCTTTTTTGTGGGTCAGACGATGAAGGCCATGGGCGGCAAGGCCAACCCCAAGGTTGTCAACGATTTGCTGAAGGCGGCGCTGGGTTGAGAGCGTCGGCCGGTGATTGCAGGGAACATATTGTGATGAAGGCACCATTGATTGTTGCAGCAATGCTGTTTGCCGCCGCACCGCTCGCCGCGCAGGAGGTGCTCACGAACGACACGGTGGTCGCTCTGGCAGGTGCCGGACTTGGTGAGCAGACGCTGATCGCCAAGATAAAATCGTCTGCCAGCAGTTTTGACGTGAGCGCGGGCAAACTCGTCGAGCTGAAGCAAAAGGGCCTGAGTGATGCCGTCATCGCGGCGATGATCGACGCAGGGAGCACCTCGCAAAATTCGGCCGCCGCACTTGGCAACAGCGATTCGCCCGATCCGCGCGCGCCGCATGCGCCGGGCATCTATCTGCTCGCCCAAGGTGCGGATAAAATGCAGCGGATCGACGCGACAAGTTCGAACCAGACCAAGACCGGCGGGTTTTTGGGATATGCGCTGACTGGTGGCATCGCCAAGCTGAAGATCAACACCGTCTTGCCGGGCGCGCATGCCCGGGTGTCGGTCAACAGCGTGCGGCCGAAATTCTATTTCTATTTCGATCAAGCAACGACCAGTCTGTCGGGCGGGGCGCCGGGCGGTTTCTGGCAGGGCGGCGGGACGGCCTCGGTTACGTCCCCCAACGAGTTCAGCCTAGTCCGGTTTACGGCCAAGAAAGACCGGCGTGAGGCCGCTGTTGGCCAGTTCAACATTACCGGCGCCAAGGCTGGCGTGCAGGACAAACAACGCGTGACGATAGCCTATAAAGACATCCGCCCCGGTGTGTTTGAGGTAACGCCGGAACAAGACCTCGCGGCCGGGGAATATGGCTTTATTTACTCCACCTCGTCAGGCGGCGGCGGGGTTGGCCTCTATTCGGCCGGAGCAACGCTCTCACGCGTGTTCGATTTCTCCGTCGTACCCCGCTAAATCTCAAGGCGCTATCGCTACGCACGGCGTGCCTGCCGCCTTGGCCCGCACCTCTGCACAGACTCGTGCCGCGTCTCCGCTGGAGCGCAGCGTGCCGGCCTGGAGTTTGGTCAGCGTGCCGGCGCGACTGTAAAATGGCTGCAAACCCGCAAGCGCACCGACGCGCCCGCTGAGCTGTTGCCAAAGGCGCTGCGCATTGCCCCCGTCGCGAAAGGCGCCGAACTGCACTCGCCATCCTTTGCCGTCTGGCGCAGCGGCGATTGCGGCCGCCGGCGCATGTGCCGGAGTGGCCGCAACAGTCGCAGGTGGTGCAGCCGCCGAAGAGCCCGTCGCGCGCTTTGCGGCGGTCGGGCCAGGAGCCGGCCCGCGCGCTGGCTTCAGTGGCTGTGCGTCGCCGCTTGCAACAGTGGACGCGGGGACATCGGTTGGCCGGATTGTTGCTAGGGACCCTTGCGAAGCTGCCGCATAGGTCGCCTCGGCCTCATATTGTTTGGCGAGCGCAATCCCCTTTTGGCGTACGTCCAGTGAGATATACTGGTCCATTTGCGCCAGTGTCTGCGATCCCCGGGCGAGGCCGGCTGCGGAAGAGCGGGTGAGCAGCGCATAGGCGCGCACCCAATCCTTGGTCACGCCGTCTCCGTTGAACAACATGGTACCGAGCACGAGTTGCGCGCGGGGCTCGCCGCGCGCCGCGGACTTTTCGAGCCAGGGAACAGCGTCGGCGCGCTTGCCGTTCTGGAACAGGGCCAAGCCGTAATTGTCCTGCGCGGGCACATGGCCCTGAACGGCGGCCTTGCGATACCATTCCTCGGCGAGCTGCAGGTCGGTCGGCACGCCGCGGCCCAGCTTATAGGCCTGCGCCAGATTGAACTGCGCATCGGCGTCCCCCTTAATAGCCAGCGGGCGCCATTCATCCACCGCGGCCTTGAAGCTACCCTGCGCCCAGGCGTCGACGCCTGCTTTTACATCGGCGCGTGCGGGCATTGCCACCGAGAGCGCGCCTACGCACGTTGCCACGAGAAACATCGATTTGCGGAAGAGGTTCATGATGCGCGTATCCAAATTGCCGGCCCACTCCAGACCTGAATAATGTCTTGTAAACCATAAATCGCAAAGAGAAGCTTACCAGCTCCGCGCAATATTGCGCAGCGACAGCGGCTGGTCGTTAACCAGTTATTATCCCCCAAATGCGAAACCGATGTTCGGAACAATTATTTCCAGGGGATAAGATGCGCGTTCTCGCGATGGCATCACAAAAAGGTGGTTCGGGAAAGACCACATTGTCCGGTCACCTCGCCGTGCAGGCGCAGCGTGCCGGAGCCGGCCCTGTCGTGCTGATCGACATCGACCCGCAAGGATCGCTGTCGGATTGGTGGAACGAGCGCGAAACTGAATTCCCCGCCTTTGCGCAGACGACGGTGGTGCGGCTCGCCGCGGACCTTGAGGTGCTCCGCCAGCAAGGCTTCCGTCTGGCGATGATCGATACGCCGCCGGCGATCACCATGGCCATTCAGAGCGTTATCGCGGTCGCTGAGCTTATTGTTGTGCCAACGCGTCCCAGCCCGCATGATCTGCGCGCGGTGGGCGCTACAGTTGATCTGTGCGACCGGGCGGGCAAGCCGCTAATCTTCGTGGTCAATGGCGCCACGCCCAAGGCCAAGATTACCTCTGAAGCGGCGGTTGCGCTGTCACAGCACGGCACGGTTGCCCCCATCACTATCCATCACCGCACCGATTTCGCCGCATCGATGATTGACGGGCGCACCGTTATGGAGGTCGACCCCGGTGGCCGTTCCGCCAAGGAAGTTGAAGCGCTGTGGGGCTATATCTCCGACCGGCTCGAAAAGAATTTTCGCCGCACCGTGTTCAGCGCGCCCAGCGCCGCGCAGGGCGGTCTCGGGCATCAGCGCCCCATGGGTGGCTTCGGCCGCCGCGTGGTCAGCTAAGGGGTGCCCGACATGATTGGCAATTCAAAACCGCTTGCTTCGCTGTCGTCCGGACTGCTTGCCCGCAAAGGGCAGGCGCGCCCCGCCATGCGCCCCCAGGGCTTTGCCGGGTTTAACGCGACGCCGCAGAACCTTGAGGATCTTGGCTGGAACGATATGGGCGATGCCCCGTCGGAACTGCCCTTTACTGAAGCAGCGGGTGCCGTTGGTCCCGCAGTCGCTTTTGACACTGGGTATGAGCCCGTGCGCGCCTGCACTGACGCGATTCCGCCGGTGCTGCACCAGCGCGCCGCGCTCGCCGACGAACTGGAAGCCACACCGGCTGCGAACCCGGCGCCGCAGGAGCCCGAGCAAGCGCCGATGCCAGTTGCCAAGCTACGTCCCTCAAACCCGCGGCAGACCGTCGCCGCGCGCGCAATGGGTGGTGCCAAGGCTGCCTTCACCTTGCGACTCGATGCCGAGCGCCATCTGCGGCTAAGGCTTGCCAGTGCCGTCCAGAACCGGTCGTCGCAGCAACTGGTTACGCAAGCGCTGGACAGCTTACTCGCGACATTACCGGAAGTTGAAGAAATGGCCCGACGCCAGAGCGCCGGCGGCACACATGATCTGGACAAGGGAAACTGATCAGATGAAACATCGCGCACTTGCGTCGCTTGGCTTTATGGCGCTGCTCGTCGGCAGCTCGGTGGTCGCCTTGTCGTCAACCATGGGGGGGATGGCTTCTGCCAGCGGTCGCGCATCGATTGCGACTGCTGATGCCGCCGCCGCCAAGGCGCGTCGGGCACTGGAGAACGGCAAATTTGTGTTGGCGACGAAATTCGCCGAGGCCGCCGTTCAGGCAGCCCCCGATGTGCCAAGCTATCGTGCCTTGCTGGGCCAGATTTACCTTCAGCAGGGGCGCTTCGATTCAGCGCGCACGGCATTGTCAGACGCGCTCAGCCTTCAGCCGGGCGACGGGCGGGTAGCTCTGAACCTTGCGCTTGCACAGATTGCAACCGGTGTTTGGGCCGATGCGCGCAAGACCCTTGATGATAATTCTGACGTGATCCCCGCCAGTGATCGCGGCCTTGCGATGGCGCTTGCGGGTGACCCTGCCAGCGCGGTTCAACTGCTCAGTGCATCTGCGCGCACCCCTGGCGCTGATGCCAAGACGCGCCAGAATCTTGCGCTGAGCCTCGCGCTCGCTGGCCAATGGCGCGAGGCGCGCGCGATTGCAGCGCTCGATCTTTCTCCCGCCGATGTCGACAAGCGCATTGAGCAATGGGCGCTGTTTGCGCGTCCGCAGGGCGCGGCCGATCAGGTCTCGTCAATGCTGGGCGTAGTTGCGGTGCAAGACCCGGGCCTGCCAGTTGCGCTTGCGTTGTCTGCGCAGGTGCCGACATCGGTTGCCGCGAAGGCGCCGGTTGACGCGTTCATGCCCGGCCAGGCGCCGAACGCGAGCGTTGTAGTGGCAGAAGCCGCCGCGGTATCGGCAGCGCCCGTCGTATCCTCACTGCCCGCGCCGGCGATAACCGTCGCGGTAACATCGCCGGATCCAGAGGCGGTCGTGGTTGGAGCGGCCAAAGCTACGTCCGGCGTTGTCTTTGCAGCGCGCCAGGAAGTTGTTCAGAGGCTGCCGGCCCGCGTCGCCAAAGTCGCTGCAGCACCGGTTAACAAGCAGCCAACGAGTCCTGCAAGCGCATTGGCCAAGCGCACACTGGCGGCGGCAGTCGCTTCGGTATCGGTAAACACCGGTGTGGCCGCTCAGCCCATAGCCAAGGGCAATTTTTACGTTCAGCTCGGTGCCTATGCAAACGCAGCCATCGCGCGCGACGGCTGGCGTCGTATGGCCACCAGCGTTTCGGTACTTGGGGACCATTCGCCGTCGGGGATGGCGTTCAAATCGGGCGCGGGCAGCTTCTATCGCTTGTCGGTTGGCGGCTTTGCACGCGGTGACGCAGTGCTGTTGTGCCGCAAGGTTCGCAATTCGGGCAATAAGTGCTTCGTTCGCGAAGGCGCTGGCGATCAGGCAGCGGCCTGGGCCAAGCCCGCGCGCTGAACCCCGTTATAGCAACCGGCTGCCGCCCTTGAACAAGGCGACCGCGCGGCCCTGAACCGGCAGCCCGTCAAACGGTGTGTTGCCGGCGCGGCCGACCGTCGCGTCGGCGCTGATTTGCCACGGGGTTTGGTCGTCGACCACAACGATGTCGGCTGGCATGCCGAGCGCGATCAGCCCTGCGTCGATGCCAAGAACGCCCGCGGGGTTGGCCGCGAGCAACGCGAACAGGCGCTCTATCGAGATTATCTCGTCACGCACCAGGCCAAGGCCAAGCGACAACACGGTCGTGGCACCTGCCATGCCGGCCGCTGAATCTGCAAATGGCAGACGCTTCTCCTCAGGCCCGCGCGGATCATGCCCCGAGGATAGCACGTCAATCGTCCCGTCGCGCAGTGCCGCCAGGCATGCCAGCCGGTCGTGTTCGGCGCGCAGGGGCGGCGACAGATGCGCAAATGTCCTGAAATCCGTCATCGCAATGTCCGACAGCAACAGGTGCGCCGGCGTGATCCCGCAGGTCACTGGCAGGCCGCGGGCCTTGGCCGTGCGGATCAGCGCAAAACCGGCCGCGGTAGTGACTTGGCGCAGGTGGAGCCGCGCACCAGTTTCCTCGCACAGCATCAGGTCGCGCGCGATGGCGAGGGCTTCGGCGATGGCGGGGGCGGCGGCCAGCCCGGCGCGCGTTGCAGTTTCGCCTTCGGTCGCGACTGCATCGGCGACCAGCCCGGCGTCTTCGGCATGGCTGATTACGGCAAGCCCCAGGTCATGGGCATAGGCAAGGACCTTGCGCATCATGCCGGAGTCGGCAATCCAGCGGCGCCCGGTGCCGACGGCGCGGGCGCCAGCATGCGCGTTGATGGCCATCTCGGCCAAGTCATTTCCGGCGAGGCTCCGCGTGGCGGCGGCGATCGGGTGAATCCACAAATCTGGCCGCCCAATGAGCGCGGCGCGCTGGACAATGCCGGGATCGTCGAGCACCGGCGATTGGTCAGGCATCAGCCCGATGCGGACAATGCCGCCCGCATGGCAGGCCGCAACATCCACCGCGAACACGCCAAGGTCAATAATAGCGGGCGCGACGAGCGCGCCTCGGGCGTCCATCCGCTCCACGTCGACCGGCAGCGAATCGGGGTTGATGGCGGCAATCGCGCCGTCTTGGAGCAGCAGCGTGCCCTCAACTGTCCTGTCGGCCAGCACGATCCGCGCATTGATTATGGCAAGCGCCCGGTTCACGTCCAGCCCTCGACGCCGCGTGCCCGGCGCGTCAGCACATCAAGGCAAGCCATGCGCATGGCAACGCCCATTTCGACCTGCTCGGTGATGGCGGACCGCTCGACATGGTCGGCAACCGCCGAGTCGATTTCGACACCCCGGTTCATGGGGCCGGGGTGCATCACCAGCGCATCGGCCTTGGCGCGCGACAGCCGCGCCATGGTCAGCCCGAACCGCAGGTGAAATTCGCGGGTCGACGGCACAAACCCGCCCGACATGCGCTCGTTCTGGAGACGCAGCATCATCACGACGTCGGCACCCTCAAGCGCTGCATCGAAATCGGCAAAGGGTGTCACGCCCATGCGCTCGATCCCGGTTGGCATCAATGTGGCCGGCGCGACGACGCGGACGTCGGCCGCAAGCGCGGTAAGCGCCAGAATGTTGGAACGCGCGACCCGGCTGTGCAGCACGTCGCCGCAGATAACCACCCGCTGGCCAGCGACACTGCCCCGCCGCCGGCGGATCGTCAGCGCATCGAGCAACGCTTGCGTCGGGTGTTCATGCCGTCCGTCGCCCGCGTTCAGCACGGGGCAGGCGACCTTGCCCGCAATCAGCTTCACCGCGCCCGAACTCTGATGGCGAATGACGATGGCGTCCGCGCGCATTGCATTGAGCGTCATCGCTGTGTCGAGCAGCGTTTCGCCCTTTTTTACGCTGGATTGGGCCGCGTGCATGTTGACGACATCGGCACCGAGCCGCTTGCCAGCGATCTCGAACGATAGCAATGTGCGCGTTGAATTCTCGAAAAAGGCGTTAATAACGGTTAGCCCCGCCAGCCGATGGTCGCCTTTGGAATGCCGGCGGTTGCTGTCGACCCAATGCTCCGCTTCGTCGAGCAGAAAACTGATTTCGTGCGGCTGGAGGCCAGCGATTCCGGTTAGGTCCCGGTGCGGGAACACGGCGCCCCCTTCAATAAGGGCCGCAGGGCGATGATCGGACGGAGGCATTAAAGCTGCCGGATACGCGCGCTCGGGCCAGGGTGCAAGCGCCTCATGCCGGACTGAAGTTGCCTGACTCGTCCATCACCGCAAGCTTGCCGTCAGCAATGGCGAAATAGGTGCCGTGCAGCTTGAGCGTGCCGGCAGCCTCACGGGGCGGAATGAACGGGAAGGTGCGCAGATTGGCAATGCTGACGCGCACCGTTTCATGCTCCATCGCCTTGATCGCCGAGTCGCCGGTACCGTGTTCTGCCACGATCCGCGCCCGCGCCTCATCCAGCAGGTCGATCCAATGGTCGATAAAGCCGCCTTCGCCGGGCGCCTTGCCACGAAACGCCTCTGTGAGGGCGGCGTGCACGCCGCCACACGAGCCATGGCCCATCACCACGATCTCCGACACTTGAAGCTGCGTAACCGCAAACTCGAGCGCCGCTGACACGCCGTGGCGGCTGCCGTCGCGCTCAAACGGCGGCACCAGATTGGCGACGTTGCGCACGACGAAGATTTCGCCGGGTGACGTGTCGAACACCTGTGCTGGGTCAACGCGGCTGTCCGAACAGGCAATAATCATGACGCGCGGGCTCTGGCCCGCCCGCAATTCGGCCCACCTAGCCCTTTCGCGCGCCCAGCCGGTATCGCGGAAGCGATGATAGCCGTCGATAAGGTCGTTGAAGCCGTCCATGCGCAGCCTTTCTGATCGGTGATCTGTGCCTGCGGTAGCGGCCCAAGGCGCCCAGGACAATCCGACAGTACCGGAGCAGTTGTGGCGCGACGCACGGGTCGCTATCTGGGGATGCATGAACGATATTACCTCGCTCGCCCGCACGCCCGAGCCACGCCAGCGCAAACCCGACTGGATCCGCGTAAAGGCGCCGACCAGCACAGGCTTTGCCGAAACCAGGGCGCTGATGCGGCGGCTGAACCTTGCCACGGTGTGCGAGGAAGCTGCCTGCCCAAATATCGGGGAGTGCTGGACCAAAAAGCACGCGACCGTCATGATCCTTGGCGACACCTGCACCCGGGCCTGCGCTTTCTGCAACGTGAAAACCGGTATGCCGCGCGCAGTCGATCCGCTGGAGCCGCAGCACACCGCCGATGCCGTGGCGGAGCTGGGGCTGGAGCATATCGTCATCACCTCGGTTGACCGGGATGATTTGGCTGATGGCGGCGCGGACCAGTTCGTGAAGGTAATCGAAGCATTGCGGCGCACGACGCCTGACACGACGATTGAAATCTTGACTCCGGATTTTCGAAACAAGGCGCAAAGCGCGGTTGAGGCGATCGTGGCCGCGCGCCCTGATGTATATAACCACAATCTCGAAACGGTGCCGCGGCTTTACCCGACGATTCGGCCAGGGGCGCGTTATTACGCCTCGCTCCGGCTGCTTGAATCGATCAAGCGCCATGATCCGACGATCTTCACTAAGTCCGGCGTGATGCTTGGCCTTGGCGAGGAGCGGCTCGAGGTACATCAGGTGATGGATGACATGCGGTCGGCTGACATCGATTTTCTGACGATGGGGCAATATCTCCAGCCAACGCCGCGCCATGCCAAGGTCGCCGAGTTTGTAACGCCAGGTGCATTTGGCGCTTATGCCGCGATCGCGCGGGCAAAAGGGTTTCTGCTGGTGGCGAGCTCCCCGCTCACCCGCTCAAGCTATCATGCAGGTGACGACTTTCGCGCGCTCCGGGCGGCGCGCGAGGCGCGTTTGGGCAGGGGCTGAACCGCCATGCCACGCCACGGTGAAACCCGGCGGTTGCCCTATTCGCCCGAGCAGATGTTTGCGCTGGTGGCTGACGTAAAGCGGTATGCCGAGTTTCTGCCATGGGTCACCGCGATCCGCGTGCGCAGCGACACCGAGGCGCAAATGGTTGCGGACATGATCGTCGGTTTCAAGGGCTTGCGTGAGACCTTTACGTCAAAGGTCGACAAGCGGCGCCCGAGCCGAATTCATGTGGATTATGTCGATGGACCGCTCAAATTCCTGCGCAACGATTGGTCGTTTCAAAGCGATGGCGCAGGCGGTTGCCTGGTCGATTTTTCAGTCGATTTCGCGTTCAAGAACCGCGTGTTCGAGATGCTTGCGGGCCAGGTTTTTGATCGAGCGCTGCGCCGGATGATTGGCGCTTTTGAGGAGCGTGCGGCTGTGCTCTATGGGGCCGGAGGCGCCTCGGCCGGCAGCAGCAGTTCTAGCGCACACAGCGCCGCCTGAAGGCGCACACCGCCCCGACCAAGGTCCCCAAAATCCCGGCGATCAGCAACAACATTGCCCGGATCATCGCCTTTTTGCGCCCGCGCGAAAACAACGGTTCCAACCGGTTTTTTCAGCGATCCGCCGCCTGGCCCGGCAATCCCTGTAATGGCGACCGAAACATCGGCGCCGCTTTCGGCAAGCGCGCCCTGGGCCATGCTCCACGCAACCGCCACTGATACGGCGCCAAACGTGTCGATGACGTCGTTACTGACTTTGAGCAGGTAATGCTTTGCGTCGTTGGCATAGGTGACGAAGCCGAAGGTGAACACGTCCGACGCACCGGGAATTTCGGTGAGGGCGGCAGACACCAGCCCGCCGGTGCAACTCTCCGCAACCGTTATCTTGCGCCCGACGGCCCTGTTCGCGTCCACTACCCGGCGGGCAGCCGCCACCAGTTCTGCCGGGAGAACCGAGTCCATATCAACGCTCGCCGGGCTTGCAGATCGGCAGCGGCACGCGCCTGTCAGTGCGCTTGCCGTCGCTGAGCTGGAGGATAGAAACAATCATTCCAGCAGTGTTGCGCGGCGGCAGCGGCTCGGCAAGCGTCATTATTCGGTTGATCGCCGGGCAGTCCGCGGTCTGCAACTGCTTTGTGATGAGCGGTGCAACCAAGGTTGCCAGCAACGGACGCGCAAGCGCTGACCCCACAGCCGCCTGTGCAATCGGCCCCCCGACCTTGCTGATCGTCGCCTGTGCCTGGGGCCAGGCATTCTCGGCCTCGGCGCGGTAGCGGTTCAGAAACGCGCCCGATGTCTGGCGCAGCAGGGCATCGGGCGGCAGCGATCCGCTGCATAGCTGGCCAGCCTGAAGGACCAGCTCCGGCATGATTGACGTGACCAGCGCCTCGGCCTCGGGCTCGGTGACGCAGGGGATCGCGATGGACGCGCCGACATTCTGAGCGGTAGTGGCGGTGGCGGCAAGACACAGGGTGATGGCGGCAGTGAGCGACAATGTGCGCATGAGGCTAGATCCTGATGGTGGCAATGGCTTGTGCGGCAATACCTTCGCCGCGCCCGGTAAATCCCAGTCTTTCAGTCGTCGTCGCCTTTATGCTGACCTGATCGACGCCAAGGCCGAGCAATTCGGCAATGCGGGCCTGCATGGCAGCCCGGTGCGGCCCGATTTTGGGCGCTTCGCAAATCAGCGTCAAATCGACAAAATCGATGGTACCGCCATTGTCGGCGATTAGCTGCGCTGCGTGCTGGAGGAATTTGTAGGAGGCAGCGCCCTTCCATTGCGGGTCGCTTGGCGGAAAATGCGTACCGATATCACCAGCCGCAATCGTTCCAAGCAGCGCATCGGTAATCGCGTGGAGTGCGACATCTGCGTCGCTATGGCCCGACAATCCCTTGTCATGCGGAATGCGCACGCCGCCAAGCCATAACTCCTCACCTGCTTCAAGCCGGTGAACGTCGAAGCCCTGGGCAGAGCGGCTGTGGCGCGGCTGCGCGGTTCGCGCTTCGGCAGCAGCGATGTCGGCGGGGTAGGTGATTTTCTCAAGCATCGCATCGCCTTCGATAAGCGCAACATCGTGCCCTGTCGCCCGCAGCATCTGGGCATCGTCGGTTGCCTCCATTGCCTCTGGCCAGCGCCGATGGGCCGCCAGAATAGCGTCAAAATGGAATGCCTGCGGTGTCTGCACGCGCCATAACCCGTCGCGCGGCACCGTTTCACCGAGCATCGCCCCACCTTGCGCGAGCGTGTCGGCAACCGGCAGCACGGGAATCGCCCCAGGTGTTGCCTCGAGCGCTGCGATCAGGCGGTCGATCACGGCGCCACTCAAAAAGGGCCGCGCGGCATCGTGGATCAGCACTCGCGCCGCGCCACCAGCGGCTGCAATGGCCTCCAGCCCGGCGCGTACCGACGCACGCCGGGTGTCGCCGCCCGTAACATGCCACACCTCGCCCAGCGCGTCGGCAAGCAAGTCCTCCTGCCCGGCGCCAATAACGACGAGAATCCGGTCGATGCTCGGATGCGCGGCAAAGGCAGCATAGCTGTGCGCGACCAGCGGCTTTGCGTTCACGTCCGTAAATTGCTTGGGCACGACACCCCCGAGCCGGGTGCCGCTGCCAGCGGCAACGATGAGCGCAATGCAAGGAAGCGATCCAGCCATACGCCAGCGCCTAGCGCAACCGGAGCGCGCTCGCCAGTCTTGCCAGCGGGATGCGTCGCGGTTACATGCTGCCTGTTTTTCAGGCAGATGATATGAGTGCGCTCTCGCCCATCACAATTGGCTCGTTGCGAATTGACAGCCCGGTGCTGCTTGCGCCGATGACGGGTGTCACGGATATGCCGTTCCGGCGGATCGTGCGGCGCTATGGGTCGGGGCTGAATGTCACCGAGATGATCGCGAGCCAGGCTGCCATCCGCGAAACGCGCCAGTCACTCCAAAAAGCGGCATGGGACGCCGCCGAAGAGCCGATTTCGATGCAATTGGCGGGTTGTTCGGCACGGGAAATGGGCGAGGCGGCGAAGCTCAATGCGGATCGCGGTGCCGCGATTATCGATATCAACATGGGCTGCCCCGTTAAGAAGATCGTGAACGGTGACGCGGGTTCTGCACTGATGCGCGACTTGCCGCTGGCCGCTGCCATCATCGAGGCGACGGTGAAGGCAGTGTCGGTGCCGGTCACGTTGAAGATGCGGATGGGCTGGAACCATGACAGCCTCAACGCGCCTGAGCTTGCCCGCATTGCCGAGGATCTTGGCGTCAAGATGATCACCGTCCACGGCCGGACGCGGTGCCAGATGTACAAGGGCAGCGCCGATTGGGCATTTGTTGCGCGGGTAAAACAAGCAGTGAGCGTGCCAGTGATCGTGAATGGCGACATTTGCGGCATTGAAGATGCACAGGCCGCGCTCGCTCAATCAGGGGCCGATGGTGTGATGATCGGTCGCGGCGCCTATGGCCGGCCCTGGCTACTTGGTCAGGTGATGGAGTATTTCGTCAGCGGGCGGCGACTGCCCGAGCCTAGCCTCGACGAGCAATACCAGCTTATTACAGCGCATTATGACGATATGCTCTCGCTATATGGGAAAGACACGGGCGTTAATTTGATGCGCAAGCATATCGGCTGGTATACGCGCGGGCTGCACGGGTCGGCCGAGTTTCGCAACCGGGTGAATCAACAAGGCGATCCGCGCGTGGTGCAAGCGATGCTGGCGGAATTCTACGCGCCCTATCTCGACCGCAAGGCGGCTTGAGCGCCGCTGCGTGGTGGCCAACGCGCCCGATACGCAGGCTAACCCCGCGCCCCCATTTCCGGACCTGTTCGCCGCGTTGCCAGTGGCTGTCCTTGCTATCGATGCGCAAGGCCGGGTCCGTTTTGCCAACAGCGCTGCCGAGCAATTGCTGAATCAGTCCGAGCGGGCAATGCTCGGGCGGCCGCTTGCCTTGCTGGTCTCGCTTCCCAATGGCTATGCCGAGCGGCGTGAGGAACTGGGCTTTGCGGCGTTCGATTGCGACATAGCGCGCAAGCGTGGCGGTCGGTTGCGGGTGGATTTCATTGAGGCGCTAGTGCCAGATTATCCGGGTTGGCGGGTGCTCACTTTGCACGAAGTGATCGCGACGCGCGCGATTGGCCAGCCAGATCGCGGTGCCGGGCGTGCGGCAGTGGCGGCGGCCGCAATGCTGGCACATGAAATCAAGAACCCGCTTTCGGGCATTCGGGGTGCCGCCCAGCTGATTTCGGGTGCCGACCGTGACACCGCCGACCTGACGCAGCTGATTATTGCCGAAGTTGACCGGGTGGCCGCGCTCATCGACCGCATGCAGGACTTTACCGACGGGCGCCCGCTCAACCTGGCGCCGCATAACGTTTACCCGCTGCTCGACCATGCCCGGCGCGTGGCCGAGGCGGGTTTTGCAGCAAATATTGTGATCGAGGAACGCTTTGATCCGTCATTGCCCGAAGTAATGCTTGACCGGGATGCAATGCTCCAGGTGGTGCTCAACTTGCTGAAAAACGCGTGTGAAGCGACGGCTGGGCAAGCTCATGCCGAAGTCGCGCTTGCAACTGCCTATCGGCACGGCATGTCCGTCAGCGCCGGGCCTGGCAGGCCTCGTCGGGCGCTCCCCATCGAGTTTTCGGTCATCGACAACGGGCCAGGCGCGCCGGTGGACATTGCCGATCATCTGTTTGACCCGTTTGTCACCGGGCGTTCGGGCGGACAGGGCCAGGGCCAGGGGCTTGGGCTGGCGCTCGTCGACAAGCTGGTGCGCGACATGGGCGGTATCGTCCAATATGCCCGCGAGGGGGTGCCTGAGCGGACGATTTTTCGCGTGTTTCTGCCAAGAGCAATGCGATGAGTGGCGGGTATGTGCTCGTTATTGATGATGACGCGGCCATTCGCACGGTCGTTGGCCAGTCGCTGCGGCGCGCGGGCTTTGACGTCAAGACCGCAGCAACGCTGGCCGAGTTGCGGACAACGGTTGCGCAAGGCTTGCCCGATGTGCTGGTAACTGATGTGGTACTGCCTGACGGTAACGGGCTCGATGCGGTCGCGGCGCTAATTGCTGCGCATCCCCAGCTTCCGGTCATCATCCTGTCGGCGCAGAATACGCTGACCACGGCCGTGCGGGCGGCCGAAGTCGGAGCCTATGACTATCTGCCCAAACCGTTCGACCTTGATGCGCTCACAAATGCCGTCAAAGGCGCGCTGCGGCGGGGGCGGGGTGTGGCCGCGCAAACGCTCGACCTGGAGGATGTTGCGCTGCCGCTGATCGGCCGGTCGCCCGCGATGCAGGACGTCTACCGGGTTATCGCGCGCGTTGTGTCCAATGATCTGACAGTGCTTATCTCCGGCGAATCCGGTACGGGCAAGGAGCTCGTTGCAAGGGCGATCCACGATCTGGGTCCGCGCAGGCAGGCGCCGTTCGTCGCGATCAACATGGCGGCGATTCCCCGCGAACTCATTGAGGCCGAGCTGTTCGGCCATGAGCGCGGCGCTTTCACAGGCGCACAGGCGCGCTCTGCCGGGCGGTTTGAGCAAGCTGGTGGCGGCACCCTGTTTCTCGACGAAATCGGGGACATGCCGCTCGAGGCGCAAACCCGGCTGCTACGGGTGCTGCAATCGGGCGAGTTCACGAGCGTCGGCGGCGCCCGCCCGATTCGCGCGGATGTGCGTATCGTTGCTGCGACCAACCGGGAGCTGACCCAGCTTGTCGCGTCAGGACGGTTTCGCGAGGACTTGTTCTACCGGTTGAACGTGGTGCCAATTGCGCTGCCCAGCCTGCGGGCGCGCCGTCAGGATATCGCGCTGCTCGCCCAGCATTTCCTGGAGCGCGCAGCAGCGGACGGGTTGCCGCGCAAGCAGCTGGCTGATCCGGCGATTATCGCGCTGCAGGCGCACGACTGGCCGGGAAACGTCCGCGAGCTCGAAAACATCATGAGGCGCGTTGCGGTTCTTGCCCGTGACAGGGTGATCGGCATCGACGATGTCGAGGCGATGCTGAGCGCTGGTCCCGCGATGCCGGGTGTTGCGGCGTCGCTACCCGCCCCTGGCATAGCCGCGGCGGTGCGCGAGCGGATCGAGCGGATTGCCCGGGAAAACCCGGCCGCGCTTGATGATGGCACGCTGTACGAGCGAATGATCGGCGAGGTCGAGCGGCCGATGATCGAGGTGATGCTCGCGCGACACGGACATAACCAGGTGCGTGCCGCCCGCGCGCTTGGCATCAACCGCAACACCCTGCGCAAGCGGCTCGACACGCTGGGCATCATGGTCGGGCCGGACGGGCAGGGGTAACGGCCAATGCCAACGCCGATCAGGCAGGTTTGGCGCGCAGGCGACTTGCTCCTCGGCGCTGGGCTGCTATAGACCCGCCGACTGGCGGTGTCCTGGCGGGCGTGGCGGAACTGGTAGACGCGCTGGATTTAGGTTCCAGTATCGCAAGATGTGGGGGTTCGAGTCCCTTCGCCCGCACCAGTTTTTTCGTTGCATCTGCAACGGAGGACTGAACACCGCAAAATGAGATTCTTCCGACCTGACGATGAAAGCATAGAGCCAGACGATGCAGACTGTTGAAACGTTGAACGAGGGCCTGAAGCGCGCCTACAAAGTGACCATTACCGCCAAAGAGATCGAAGCGCGCGTTGACGCTGAGATCAAGCGGGTTGCGCCGCAGATGCGGATGCCGGGGTTCCGCCCGGGCAAGGTACCCAGCAATCTGGTGCGCAAGATGCACGGCCCGGCAATCACCCAGGACGCGCTCAACAGCTCGATTCAGGAAGGCATTCAGCAACTGGTTGCAGAGCAGCGCATTCGCCCGGCGATGCAGCCAGCGGTGTCACTCGCCGACGGTTACGAGATTGGCCAGGACGCCGACATCAACATCGAGCTTGAAGTGCTGCCCGATGTACCAACACCCGCCATCGGCGCGCTGAAGCTGGAGCGGCTGGTCGTGCCGGTGAGCGACGAAGCAGTTGATGCGCAGCTTCGTCGCTTTGCCGATCAGCAGAAGCGGCATGAAGAGGCGCCAAAGACCTACAAGGCCAAGACCGGCGACTTGGTGGTCATGGATTTCGCGGGCAAAGTTGACGGCATCGCCTTTGAGGGCGGCACCGGCGAGGACATGGCGATCGAGATCGGGTCAGGCCAGCTCATTCCGGGGTTCGAGGACCAACTCGTCGGCGTGAAGGCCGGTGACGATCACGTCGTGAACGTTACCTTCCCGGCCGATTATCAGGTCGAGGACCTGAAAGCCAAGGACGCGGTGTTTGACCTCAAGATCAAGGCCGTGCGCAAGCCGGTCGCAACCAAGATCGACGAAGAACTCGCAACCTCGCTCGGGCTGGAAAGCCTGGAGCAACTGCGCGGCCTGTTGAAGGGCCAGCTTGAGCAGGAGCATAACGGGCTCACCCGCACGCACATGAAACGCAAGCTGCTCGACCAGCTTGCCGAGGGTCATGACTTTCCGGTGCCGCCATCGATGGTCGCGGCCGAATTTCAGCAGATCTGGGCGCAGCTTGAGCGCGAGGCCGGCAGTGAGGCAGACCCCGAAGCGGCGCGCGCCGAAATGGAATCGGAACGGGCCGATTATGAGGCAATTGCCGAGCGTCGTGTGCGCCTTGGTCTGCTGCTGTCGGAAATTGGCCAGGCAAACGGCATCGAGGTCAGCCAGCAGGAAATGAACCGGCTGATCGCGCAGGCGGCACAGCAATATGGCCCTGAAGACCGAGCTCGATTCATCGAATATGTCCGCCAGGAGCCGATGGCGGCCGCCCAGCTGCGCGCGCCTCTATATGAGGACAAGGTGGTCGACTGGTTGTTCGACAAGGCCGATGTCAGCGAGCGCGAGGTAACGCGTGAGGCATTGGAGGCAGCAATCGAGTCCGAGGACGCTCATGTCCACGGGCCGGACTGCGGCCATGACCATGATGACGGCGCGACGGCAAAGCCTGCTAAGACGCCAGCGAAGGCAAAAGCGGCAACCCCGTCCAAGGCAAGCACGGCAGAGGGAACGGCCGGTGACGCTGCCGCCGATGCCCCAGCGCCCAAAAAAACCAAGGCCAAGGCAGCAACAGCCGCGCCGTCGGCAGAACCGACTGAAAACGCAGATAGCGCCGGCGCCAAGCCAGCACGCAAGGCGGCGTCCAAAAAGCCCAAGCCAACGGACGCCTGACGCTGGTTCGGCCATCGCCTGATCCATCGCGGTGCGGCAGCGGGGCGGTTCGATGAACGCCGCCCCGCGAGTCGCCGTGCTGCTGCCGTGCTATAACGAGGAAGCGGCGATCACCCAGACGATCACCGCTTTTCAGGCGGCGCTGCCGATGGCCGCGATTTACGTGTATGACAACAACAGCTCGGACCGGACGGTGGCGGTTGCCGGCGCGGCGGGCGCGATTGTTCGGTCGGAACGGTTGCAGGGCAAGGGCAATGTGGTGCGGCGCATGTTCGCCGATGTCGATGCCGATATTTATGTGATGGCCGATGGCGACGCGACTTACGATGCCGCGTCTGCGCCACTGCTGGTCGCGCGGCTTGTGGGCGAACAGCTCGACATGGTCGTGGGCGCCCGCATTACGCAGGCCGATGCCGCGTATCGGCGTGGCCACCGGCTTGGCAATGCCGTGCTTACCTCAATCCTGGCGCGGCTCTTTGGCCGTAGTTTCTCAGATATTCTATCAGGATATCGAGTGTTCTCGCGACGGTTTGTGAAGAGCTTCCCGGTGCTGTCGGGCGGTTTCGAGATTGAGACGGAAATCAGCGTCCACGCGCTCGAATTGAAAATGCCGGTAGGCGAGGTGGAAACGCCGTATTTTGCGCGGCCGGAAGGATCAATTTCGAAACTGAGCACCTATGCCGACGGGTTTCGCATCGTGCGGACGATCATAACGCTATATCGTATTGAGAAACCTATGTTGTTTTTCGGTCTTATTGGCGGCGCACTTGCCGGGTTGGCACTGTTGCTCGCCGGGCCGCTGGCAATGACCTATATGCACACAGGACTTGTGCCGCGCCTGCCGACGGCGGTGTTGGTGACGGGGCTGATGATTCTGGCGGCGTTGTCAGCCTTTACCGGCCTGATCCTTGACACGGTAGTACGCGGGCGGCGCGAGATGCGGCGGCTGGCCTATCTCGCGCATCCCGCGCCGGGCGCTGACGCCTAGAACGTTATTTCGGCCATGTTTTTGATGACGGTGCCGAGAATGCCATAGTCCTTGGCTTCCTCAGTCGTCATCCAGTAATCGCGCTCGATATCGTCGCGCACGCGCTCGATCGACTGACCGGTCGCCGCGGCAATGACGCGCGCGAGACGCTCGCGCATTTTCACGATTTCCTTGGCCTGAATGGCGATGTCGCCGGCCCGGCCCATTGCACCGCCTGAGGGCTGGTGGATCAGGAAGCGCGTGTTGGGCAGGCAAAAACGCCGTTCCTTCGGCGCGCCGAGAAAAATATGCGTGCCTGCGCTTGCGACCCAGCCCGTGCCGATGACAGCGACTGGCGAGTCCAGAAATTCGATAAGATCATGAATGGTATCGCCCGACTCGACATGGCCGCCGGGCGAGTTGACGAAAATCTTGATCGGCTCATGGCTGATATGGTCGAGGTACAGCAGTTGCGCCGCCACCGTTTGCGCCAGCTTTTGGTCGATCGGGCCGAAAATGAGTACCGTGCGTGCTTCAAGAAACTTCGCCATCAATATGCCAGAGGCGGCGGGGCGATCGCCGTCATCCTCGTCATCGAGGCGGGGGTAGCGGAAATCGCGATCGAGCATGGGGTGTGCCTTTAAGGTTTTGGACAGAGCCGGTGAGGTAGCCATCCATGCCCCGACGCGCAAGGCACACCGGGCAGGGGCTTGCGCCGCCCGAATTGACACCAGATATAGGCACCCGACAACTCTTGAAGGATTTTGCTAGATGCACCCGATTACCGACGCGCTCATCCCGATGGTCATCGAGCAGTCGAACCGCGGCGAGCGCAGCTTCGACATTTATTCGCGGCTGCTGCGTGAGCGCATCATTTTCGTGACCGGGCAGGTCGAGGACCATATGGCCTCGGTCATCACCGCACAGTTGCTGTTCCTCGAGTCGGAAAACCCGAAAAAGGACATCTTCATGTACATCAACTCGCCGGGCGGCGTGGTGACCGCTGGCATGGCGATCCATGACACGATGCAATATATCCGGCCCAAGGTGGGCACGGTATGTATCGGGCAGGCAGCGTCGATGGGCAGCTTCTTGCTGGCGGCGGGCGAGCCCGGGATGCGGGTTGCGCTCACTAATGCGCGGATCATGGTGCACCAGCCCTCGGGCGGCGCGCAGGGCCAGGCCTCTGACATCGAGATCCAGGCGCGTGAAATCCTGCGTATCCGCCAGCGGATGAACGAGTTGTACGCGCAATACACCAAGCAGCCGATGGACGTGATCGAGAACGCCATGGAGCGCGACAAGTTCTTGAGCGCCGACGAGGCAAAGGCATTCGGGCTGATTGACGAGGTGTTCGACAAGCGCCCTGCGGCAACCGAAGAGGGTTCGGCCGCGGCCTGAGGCGGGCCGCGCTACGTAAACGCTATTTTGGTGATTGTAGGATTGAACGGGTGCGGTCTATCATGGCCGCCCATGTGCGTGCCATTGTGGCACGAAGGATGTGTTGAATGACGAAGCTAACCGGCGGTGATTCCAAGAGCACGCTTTATTGCTCTTTTTGCGGCAAGTCGCAGCATGAGGTCCGTAAGCTGATCGCTGGTCCGACCGTGTTCATTTGCGATGAATGCGTGGAGCTGTGCAACGACATTATCCGCGAGGAAACCAAATCGAGCCTGGTTTCGAAAAAGGATGGGGGCGTGCCTGCGCCGCAGGAAATCTGCGATGTGCTCGACGATTATGTGATCGGCCAAAAGCGCGCCAAGCGCGTGCTTTCGGTCGCGGTGCACAACCATTACAAGCGCCTTAACCATGGTCAGAAGGGCGCCGATGTTGAGCTGGCGAAGTCCAATATCCTGCTCGTCGGCCCCACCGGGTGCGGCAAGACGCTGCTCGCGCAGACGCTGGCCCGCATCCTCGACGTTCCGTTCACCATGGCGGATGCAACGACGCTGACTGAAGCCGGCTATGTCGGCGAGGATGTCGAAAATATCATCCTCAAGCTCCTGCAGGCATCGGATTATAACGTCGAGCGGGCGCAACGCGGCATCGTTTACATCGATGAGATCGACAAGATTTCGCGCAAGGCAGAAAACCCCTCGATCACGCGTGACGTGTCGGGTGAGGGCGTGCAGCAGGCGCTGCTCAAGCTGATGGAAGGCACCACCGCTTCCGTGCCGCCGCAGGGCGGGCGCAAGCACCCGCAGCAGGAGTTTCTGCAGGTCGACACGACCAACATCTTGTTCATTTGCGGCGGAGCATTTTCGGGGCTGGAAAAGATTATCGGCGACCGGCTGCAGGGCAAGTCGATTGGCTTTGGCGCCTATGTCGCCAGCCCCGAGGAGCGGCGCACCGGCGATATTCTAAAGTCAGTTGAGCCCGAGGATTTGCTGAAGTTCGGCCTGATTCCCGAATTTGTCGGCCGTCTGCCGGTAATCGCGACGCTGGAGGATCTGGA
>JBJXEC010000194.1:0-6153 GCA_046155125.1 Sphingomonas sp. | reverse complement strand
AAGCGCTGGGTGTCGATGATCATGCCGCTGTTGTGGGAAGGGCGCATGTCGGCCAAGAGCGACGTCGATCGGTGCCTGTTGCATCTGACGTCGATCCAGTTGCCCGGTGCCAATGGCAACCCGCCCGAAGCGGTCGGCACCTGGTTGATGCGGGCGATGGCGCCCGCCGATGACATGGGCGGGATCAACGAACCCGCGCGCGCACGGCTGAAGCAAATGGGGCTGCGGCTGATCAAGCTGCAATGGGATGAACAGAAAAAACAATGGGCGCTCGACGGTGAGCCGCAGCCCGGCGACTGGGATAAGGGCTGGCTGGCGGTGGCCTATCAGTCGTTCGACCCGCTGAAGCGCGAATTCGACAAGACCAAGGAATGGGCGGGCGGCGCCTATCTGCAATCGCTGGGCAAGCTGCCCGATGTCATCAAGCCGCTGAAAGTGCGGTTCGGCGCGGCCAACCCGCACAGTGCGATTGCAATCCCGCTGTCAGCGCTGCGCGATGATGAGGGATGACATGGCTCTACGTACCCTCTCCTTATGTGCCGGCGTCGGCGGACTCGACCTTGCCGTGCGAATTGCCCGACCCGACGCGACTTGCGTCTGCTTCGTGGAGAGGGAAGCTTCAGCCGCCGCAAGCCTGGTCGCGAGCATGGCGGCGGGGCGGCTTCATCCGGCTCCTGTCTGGTCTGACCTTGCCAGCTTCGACGCTCGAGCATGGCGTGGCGCAGTGGATTGCGTCCTGTCGGGCGATCCCTGCCAGCCCAACAGCGTCGCCGGAAAGCGCGGCGGCGAGGACGACGAGCGCTGGCTGCTCGACCGGGTTATCGACATCTTCGCGTCCAGCGGGGCTCACACCCTGTTCCGCGAGAACGTCACGGGGAATGCCGACGGACAGCTTGCCGTTGCCATCCCGGCACTGGAAAGGCTGGGCTGCCGCGTTGCGGTCGGAATTTTCAGCGCGGGCGAGGCCGGGGCGAGCCACCGAAGGGAGCGGCTTTTCATTCTGGCCCACCGCGACCGCGTTGAACCGGCCGCGATCGGACGAGACGCTAGCGAAGTGCGCGGACTTTCGGAAGCGCAATGCCAATCAAAACACGGTGCCGCTGTATCTAGAGGAAGTGGCGCAGCATTGGGCGACACCGCGCACGATCACCGGCGGGGCGAACTCGCAGCGGGAAGCGCGGGGAGCGGGCGGGCCGGACCTTCAGGAGCAAGTGGAGCATTGGAGCACGCCGCGCGCCTCGGACGGGGAGAAGGGCGGGCCGAACATGGCGTTCGGGGCGGGCGGGACACCGCTGCCGACGCAAGCGGCGCATTGGCCGACGCCGATGGCCGGATCGGTCGGGACGGACAGCTACAACGCGGCGGGGAACAGCGATTTCAGCCGTCGAGTGCTGGAATTGACCGAGAACTGGCCGACGCCATTGACAGCAGACGACGGCCGCAAGGTGACGGCGCGATCAGCGCAGACGCAGCTTTGCATCGTCGCAGAGTCATGGCCCGAACCCCATTCGCGCCCGGACCATCCGACCCCCGCTGGTCAGAAATCATCGCCGCAGCGCCGTCGCTTGAACCCGCTGTTTGTCGAGTGGCTCATGGGATGGCCGGAAGGATTGAGCGGCTTCGACACTGCGGCAACGGCGTCGTGCCACTCGCCGGCGCTCTCGCCTGGGTGCGGCTGCATGGATTGCTGGCTGAACAGGCAGCGGGAGCTGCTGGCGGACCTGTTGGCGATCGGGGCGCCGGTGCAGGGGGATTTGCTTTGGGAATTATATAGATGACTCCCGATCATCGTGAGCCTCCTTCTTCGCGGCGCGCTTCAAACGGCGCTCGGTTTTCTTTGCCGCTAGCCCTTTATTCTTGGGCCGGTAGCCGAGAACGCGGGTCGTTATGGCGTCCAATGCGGCTAAAACCTTCTCTGTCATGCGATCAATTCCTTGTAGGTGAGGCGACGGCCAATGGCGGCGCTGAACATGCTGGCGAGGCGGTCGAGCGTGTGAAGGCTGACGTTGCCGTCGTTCAAGCGGAACGCAAACTCATCGACATAGCGGTGCAGATGCTTGGGGCTGGCGTGATGGTAGACCCCAATAAGGCCGCGCTTCATGACCGCGAAAACGCTTTCGATGCCGTTCGTGGTGACGTTACCGCGCACATATTCGCCAGCGCCGTGGTTGATGGTTTCGTGCTTGTAGATCAGCCCGCCAAGGGGGCCGTAGATGGCGCTTTCGTCTGTGTGGATGGTCGCGCCAGCGGCAACATTGCGGTAGGCAAAGCCGATAGCCGTTCGCGTCGATACGGTCGCGGGAACTTCGCCCCTTACTCGTCCGGTTTCGCGCGAACGACCAGCGATCACCGGCGTCTTGCCGACAGCGCCGCGCCCCAAGCCTTCCCGCTTGTGGGCGTGCTTGTTCTTCTCGACGCCGCCAACATAGGCTTCGTCGATTTCAACGATGCCGTCGAGTTCGAAGGGGTCGTTTCCACACGCTTCCCGCAGGCGTTGCAGCATGAACCAAGCCGACTTTTGAGTGACGCCGATTTGCTTGGCGAGTTGCAGGCTGGATATGCCTTTGCGCGCCGTAACGAGCAAATACATCGCATAGAGCCACTTGTGCAGCGGGATTTTGGACCGCTCGAATATCGTTCCGGTGCGGATGGTGAAATCCAGCAGGCAAGCGTTGCAGCGATAGAAACCACCCTTGCGGGTGCCGATGCGCTTTGCTTCGCCACAGGCAGGGCAGACGGCCCCGTCAGGCCAGCGGGTGCGCTCGAAATAGGCAACCGCGCTATCCTGATCGGGAAACATCTGGAACAACTCGAAAGTCGATATGGTAGATTTAGACATGGGCTTCGCTCCCAAAAGCAGCATTCCACTTCGCCACGCCGCGATCCAACTTTGCACGATATGCTTTGTTATCTTCACGCTGCTCTTGCGTTAGGTGGATGCCAAAGCCGGGGTCGAAATAGCTGGCAGAGGTCAAGTAGTAACGTGCGGCCTTCGACCGGCCCCGCACACGGTAAGCCTTCTGGCATCCAGCAAGGCGTTCATTTATACGAAGGATGCTATCCATTATCCCGTCCAGCCATCCGTCGATTTGGCCTTCAAGCGGTTCGCTCGCTATCCAATAGCCAAGCGAACGGAGTTGGTCAGAGTAGCGGAAAAAGCGCCGTTCCTGATCGGCATTCATCCCATACATCGGTTCGTGTGCCACCTCGCGTTCCTCCTTCAAAATCAGCGCCTAATTGCGCTGTTGAGAAGATAACTACCCGACGCCATTTCGGGAGTCAAGTATATAATTCCCTTTGCTTTAGGCGGGCCGATCTGCGCGCCGCGTATCCCATAACGCCCGACCGAGCGGCAGGAAGAAGGCGAGCGCAAACAGGGCGAGCGCGCTAGTGCGGTTGGCGGTCCACCAGCCTTCGCCGCGCGGGAAGATCGACCAGTAGAAGCCCCGCTCCATCGCCATCACGAGGATGACGGCGGCGACGATCAGCGGCTCGAGGCCGTGCGCGTCGTCCTTCATCCAGAAGCGCCCGGCGACGAACAGCCCGAGCATCACAATGGCCATCGGTCCGCCGACAACATCGGCAAGGCCGACGACAACCAAGGCGCCAATCGCGCCGATGATTAGCTGGAAAAAGCCTTCCACCCGCACCCCCTTGTTCAAAAGGAGGCTGTGTTATGGCAGGAATTGCCGGGTCCAGCAAAGTCCGGTCAAGGGATTGGCCCCATCGATGGCGGGCCGATCGCACCGGCCCGCCACGCGAGAGGGTCAGGCAGGCACGGCGTCGCGTTCGACCGTCTGCATGATGTAATCGACCGCGGCACGCGCGTTGTTGGTGAGCTGGCGCTGCCATGCGCCCGCGCGCGGGCTCCATTTGAAGCCCCGCGATTTGAGCGCGGCGATGGTCGCAGGCTGCGGCTTGCCGGGGAAATGCAGCTGCAGGCGATCGTCGGCGATGTTCTCGACAATCTCGACACCGGCGCGCGTTGTTGTCGGCGGCGATGCGTCGGTCGCCTCGGCCTGGGTGATCGCGGTTGCCTTGCGCTCGAGCGTGGCGACGCGATCACGCAGCCGTTTTATTTCGGCGAGGTTGTTCGACATCTGATAGGGCATGAAGCCGATCGGGCCATTGGTCCACGGCGGCGTTAGCACCATTAGCGCGGTGCGCACGTCGAGCGCGTGCGTCGTGCCCTTGGTGACTTCGGCGAGCTTTTCGGCGCTTTCCTGATTGGTGGTTAGCCGATGCTTGCGGATCAGCGCATTAGTGGCCTTCATGCGTTCCTGGTCGCGCTCGCGGCCTGCCAGCTTGGCGCGGGCGGCCTCAAGCTCGCCTTCGACGATGCCACCACGGCCGACGCTGGCGAGGCGTGCCAATCGGGCGCGCTTGACGGCGCGGGCGGGCGCCTGTTTGGCGATTTCGTCGAGCACTTGCCAGCGCCGTTGCTCGGCATCGAGCCGCTTTTGGTTGCGCGCGACGGGAAAGTTAGACGGGCCCGTGACCATCCAGTTTGCGCACTTGCTGCCCGCGTGCTGGTACGCGCTCCACGCGCGGACATAGGCCGATAGGAAACGCTCGTCGGCGCCAGCGGCATAGTCTGTCAGCTGTTCGCGGGCGAGCGCATCGGCGATCCGAACGAGCGTCGCGGCGGCGGTTTGCGCGCCGCCGTCGAGCTCATGCGCGGCGCGCGTGCGGGTGCAGCGCATGGTGCGATTGTTGAAAAAGGTTGCGAGCATGCCTTCGCCGCCGACGGTGGCGGCGAGGCGGGCGCGGATTGCGTCGACTGTGTTCGTGGTCATGGGTTTGGCCTCCATTTGCCAAGGGTGACGGGATTGGCCCCATCGATGGCGGGCCGATCGCACCTGCCCGCCACGCGAGAGGGTCAAAAAAGCGTTGGTTCGTTGGCCGCGATGAACAGCGGCAAATGGCCCGCGTCGGCCTGGGGCACGATGACGCGGCCCGGGTTGGCGCGCTTCGGGCTGGCGGCGGCGAGCGCAAGGCGTTGGCGATCGACAGGCTCGGGCGATTGATTGTTGATCACGGCCCAGCCGAGGGCCGCATCGCCGGGGGTGCCGGTGGCGTAGATCATGCGACCGGCTTCGCACGATCGGCGTGCGCCAATTGTGCGCGGGTGGTGCGGGTCTGCCAGTCATAGGTCGCGCGGTGTCGCGCCCATGCCCGTTCGGTTTCCGCGCCTGAGGCTGCTGCCCGTATTTCGCGGACGTAGATGCGCTGGCGAAGGTAAACGGCGGCATCGAGCACGCGCGACACGATCGCGACATGTGCGTCGGTCGCTTCGACATCGTACCATTTCCGGCACTGGTTTCTGGTGTCCATCATGCCAGCACCTGTTCGGCATCGAGCGCGACCAGCTCGTTGAAGATCGCACCGACTGCCGCGTCCATATCGGCGATGTCGATGCTGTCGCCGGTCAGCGCTTCCCAATCGTCGTAGAAGTCGCCTGCGGCTTCGCCCGCGGCGATGGTGACGCGGGCGCGCGTCTCGGTGTCGATCAGGTGGATTGCGCCGCCTGCGGTCGGTTGATCGACCGTGTAGCGCGGGAGCTGCAGGAAAAATCCGGGGAGCATTTTTGGCCTCCATTTGCCAAGGGGGCGAAGGGTCATCCAACGCCTGTATTAGTCCTAATTGGACAATGCCAAGGGTGTCAAGCGTTTTCTTCTCGCGCCATTTCAGCGGCTTCGCTTCGCGCGTCGATCACTGCGGCCCGCACCCGCACCCATTGATTTCAAGCAAGGATTGGCGCCAGATTGGCCGGGCTCCGGGGTCGGGGTGGCGTTCCGTGCGTTATGGGGTTGACTTTGTGATGTGGTGTTAGATCAGTGGCTTAGGTGGCGTTCCAAGCGTTCCCGTTCCGCCGGTCGTTCACGGGATGCGCGCGCGTGCGAACGCATGCGCTATGCGCGACTGCTCGGAACGATCAGAACGCTTGGAACACCCTTCTATTTCATTCTCTTAAGCGTTCTATAGATAGAACAGACAGAACGGCTTGCGCTGAATTGTCCCAATGGGATAAGTCGAGCGCATGGTATGCTCGGCGATCTCGGCAGCGAATAAACAACGGGGCGGATATGCGCCCTGCGCTCGCCAATGGGTGTCGTGGGTGCGTGGGGGCTGGCGGCTGGGAGATTTTTCGGG
>JBJXEC010000193.1:0-26482 GCA_046155125.1 Sphingomonas sp. | reverse complement strand
GCCAGGCTGAGCGCTGGCGCAAAACAGATCAGCCTGGCGCCGCCCGATTTGATGGCGTCGATGCTTCCGGCAGGCGGCAAGCCGCCCGCCAGCACGATGTGGCTGACGGCGTGGCGCTGGCATATGTCGATTAGGTCCATCAGCAGCGGGTGCATGGTGATGAGGTTCACGCCGAACGGCTTGGCGGTCAACGCCTTGGTCGCCGTGATTTCGGCATCGAGCAGTTCGGGCGTCATCGCGCCGCACGCGATGAGGCCGAAGCCCCCTGCATCGGATATCGCGGAGACAAGATTGCGCTCCGAAACCCATGACATTGCGCCACATACTATGGCGGTGTCGCTGCCGAGAAAGGCCGCGCCGCGCGCCATGAGTTGCCGGAGGCGCACCGCGCCGTTGGGATGCATGATCGTCATGGACCCGGGGCTTAGCGCATTTTTGCCGCCATGCGATAACTTTCCCGCAGGCGCTCGTCCGTCCGCTTGCGCGTCGAGTTCGGGTAACGATTGTCACCGCAAGGTTAACGCGCGGGTCAGCCAAGTTGTTACCGTTGCAGCAGGAAGCCTGTGGCATCGTCGACGCTCCACAGAAGTGAAAAGGTCGCTGCGATGCCGCTTGGAATTACTGGACTCGACCCCAATTTGCTGCCGCCAGCAGGCAACGCCACATCGGCGCGGCTTAGCATCGCGTCGGCAAGCGCCAAGGGCGGTGCCAGCCGAGCGCAGGCCGTGAGCCGCGTGGCGCCGACGCCGCCGACCGCGCCTGCTGAGCCCAATTATCGCGGCATCCTGTCGGCGGGGCCGGTGACGCCCCCGCCGGCGGTGGCGGAACTGATCCGCAACGATTCGGCCACCCGCGCTGAGCGGCCACAGGCCCCGCGATCAAGCGCCTCTGCCGGGTCCGATTCAGCTTATCGCACGGCGCAAGCGCCTGCCGCCCCTGCCGATCGCAGCTTTCGCAACAGCGTCGCTTCAGCGCAGACGCAGCCGGGTCCGCAAGCCGCACGTCGGGTCGAGGTGGCCGCCAGCAGCCGTCCCTCCAGCGTGCGGATCGAGCGCAGTGACGCCGACGGCACCCGCACCCGCGCCGAAGTTCAGGCGATTGCGGCGTATTCGGTCATAACCGCCCCCGCAGCGCGTCAGGTTGAGGCGTCGGCCGCGCGTGCCGCACCCGATGCGGCACCCAATAACGCTGCACAGGCGGCAAACCGCGACCGGCTCGCGATCGGGTGATCGCGGGCCCTCAGCAAGTGGCCCCCGAACGCGTAGGCCGTGCGCCAACGGCTCAGGCGGCGTCCTCGGCATCGAGCCCGTACGCGGTGTGCAGCACGCGCACCGCAAGCTCGGTATAATCTTCCTCGATCAGCACACTCACCTTGATTTCCGAGGTTGTGATCGCCTGAATGTTGATGCCGCGCTCGCCAAGCGTTGAAAACATCGTGGCCGCGACGCCTGCATGGCTGCGCATGCCAACACCAACGACCGAGATTTTCGCGACGCGCGTGTCGGGGATCATCCTGGTGTAGCCAATGGTTGCCGCCGCATTGCCAAGGACGTCAAGGCTGCGGGCGAGGTCGCCGCCGGGCACGGTAAACGTGACATCGGTTGAGCCGCTTGAATGCGCGACGTTTTGCACGATCATGTCGACATTGATGCCGGCATCCGCCAGCGGCGCGAAAATCGCCGCGACCGAGCCGGGGCGGTCGGGCACGTCCTGCAGCGTGATCTTCGCCTCGTTCTTGTCATGCGCGATGCCGGTGATGAGCTGACGTTCCACGGTTCCCAATTCCTCTTCACTCACGATCAGCGTGCCGGTGTCGACATCCTCGGTATCGAGGAAGGACGAGAGCACGCGGATTCGCACATTCTCCTTCATGGCGAGGCCGACCGAGCGCGTTTGCAGCACCTTTGCGCCAACGCTCGCCAGCTCCAGCATTTCTTCATAGGTTATGCGGGCAAGCTTACGCGCCCGCGGCACGATGCGCGGGTCGGTCGTGTAGACGCCGTCGACATCGGTATAGATGTCGCAGCGCTCGGCCTTCATTGCCGCCGCCACTGCCACCGCCGATGTGTCGGAACCGCCACGCCCGAGCGTTGACACCCGCCCGCCCGCCGCCACGCCCTGAAAGCCCGGGATAACCGCGACTTCGCCGCTCGCCAGCGCAGCGTCAAGCGCGGTTGTGTCAATCGCCTCGATCCGCGCCGAGGCATGCGCTGCGCTGGTGCTGATCGGCAGTTGCCAGCCCATCCAGCTGCGTGCCTTGACGCCCATTTCCTGCAAGGTGATGGCAAGCAGGCCGCTTGTGACCTGTTCACCCGCCGAGACCACCACGTCATATTCGCGCGGATCGAACCGCGACGAGGCTTCGCGGCAAAAGCCTACCAGCCGGTCGGTCTCGCCCGCCATCGCCGAGACGACGACCGCGACCTGGTGCCCTGCCTCAACTTCGCGCTTCACGCGCGCGGCAACGCTTCGGATCCGCTCGATCCCGGCCATCGACGTGCCGCCGAACTTCATCACGATGCGCGCCATGGCTTAACGTAAAATCCTTGGGGGTGAAGGGGCGTCCTGATAAGTGGGGGGCATGGCAAACGCAAGCGCACCCGCAAACGACATCGCAACCCGCATCGGCAGCAGCATCGATGGGGCAGAAGCCGCCCATTTCGGGCGGCTTGCGGCGGATTGGTGGGACCCCAAGGGCTCGTCCGCGATGCTCCACCGGCTGAATCCGGCGCGGCTGGGCTATCTACGCGCGGCGGCGAATGCGCATTGGATGCTCGATTCGGCCAGCTTCGCACCGCTTGCCGGCAAGTCGGCGCTCGATGTCGGGTGCGGGGCGGGGTTGCTGTGCGAACCCGTCGCCCGGCTTGGCGCGCGCGTCACGGGCTTGGATGCTGCGCCCGAGAATATTGCCGCTGCCCGCGCGCATGCTGCGAAATCGGGCCTCGCGATCGACTATCGCGCCGGAAGCGTGGAGGATTTGAAGGGCGAGCGGTTCGATCTGGTCACGTGCCTTGAGGTGGTTGAGCATGTGGTCGATCCGGTCCCCTTCATCGCCGGGCTGGCGCGCGCGCTCGCCGATGGCGGGCTGATGGTGCTTTCCACCCCCAACCGCACCATGCTGTCGCGGGTCGCGCTCATTTCCATCGGCGAGGGGCTTGGCCAGATTCCGCGCGGCACGCATGACTGGGACAAGTTCCTCACCCCCGACGAGCTGACCGCGCTGGTGCAGGCCGCCGGGTTGACCGTCACTGATACGCGCGGGCTACGCTTTTCGCCCGCGCGTGGTTTCGAGATGAGCGATGACCTCAGGATGAACTATTTCATCACCGCGACCACCGCCTAACGGCTCAGGCCATGACGTTGCGGCCGCGCGAAATCGTTGCGGTGTGGCCAACCTTGGCGGCTACCGACTTGGCCTTGATCGTATCGATCATAACCCAGTCGTTGCGCACGCGGCTGGGCGTTATCGTCATGGCCATATAGCCGCGCTGACTGGTATCGGCCCATTTCAGCTCGGGGTTGCCGCCGACCAGCGCTGCTGCGACCATTTTTGGGTCGACACGGCCGGCGCTCTCATAGCCCGGAGACGTCACGCTGTGCCCGGCGAATTCGACGCCCGCGACCTTGCCATCCTGTTTCAGGTCATAGGCCCAGGCATTGTGACTGTCGCCGGAGATGACGACGAGGTTCGCGCCCATATTTTGCGACGATCGCAGGAAGCGCGCGCGGGCGGCCGGATACCCGCCCCAATTGTCATAGTTGAAGGGCAGCCCCGCCTTGCCCGCGGCAACACCTGCCAGAATATAAGCCTTTGCGCGGGCGTCGCTGTCGGGCGTGATCCATTGGGCGGCGGCGGGCGGGAGCATGGTTTCGCCCATGATCGTGCCAAAGCCCACGACCTGCCACTTCTGCCCGGCCCGCACCGAGGTGCGCATCGCGTGTGCAAGCCAGCTTTCTTGCTGCGATCCCATCATGGTCGCCGCCGGGTCCATCCACGCGCCGTTTTTGAACTCGGTGAGCGCCTTGGCGACATCGAAATTGCGGAACAGCGGCGCAATGTCGGGCTGTTTGGTGCGCCCCAACAGCCGAGTTTCGGTGCGGAACAGCGTGGCCAGCGTGCCGATGTCATACGCCTTCCAAGGCTCGTCGGAGACCGGCATCCACTCGCGATAAGCCTGAATGGCAGCCGCGCGGCGGGCGTTCCAGTCGCCTTCGCCAGCCTGATGATTCTGCGCGCCGCCCTCCCAGCTGTCGTTCGACGATTCATGGTCGTCCCACTGCACGATCATCGGCACGACCTGGTGCAGCCGCTGCAAATCGGGATCGCTGCGATAGCTTGCATAGCGCAACCGATAATCAGCGAGCAGCAGCAGTTCCGTCGCGGGTTCGGGCTGGCGCCCGGCGACCGAGTCCTTGGCCGCGGGATAATCGCCGGTCTGGTATTCATAGAAATAGTCGCCGAGATGGACCGCGAGATCGATGTCGTTGCGGGCCGCTGCATGCGCATAGGCATTGAAATAGCCAAACGGCAGGTTGGAGCAGGAAAAGATCGCCACGCGAAACGACGCCACCGGCCCTTGCGGCAGCGTTTTGGTGCGGCCGACGGGCGAGAAGCTGCCATCAGGCGCGACAAAGCGGAAGTGATAGGCCTTGCCGGGCGTCAATCCGTCGACGGTTATCTTGGCCGTCCAGTCGCGCCATGGGCCGGTAATCTGCACGCCACCGGACACCACCTTGGCAAAATCTTCCGTCTCCGAAATTTCCGCGCGCAAATGGGCGCTGTCGCCGCTCGTCGGCACATAACGTGTCCACAACAGCACCGAGTCGGCGCCCGGCTCGCCGCTCGCGACGGCATGAGTGAAGCCGCGCGCGGTGCTGACGGTGGCGGTTTGCGCAAAACCGGGCACCGCAAACGCGCCTAACCCAAGCGTTCCAGTCATCAAGAAGGAACGGCGATCGATGCGGATGGTCATGGATTTTCCCCTCTGGCAGCTCAGTTCAGCGCAAGCATTGGGCGCAACATATAACCGGGATGTGACAGCCACCGACAATTCGGTCGCGCGCGCTAATGACGGCGCCGATGCGATGTCGCGTGTTGCTTTTGGCGACCAGGCTGTTCGGCGCCGCGCTGGTCGGGGTGGCGACGCTGCGCCCGGAGCGGGTAGCGCGGGCGATCGCGCAACCCGGCGGCAGCGGCACCGTTTGCGCGCCCTATTTCAGGAAGCCAAAGCCTGACAGACCCCGCAAATACTGCGCCTTGATCTCCACAGCGGCCACGCCATTGGGCACGTCGACGATCGCCGATGACAGTTTCGGGCGCGCGCGGCCAAGCTTGACATTGCCGGGCACACCGCCGCCGTCCGACCAGAAGTTGAACTTGTTTTTGCCGTCGCGGTCATGGGTGAAGAACAGCGCGTAACGCCCCTCATGCGGCACCTTGATGCACATCGCCACCGTGCCAGTGGCTGGCGTTGCCGCCCATATCCGGCGGAAAACTTTGCCCTGCGCCTCAAGGTCGCGGTCGTCCTTTAGGAAATCCTCGTCGGTTGCCGGATACAGCTCAAGCTTCAACCGGCCCGCGCGGTCCTTCAGACCCGTGATGGTCGCAAGGATGGCGGGCCCCTGAGCCTGATCGCAAGCCGCGCCGTCCGTGCCAATGGCGGGTCGGGCATAGCCCGGAGCGGGCATGGCAAGCGCGCACAGGGCGACCATCCCTGTCGGCAGAAAACGGGTCATGCAATACGCTCCTTTGTCAACGCATACGCGCCGTAAACGCCAATCAACACGGCATGCACAGCAAGAGTTAAAGCGGCGGTGAACGCCATCAAGTTCGTTAGCGCTTGCCCCTGCCCGATAAGGAGGATCGCAAAATTGGCGAAAAGAAGGTCTTTGTTCGGCACCAGCGGCAAGCGCGACGTCAGCAGCCGCGCGGCCGACAACACCAGCCACATGCCAACTGAGACGCCCGGCATCGCGAAATGCCAGGCAAGCGCCAGCGCTCCGGTGGCCAAAACGATGCGCCCGAGATGGACGCCGAAAACCCACCACAGGGTGGTACTTGCGAGCGAAAAAACCCTGCGCGCAAAGATCAAGAAGGGCAGCGACATCGCGACGACGATGACGGTAGAGCCTGCCAGAACGTTGAACTCGCTCGGTTTCAGCAATCCATAGCCGAGCGGCAGCGCAAGCACGATCATTGTGAGCGTGGCTGCGTTTCCGGCAATGGCGGACAGGATCGCCACGTCCTTCACCGCGCCAAAAGGTGCTGCCACCATCCGGGAACGCGCACGTGCCCAGGCATAAAAATACGCCTCCCCCGAATAGCCAAGCACGACGTCATTCGCGATCCGCTTGTTGTTGAGCGCGACCAGGCCTGATGCCGGAATGCGCCACAATTTGCGGAATATAATGAAATCTCCCACCGGCAGCGCCGCGTACAGCAGGGCGAACGCGATATAGAATAGCGGATCTGACGGCACCGACCGCGTCAATCCCGCAAGCCCCGAGCTCAGCAGCTCACCCGCGATGCCGACGATCATCGCAACTGTCAGCAACCCGCCCAGCAACATTGGCCAACGCCCGGTCGTGCCGCGCTCGGGTGCCGGCGCTTCGCTCGCGCCCGGTCGTTGCGTCGTCACGCTTGCGGGGAGGTCGATCACGCCAATTCCTTGTTCGGGCACCGATAGGGCCGCCGCATTCGCGCGTGTCTTGTGGCCTAACCCGGAAGCGGGCGGGATCGGGCCATGGCCGCGAGCGCACTTGGGATCGGATTATGTCCTGGTCAAGGTGACCGCTTCACATCCGGCGGCGTGCTACCCGCTTTGAGCCGCCGCGTCGACATCGTCTGCCGCCCGCTCGGACTCACGCTGGAGCGCGACCTTGATCATCGCGACCATCGGGTCAGCAAGCGCAAGCCCCAGCACGCCGAACAACGTGCTCGCCAAGATTTGAGACGACAGCGTGAGCGCAGGCGGCATGTCGACCGTGCGCTTGGCAACCATGGGAATGACCACATAGCCGTCGAAATTCTGGACGAGGAAATAGGTGAAAATCGCCCAATAGCCGGTATTCACACCGGCACTGAAGCCAACGGCAACCATCAGCACGCCCGTGATGATCGCGCCAATATTCGGGATGAACGCAAGGATGCCCGCGATGATGCCCAGCAGCAGCGCCATCGGCACGCCGCCGGCCCACAGCATCAGCCAGATCAGCACGCCCTCCACCAGCATACCGAGCAAGCGCCCGGCCAGCAGGCGGCGCATGGTATGCGCCATCCGCTCGATGGTGATCGCAAGCTCCTGGCGGCGGCCTGACGGCACCAGCCACTGCACGCCGCGTTCGTAAAGTCGTGGCTCGATGGCAACGAACAGGCCAATCACCAGCACCATCAACAAGCTGGCCACAGCGCCGAGCACTGAGCCGACGGCGACGGTCAACCGGCCGAATGAGCCCATGCCCTGTTCAAACAGCGTGTTGAGGCTGGCCGCGCCGGGGGTCAGCCCATGCTCGGCGCCCCAGGCAACGAGCTTGGCGCCCTGGGCTGTAAGCGTCTCTCGCAACTGGGCGAACTGGTCGGCCACTTGGACCCCGGTCATGTAGATAGTGCCGACAATGAACGCGATCGTCAGCAGCACGACGATCAGCAGGCGCCAGCCGCGCGCGATGGGGAGCACGCGCCCCAGCAGCCTGACGCCGCCATCGAGCATTGCCGCAAACACCAGCCCGCCAAAGATGATGAGCAGCGGCTGGATGAGCAGAACCACCAGCGCCATCGCCGCCGCCAGACCCAGCCAAACACTTGCGCGCTTAAGTTCCTGGCGGACAACCGGATCGCGCATTTCATTGGGGCCGGGGCCTTCCACGATCTGCGTGTCGGGGGTGTCGCCGCGGCTCATGTTATTTCACCGGCACGCGTTTGGGATGCAGGGATGTGCCCGCCCGGCCGGCGCGGAGCGAGCCCCACCAGGTAAGCGGGTTCCAGCTGCCGCCGCCATCGAACGAAAAGCTGATGAATTCTGCGCGACCGCCAAGATTTTCCCATGGAACCGGGCCGCCCAACCCTTTTTCCGGCTCGCCCGCCGCAAAGCGGCTATCGGCGCTTTGGTCACGGTTGTCGCCCATCAGAAACACGTGATTGGCCGGTATCTTGACCGGGCCATAATTGTCGCCGGGCGAATTGGGTGTGAGGTCGATCGTGTCATATTGGCGGCCGTTCGGCAGCGTCTCGGTAACGATAGGCACATGGCATTCCAGCTTGCCGCCAGCGCCTGCGCGGCGGGCGTCGATCCCGTAAATCTCCGGCAGGCACTGCGCGTTGGTGTCAACCGGCAGCACGCCGTCGCGCATCGGGCCGCGCTTTATGCCGACGCCGTTGATGAACACCGCGCCGCCACGCACCTCAATCGTCTCTCCGGGCAAGCCGATAACGCGCTTGATGTAATCTTCGGAGGAACCCGGCGGGGACAGGATCACGACATCGCCGCGCTCTGGCAGCCGCCCGAACAGGCGCCCGTTAAGGAACGGCAGCAAGTGGAACGTCGGGGTGACGAACGAATAACCATAAGGGAATTTGGTGACCACCAGCCGGTCGCCGATCAGCAGGCCGGGCATCATCGATTCAGACGGGATATAGAATGGCTTGGCGATGAAGCTGTGAAAGCCCAGCACCGCCAGCACCAGCCACAAGATGCCGCGCGCCTCGGCCCACCAGTCGGTCGGTTTTTGCGTGGCAGCAGGGATCGCTGGCGTGGTTGCCGCCCCGTCGCCGTCTGCTGGTGCCTTCAAGCTCAGTTCCTCACCACCCATTTGATACGCACTCTCAACTGACCGGGGCCGCTGCCGGCACCGCCTCGATAATCACAAACGCCTGCGCCCAGGGATGGTCATCCGTCAGCGTCAGGTGTATTTTCGCGACGTGGCCCCTAGGCGTCATTGCGTCAAGCCTTGCCTTGGCGCCGCCAGTAAGCGCGAGCGTCGGCGCGCCCGATGCGGCATTCACCACGCCAATGTCACGAAAGAACACGCCGCGCTTGAAGCCGGTGCCGACCGCCTTTGAGAATGCCTCTTTCGCGGCGAACCGTTTTGCGAGTGTTCCGGCCTTGGTAAAGGGCCGTGTTGCGGCCTTGCGCCGCTCGACATCGGTGAAGACACGTGCCTCAAACCGCTCGCCAAACCGGTCGAGCGATGCGCTGATCCGCTCAATGTTGCACAGGTCCGAACCAAGGCCGATTATCAACGCGCCGCGTCCATCGCTGCACGCATCTCCTTCACGGCATTGCCAATCCCCAAGAAAATCGCCTCACCGATCAGGAAATGACCGATGTTCAGTTCACGAACCTGCGGGATGGCAGCAATCGGCGCGACATTGTCAAACGTCAGACCGTGACCGGCATGAACTTCGATGCCATTCTTGGCGGCGAGTGCTGCGGCATCGGCGAGGCGCCGCAGCTCGGCGGCCTGTTCTTCGCCCGCAAGCTCTGCATATCGCCCCACATGCAGTTCGAGTACCGGCGCGCCCAGCCGCAGCGTTGCTTCTATCTGGCGCGGATCGGGCTCGACAAACAGGCTGACCCGGCAGCCCGCTTCGCCGAGCAGATCGACAAGGCGGTTGAGCCGATTATGCTGTCCGGCTGCGTCAAGGCCTCCCTCGGTCGTGCGCTCCTCGCGCTTTTCTGGCACGATGCACACCGCATGCGGCCGGTGTTCCAGCGCGATGGCCAGCATTTCGTCAGTGGCTGCCATTTCCAGGTTGAGCGGGATTGCCAGTTCCGCCATCAGCCGCACAATGTCATCGTCGGTGATGTGGCGCCGGTCTTCGCGCAAATGCGCGGTGATGCCGTCGGCGCCCGCATCCGCTGCAATAAGCGCCGCGCGCACCGGATCAGGATAGCCAACGCCACGCGCATTGCGCACGGTGGCCACATGATCGATGTTGACGCCAAGGCGCAGGCGTTCGGTCATGTGCATGCCGCAGCACTCAGCAGGTCAAAGCTGACGCCTTTGCCTTGCCATACCTCGCCAAAATCAAAACCGGCCGATTTTACGAACATGATCGCCACCACGTCGTTGTCGGGTAAGATAAAGTTGCGCACCTCAATGCCCCCAATGGCGCCGCGCCGCTCGATAATCCGCACGGGCCCAGCGCACCCCTTTAGCCGCGCCGAAAATGCCCATTGGCCCAGCGCGATTGACCCCAGCCGGGGTTGCCCGTCCCAAAGCTGCGCTCGCGCCGTGTCAGGCAGCAGCTTGCCAGTCATCAGCGCGCGATCGAACCGCCAAAGGTCGCCGACGCTGCCATACAACCCGGCCGACGCGCCGAAGGCGGCAATATCATATCCCGTTTCCGGCTTGCCGTCGATTTCGCCGGGCACGAGCACCTCGGTCGTCGGGAAGGCGGCAAGCGAGCGGAGGTGCAGCGGCTTGACGATCCGTTCCTGCACCAGCGTTTGCCAGCTCTTGCCGGTAACCGCGCCGAGCAGGGCGCCAGCGACAATATAATCACAGTTGTTATAGGCCCAATTGCCGCCCGGCGCGGCTTTTACAGGCCCGGCGCAATAGCCGGTCAACGGATCGCGGCTCCCGGAAAATCCCGGGGCATAATAAGCTGGCACCGATTCGGCCGTGGCAGCGGTGTCGTCGGGATTAGGCAGTCCGGATTGGTGGCGAAGCAATTGGCGGACGGTAATCAGCCGGGCATTGGCGCTGGTAAAACCGGGCAGATAAGTGCTCAGCGGCGCATCAAGATCGATGCGGCCAGCGGCGACTTGCTGCATCACCAGCGTTGCAATCACCTGCTTCGTTACTGATGCCCAGCGCCACAAATGGGTTTTGGATTCCGTTGACCGAAAGGCGCGGATTTCCGACCTGAAAAAAACCTTGTCGCCCTTGCTCGTCAAGACATCACCAACGAGATTGATTTTGCTCGCGGCGACGACTGCCGCCACTGCCCGCGCATCGGCCCGCGGCTGCTCCGCGGCGACTGGCGTGGCGAGCAACAACAATGCGGCGATTGCCAGCCTCATGCCAAAGCGCTCCGGCTGCCGGGCTTGATCGCGGGGAGAGCAGCGAGCTCAGGCGGCAGCGAGTCCGCCGCATAGGTTGGCACGTCAAGCCGGATCAGCGGGAAGAACGGCACACCCAGATCAGCCGCACCGCCTGAACGGTCGACAAGGGCGGCCGCCGCGACCGTTTCGCCGCCTGCGCGGGCAATGGCCGCGATTGCTTCCTTCGAGGATAGCCCCGTCGTCACCACGTCTTCCATCATCAACACCCGGGTGCCCGGCGCCAGCGTGAAACCACGGCGCAACTCAAACACGCCGTCTGGCCGCTCCAGAAACATCGCGTCGACGCCAAGCGCGCGGGCCATTTCGTGCCCTGCGATCACACCGCCCATCGCTGGCGACACCACGGCTTCGATGGACGCCCGCAGCGCTTCGGGCATTTTCGCGGTCAGCGCCAGGGCGAGGCGCGCGCCGCGCTGTGGGTCCATCAACACCCGCGCGCATTGGAGATAGCGCGGCGATCTGAGGCCCGATGAAAGGATGAAATGCCCCTCAAGCAGCGCGTCGGCTGCGCGAAACTCGGCGAGCACGTCGTCGTCAGTCATCGTCGCGAACCTCGTCTTTGTGCTATCAATGCCCGGGTTGATAGGGTCGCAGGCGGCATGGTGCAACGCGGCGCAACAAAAAAGGCGCGCGAAGTGCTTGAGACGGTCGCCTCTCCTGCGTATAGGCGCTGGAGGAAGCGTACGAGGTTCACGCTCTGGCGCCCGGCAAATCCCGGCGCCCGCCTTTAGAGGTAATGACGTAGCATGTTGAAAACTAGTCATGGTTTCAGGTTTGCCGCCCTGGTGATTGCCGCCGGGCTGGCCGGCGTCGGCGGTGCCGGCGCGGTCGCACCCGCGGCCGCTCCTCCTGCTGCCGTAACGGTTTCCGCCCCGACTGATGCCGCATCGCAACAACCCAAACCTTCCACAACCGCGGCGCCCGCCGCAACTCCGGCTGCTGCTGACCCAATGCTCGCGCTGGATGGCGGCCCAATGATCTTGCCGAAAGCGGGAATTGGTCAGCCGGTTGAAGGCGAGATCGGCACGCAGGCCCAGTTTACGCCGACCGGACGCCGCGCCAAATCCATGCATGATTATCCGCTCGTGATTACGATCACCGCCATTTCGGTGTTCGTGCTCGCGCTGCTGCTCTGGGTGATGTTCCGCTACCGTGCCGGCCGCAACCCGGTTGCGTCCAAAACCTCGCACAATACCACGCTGGAGGTGCTGTGGACGGGCATTCCGATCCTGATCCTGATTGGTCTGGCAATTCCGTCGATCGGGCTGTTGCAGGCACAGTTCAAGCCGGCGCCGTCCAACGCGATCACGCTCAAGGCAATCGGCAACCAATGGTATTGGAACTACCAGTATCCGGACAATGGCGGGTTCGAGATTACCTCGAACATGCTGAAGGAAAAGGGGCAGGC
Source organism: Sphingomonas sp. (assembly GCA_046155125.1). GTDB lineage: Bacteria > Pseudomonadota > Alphaproteobacteria > Sphingomonadales > Sphingomonadaceae > Sphingomonas. Next base: position 14,008 of record JBJXEC010000193.1, on the reverse strand, counting down.
TGGCGGCGCTGAGCGCGCCCGGACGGATGCTGACGGCCCCGCGCTGCTGGCGACCGACAACCGTGTGGTGCTGCCGGTTGGCGTGCCAATTCGCCTTATCACGACATCGGCGGACGTGATCCATGCCTGGGCAATCCCTGCCTTCTGGATCAAGCTGGACGCCATTCCCGGCCGGCTGAACGAAACCAGCTTCACCATCGAGAAGCCGGGCGTTTATTTCGGCCAGTGTTCCGAACTGTGCGGCGCGCGCCACGGCTTCATGCCGATTACGGTTGCGGCCGTTGACAAGGCAACGTTTGATAAATGGGTGGTTGCCAAGGGCGGCTCGGTAAAGGGTGCCGCGCCTGCTGCGGCCGCCGTCGCCGCGCCTGCCGCGGCCGCCGTCGCCACCCCTGCACCCGATGCCGCGGCGCCCGCCGCTGGCAACGCAACCGTGGAAAACTAAGCCATGACCGACGCTGTTCTCCCAAATGTCGCTGCTTTTCAGGTGCATGGCGACGATGCTCACCATGATGCCGATCACAAGCCCGGCTTCTTTGCGCGCTGGTTCATGTCGACCAACCACAAGGATATCGGCACGCTGTACCTGATCTTCGCGATTGTCGCGGGGATTATTGGCGGCGCGATTTCGGGCCTGATGCGCGTGGAACTAGCCCATCCGGGCATCCAGTATCTTGGCATCTGGGCAAGCTATTTGCCCGGTGGCGAGGCGGGTCTTGACCATTCGCTGCACCTTTGGAACGTGCTCATCACTGCGCACGGTCTCATCATGGTGTTCTTCATGGTGATGCCGGCGATGATCGGCGGCTTTGGCAACTGGTTTGTCCCCATCATGATCGGCGCGCCCGACATGGCGTTTCCGCGGATGAACAACATTTCGTTCTGGCTGCTGATCCCAAGCTTCACGCTGCTGCTGGCCTCGCCCTTTTTCGGCGGCGCGGGCAATGGCTGGACGCTTTATGCGCCGCTATCCACCTATGGTGAGCCGGGACCGGCAACCGACATGGCGATCCTCTCGCTCCATCTGGCGGGCGCGAGCTCCATTCTGGGCGCGATTAACTTCATCACCACGATCTTCAATATGCGCGCGCCGGGCATGACGCTCCACAAGATGCCGCTGTTCGTGTGGTCGGTGCTGGTCACCGCCTTCCTGCTGCTGCTCGCGCTGCCAGTGTTGGCGGCGGCGATTACCATGCTGCTGACGGACCGTAATTTCGGCACGACCTTCTTCGATCCGGCCGGTGGCGGTGATCCGGTTTTGTACCAGCATCTGTTCTGGTTCTTCGGCCACCCCGAAGTGTACATCATGATCCTGCCGGGTTTCGGCATCGTCAGCCATGTGCTCTCGACCTTCAGCAAGAAGCCGATCTTCGGCTACCTCGGCATGGCCTATGCCATGGTGGCGATCGGCGTGGTCGGCTTCGTGGTCTGGGCGCACCACATGTTCACCTCGGGCATCAGCGTCGATACCCGGGCGTATTTCATGGCGGCGACAATGGTCATCGCCGTGCCGACGGGCATCAAGATCTTCTCCTGGATCGCCACCATGTGGGGCGGTTCGATCGAGTTGAAGACACCGATGCTCTTCGCCATCGGCTTCATCTTCCTGTTCACGGTGGGTGGCGTGACCGGCGTCGTGCTGGCCAATGCCGGCGTGAACGCGGTGTTCCACAACACCTACTACGTGGTGGCGCACTTCCACTACGTGCTGAGCCTGGGCGCGGTCTTCACCATTTACTGCGGGTTCTACTACTGGATCGGCAAGATGAGCGGCCGCCAGTACCCGGAATTCTGGGGTAAGCTGCACTTCTGGCTGACCTTCGTCGGCGTCAACCTGACCTTCTTCCCCATGCACTTCCTGGGCAACCAGGGCATGCCACGTCGGTACCCGGATTATCCTGATGCCATGGCGGGTTGGAACATGGTGGTGTCGATCGGCTCCTACATCTCGGTCGCCTCCTTCGTGCTGTTCTTCTACGTGGTCTACCTGACCTTCCGTAAGGGCGAGGTCGCGGTGGCCAACCCCTGGGGCACGGGTGCGACGACTCTGGAATGGCAGGTGGCCAGCCCGCCGCCCTTCCACACCTTCGAAGAACTGCCGCGGATCCGCTGATACGCCATGAGCGACCTGACGCTGGAAACGGGGGGGGCTACGGCCCCCCTTACCCTTTCGACCTCCTCCGAGCTGTCGGAGGTGCGTGACTGGTTCGCGCTGCTAAAGCCGCGCGTCATGTTGCTGGTCGTTTTCACCGGCGTGGTCGGCATGGCACTGGCACCGGGCCACCTCAACCCGGTCCTGGGGACGGTTGCCATCCTGTGCATCGCGATCGCCGCGGGCGCGGCGGGTGCCATCAACATGTGGTATGACCGTGACGTCGATGCGCTGATGCGCCGCACGATGCGCCGGCCCATCCCGGGCGGCCGGATTGCGCCGGATGCCGCGCTCTCCTTCGGCATCTTCCTGTCGATCGGCTCGGTCACGCTGATGGGCCTTGCCACCAACTGGGTGGCGGCGGTCATGCTGGCGGCCTCGATCGGCTTCTATGTCTTCGTCTATACGATGTGGCTGAAGCGGCGCACGCCGCAGAACATCGTGATCGGCGGCGCCGCCGGCGCCTTCCCGCCGATCATCGGCTGGGCGGCCGTCACCGGCGGGATCGCCTTGCCGCCGCTGGTGATGTTTCTGATCGTGTTCCTCTGGACGCCGCCGCATTTCTGGGCGCTGAGCCTCTATGCCCATGCGGACTACGCCCGGGCCGGCGTGCCCATGCTGCCCGTGGTGGCGGGCGCGCGCGAAACCCGCAGGCAGATCCTGATCTATGCTGCGGCACTGGTGCCGGTCGGCATGGCGCCCTGGTTCCTGGGTTTTGCCAGCGCCTGGTATGGTGCCGCCGCCGCCGTCATCGGGCTGTGGTTCCTGCATGCCTGCTGGCGCATCTACACCGATGCGCAGGACGCCGACGGGCGCAGCCTGACCAACGACGCCCCGGCCCGCTGGGCGTTTCGCGTGTCCCTTCTCCACCTGGCCGCGATCTTCGCCTGCCTGGCGGCGGACCACTGGATCTTCGGCTGATGGCCTACGAAATCGCCGTGATGACGCCCGAGGAAAAGGCCGCCTTCCACCGCCGCCGCCGGGCCCGCAATCTCGCGTTGTTCGGCGCGCTGTTGGGCCTGGTCGTGATCTTCTTCTTCGTCGCCATCGCCCGCATGTCGCAGCACTGAGCCACCCGCGATGCCATCCGAAGACCTGAAGCGCCGCAATCGCCGCACCGGCATCGCCGCCTTCGGCTTCGTGGCCTTCATGGTCGGCGTGTCCTTCGCCGCCGTGCCACTCTACGACCTGTTCTGCCGCATGACCGGCTACAACGGCACACCGATGATTTTTGCCGGCGCAGCCCCCGGCGGGCGCGATGGCACCGCGGTGACGGTGCGCTTCAACGCCACCGTCCATACCGGCCTGCCCTGGGACTTCGCCCCGGACCAGCGCGAGACCGTGCTGCAACTGGGTGAGGAAGGCATGGGCTTCTACACGGCCCGCAACCTCGCCAACGTCCCGGTCGAGGGCGTCAGCACCTACAACGTGACGCCCGAGGTCGTCGGCCGCTATTTCCACAAGATCGCGTGCTTCTGTTTCGAGGCGCAGACCCTGGCCCCGGGCCAGGAAGCGCAGATGCCGCTGGTCTTCTGGGTCGATCCGAAAATCGCCGAAGACCCCAACACCCGCGGCATTCGCACCATCACCGTCTCCTACACCTTTTATCGCAGCCTGGCCGACGCCGAACGGGCCGGCGCCCTGGCCAATGCGGGCCCCCATGTCGGACGCCGCGACAGCGTGACCCGGTAGATTCGCGCGCCGCGGCGGATTTGCTGCGCCGCGAAGGCTTGATCCGCGGCGCCGTTTCGGGGATTGATGCGGCCGGAAGACGGCGCCCCTGTTCGCGCCGCCACGCGCGCAAGGCACAGTCCATGGCCAGCACACCGACGATGGCGGCGACCGGGGAAGAAGCGCCCCCGCTGCACAAGCATCCCTACCACCTCGTCGATCCGTCCCCTTGGCCGTTGCTTGCGGCCTTCGCCGCCGCGACCATGCTGTTCGGCATCATCATGTGGGCGCATTATTCGATCCACTGGGTGTTCTTCACCGGCGTAACCGGCGTTCTGGCCTGCATGTTCCTCTGGTGGCGCGACGTGGTGCGGGAAAGCCGCACGCCGGGCCTGCATACGCCGATCGTCCGGATCGGCCTGCGCTACGGCATGTCGCTGTTCATCGCGTCGGAAGTGATGTTCTTCGTCGCCTTCTTCTGGGCCTATTTCCACTTCGCGCTGTTCCCGGAGCACGTCTCCGGCGCGACGGACTACGTCTGGCCGCCGAAGGGCGTGCTGACCTTCGACCCGTTCAGCCTGCCGTTCCTGAACACCATGATCCTGCTTCTCTCCGGCGTGACGGTGACCTGGGCGCATGAGGCTCTGCTGCAGAACAACAAGAAGGACCTGTTGCAGGCGCTGGGCATCACGGTGCTGCTCGGCTTCTCCTTCACTTTCTTCCAGGCCTATGAGTATGCCGTGGCGCCCTTCGCCTTCCATGGCGGCGGCATCTACCCCTCGACCTTCTTCCTCGCCACCGGCTTCCACGGCTTCCATGTCATCGTCGGCACGCTGTTCCTGCTGGTCTGCTGGTTCCGCGCCCGCGCCGACCACTTCACCCCGCAGCGGCATTTCGGCTTCGAGGCCGCCGCCTGGTACTGGCACTTCGTCGACGTGGTTTGGCTGTTCCTGTTCATCTGCATCTACTGGTGGGGGGTCGGCGAAATCGCGCATCACTGATGCCGGCTTCGCCAGAGCGGCCTGATCCGGCCCCGTCCCCGACCGGGGGCGGGGCCGCCTTGCTTCCGACCGTGCTGCGCGGCCGCTGCCCGCGCTGCGGCCAGGGCGCGCTGTTCGACGGCGTGCTGGAATTGCGCCCCGCCTGCGAGGCTTGCGGCCTCGACCTGCGGCCACACAATGCCGGCGATGGGCCGGCCGTCGCCGCGATCTTCATCCTGGGTGCTGCGGCCATGCTCGGCGCCTTCCTCGTGGAATTCCGGCTGCAACCACCGCTCTGGGTGCATGCCGTGCTTTGGCCGGTGCTGGTGATCCCGGCCGCGGTGATGACGATGCGCATCGCCAAGGCCTTGCTGGTGGCGCTGCATTACCGACATCGCTCGGTATGACGCGTCGCCGTTCCACGCTGCTTGTCGCCCTGGTCGCGCTGCCGGTCTTGGCGCTTCTGGTCGGCTTCGGCTGGTGGCAGTTGCAGCGGCTGCATTGGAAGAACGGGCTGATCGCCGCGATCGCCGCCGCCGAGCAGGCGCCGCCCGTGCCGCTGGCCGACCCGCCCCGCCCCTATGCCAAGGTCGTGGTCGAGGGGCGATTCCGCCACGACCTGGAATCCGTCCTGAAGCTGGAGGTCCGCGGCCCCATCCTCGGCGCGCAACTGGTCGTGCCGCTGATCCGCGAAGGCGCCCCACCCATCCTGGTCGATCGTGGCTGGGTGCCGCTCGATCGCCGGCACAGCCCGATCTCGCACCCCGAGGGCGTTGTCACCGTGACCGGATGGGTGCACCCCGGTGAAGCCCCCGGCCTGTTCGCCGCCACCGACGATACGGTCGGCCGGCGCTTCTATACCTTCAACCCGCGCGCGATCGGGGCGGCGCTCGGGCTGCCCGACGTGGCCCCCTACGGGCTCGTGGCGCTGGGGGGGGCCGCACCCATGCTGCCCGACCCGGCGCGGACCTTGCCGCGCCCGACCAACAACCACCTCGGCTATGTCGTGACCTGGTGGGGCCTGGCCGTGGCGTTGCTCGGAATGCTCGGCGTCCTCGCCTGGCGCCAGCGCGCCAGCCCCGCGAAGGAGTGACCCCATGCCCTCGGCCGCCTACCTCCGCCTCAAGGACCGTTTTGCCCGCATCGCCACCCTCGGCGAATGCCAGGCGATGCTGGGGTGGGACGCGAGTGCGATGATGCCGCCCGGCGGCGCGCCGGCGCGCGCCGACCAGATGGCCACCCTGTCGGGCATGGCGCACGACATGCTGATCGAGCCCATGGTGGCCGAGGACCTGTTGCTGGCCGATGCCGAGGACGAATGGGACAGCGCCAACCTGGCCCTGATGCAGCGCGCCCATGCCCGCGCCACCGCTCTACCGACCCACCTGGTCGAAGCCAGCAGCCGCGCCAACAGCGCCTGTGAGAAGATCTGGCGCGAGGCGCGGCGCCTGTCCGATTTCGCCATGGTCCGCCCGGCGCTGACCGAGGTTGTCCGCCTGCAACGCGAGACGGCGCAGGCGCTGGCCGCGGCGACCGGGCTCGACCCCTATGACGCGCTGATGGACGGCTTCCAGCGCGGCGTCACCGCCGCCGACGTCGAACCGATTTTTGCCGATTACGAAGCCTTCCTGGCCGAGGCCCTGCCGCGCGCCGAGGCGCTCCAGGCCGCGCGGCCAAGCCCCCCGGCGCCAGCCGGCCCCTTCCCCATCGCCGCCCAACGCGCCCTGTGCCGGGCGATGTCGGCCCGCATCGGGCTCGACTACGACCACGCGCGGCTGGACGAGAGCACGCATCCCTTCAGCGGCGGCACGCCGACCGATGTCCGCATCACCACGCGCTACGCCGAGGACGGTTTTGCCCAGGCGCTGCTCGGTGTGCTGCACGAGACGGGCCACGCGCTCTACGAACGCGGCCTGCCGCAGGCCTGGGCGCGGCAGCCGGTCGGCGAAGCGGCCGGCATGGCGGCGCATGAATCGCAATCCCTCATCATCGAGATGCAGGCCGCCCGCACCGATGCCTTCCTGTCCTACCTCGGCCCCGTGCTGCACACGGCCTTCGGCGGTGCCGCCGCACCCTATGCGCCGGACAACCTCGCGCGCGCCTTTCGCCGGGTGCAGCGCGGCTTCATCCGGGTTGAGGCGGATGAGATGACTTACCCGGCGCATGTGATCCTGCGTTTCCGGCTGGAACGCGCGCTGATCGCCGGCAGCCTGGCCGTGGCCGACCTGCCAGGGGCCTGGAACGAAGGTTTTCGGGCGCTGATGGGCATGACCCCGCCGGATGACGCGCAGGGCTGCCTGCAGGACATCCACTGGCATGACGGCGCCTTTGGCTACTTCCCCTCCTATACCCTCGGCGCCATGGCGGCGGCGCAGTTGATGGCCGCGGCCCGGCGCGACGTGCCGGGGTTGGAGGCGGCCTTGGCCTTGGGCGACATGGCGCCGCTGCTGGGCTGGCTGCGAGCGCACGTGCACGGCCAGGGGGCGCGCCTGGGGTTTCAGGACCTGCTGTTGGCGGCGACGGGCAAGACCTTGGACCCCAAGGATTTCGAGGCGCATCTGACCGGGCGGTACCTGGTCTAGTCTAGGGCAGCAGGAACCGGCGATCAGCGACGATGCGCGCGAGCACGCGCTCGTTGTTGCTCCGGCCTGTGCGCAAATCGAGCGTCCAAAGATCCCAGTTGTTGCGATTGGCGTCGCCATCCGCGGTTGCCATGAAGGCTGCCACACCTCCGTCGAAGGCGATCGACGGGTATGCTTTGCGGCCGGGTGTGGCCGTCAGCAGCTCCAGGCGCTGAGGCCCAGGCTCTATCCTCACGACCTGCATGCCGTATTCCGGCGGAGGCCCGACGACATCGTGCCGGGTCAGGCTAAGCATCAATCCGCTTCGCGAAACGGCCGTGCCGGAAAAAGCGTCGCCAGCGCCCGGCCGCTGCCTCTGAGCTTCTAGCGCCGGCATCAGCACCTGGGGTTCCTCGCCGAACCGAAGACGGAACAGCACGATTTGGGTTTCCCGTAATCCGATGGCCTGGACTTCCTGGAGCAGGCGGCCCGCCATTCTGCCGACCCCTGCGAAGATGATTTCGTCCGCGCTCAGGAAAGCCGTAGAAGCGACGCGGGCTAAGCTCCGAGCTTCCGGCAGCACAACTTGATGCCGCGTCGTAGCCGGATCGAGCAGCAGAAATTCCACTCGCTCGGGATAGCGGGCCGAGCGAGCGATCAGCAGCCGGCCGCTCCCCGGCTGGAAGATCGCGGTGTCCACGCGCTCAATGGGATGATCGCTCGATGCCGATGCGGGAACGACCACTTCCGTCGCGCGGAGCGTCGCAAGATCGACGATGGCCACGCCTTTCCAGACGCTGGATCCGGTTGCCCCGGAAAGGCAGGCCAGACGACCGCCGGCGGAATCGAAGCATGGATATCCGAGTTGCCGACCTCCGGGATTCGGAACCCGTTGCAGTTGCCCGGTCGCGCGGTCGAGCAGGCCGATACCGGTCAGCCGCCTAGTGCGCCCTTTGGCGCTCGGCACTGCGTAGGCGAAAGCGATGATGCGGCCGTCGGGCGAGGTTGCGGTGCCGCCCACCAGCTCCGTGGGCGTCTCGGCGGCCTGCGCGGTCGTTGCCATCAAAAGCGGCACCCCCAAGGCCTGACGGCGACTGATGCCCACCATCTCTTAGGCTGGCCGCCGAACGGTCCGCGCCAGCGGCACCAGCCCGCGATGCACGATCGGCACCAGCGCGGCCCCCACCACGAACCCGATCACCGCCGACACAAGCGCCGTCGCGACCCACGCCGCGGCACCGGCGATGGCGGGCAAGGCGGCCGCGGCGATCTCCGCCGCCGCATGGCTCACATGCGCGGGGCCGGCGACGCCAAAAACCTCCAGCCCATGCACGATGATGCCGCCGCCGACCCAGACCATCGCTGCCGTCCCCACCACGCCGAGCAGCCGCAGGAACGGCGGCATGCACAGCACCAGGCCGCGGCCGACGGGCCGGGCCAGGCCGCCGAGCGGGCCGTGGTTGCGCGCCAGCGCCACGCCGACATCATCCGCCTTCACGATCAGCGCGACGGCGCCATAGACCATGACCGTGATGCCGATGCCGACCACCGCCAGGATCGCCGCCTGCGCCACGAAGGAAGATGTCGGGATGCTCCCCAGCGCGATCGCCATGATCTCGGCCGAGAGGATGAAGTCGGTGCTGATCGCGCTGCGGACCTTGGCATCCTCGAAATCGGCCGGGTCGGCCGCGGCGACCGGCGTCGCATGGGCTTCGTGCGGCCAGATCGCCTCGATGACCTTCTCGGCGCCTTCGTAGCAGAGGTAGGCGCCGCCCAGCATCAGCAGCGGCGTGATCGCCCAGGGGGCGAAGAAGCTCAGCGCCAGCGCCGCCGGCAGCAGGAACACCAGCTTGTTGCGCAGCGAACCGATGGCGATGCGGCGCACGATCGGCAATTCGCGGCTGGCGGCGAAGCCCACGACATAGCGCGGCGTGACCGCGGCATCGTCGATGACCACGCCGGCGGCCTTGGCCCCGGCCTTGGTCGCCTGGGCCGCGACATCGTCGAGCGAGGCGGCGGCAACTTTGGCCAGGCCCGCGATGTCGTCCAGCAGCGCGATCAGGCCGATGCTCAAGGGCTTATTCCATCAGATGTGACAAGGGGGTCGGTAGCATGGAACAGGGCGCTGCCATGACCGATGATCGACAATGCGCGAGGCCTGGCCAGGTTGCCGGCCCATCGCCGATTCACCCAGGCCCCGGCACATCGGCATAGAGCCGCCGCAGTTTTTCCCGGAACCCCGCCCCGTTCTTGGCCAGGGTGCCGGCGACCGGGTCCACGCCGGGGATCAACGTATCCGACGCTTCCTCGGAAAACGCGCGGACAAAGGCCACCCTCTCATCCCGCGCGGCCGACACATCCCCACCCCGCGCCAGGACGGCCCCCGCGATCACCCCATCCTCGACCGCCTGGGTCGCACCCTGGCCGAGCGTCGGGACCATCGCCTGCGCCGCGTCGCCCAGCAGCAGCGCCCGCCCCCCGGCCGCGTTCCGCAGCATCGGGATGGTCGCCGACCGCGCCCAATGGATATCGTTGAACAACCGGTCGATCGCGGCCAGCATCCAGGCGACGGCGGGGCAGGGGGCGGCCGATGGCGGGGTGAACAGCGCCGCCTGCCAGGCGCGGGTTTTTGCGTCCTGGTCTGTCAGCGGATAGGTCCCGGCGACATAAACCGCACCCCCCGGCACCCGGAACGCCAGCAACCGTGCATTGCCCTGGAACCACTGGCCGTAGTCATCAAAAGGGCAATCGGCGGCATCCGCCACCAGCAGCCGCCAGACGCCGACGCCCAGCAGGCTCGCCGCCGGCTCCCCCGCCGTCAGCGCCCGCAGCCGCGAATACCGCCCATCGCCGCCGACCAGCAGGTCGTAGCCGCCGTGGCGCACCAGTGCCTCCCCGGCGCGGAACACCGGCACCAGGCGGCCGGCGGCGTCTTCCTCGATCGCCTCCAGCGCGTGCCCATGCCGCGTGCAGCCGGCCACGGGTTCGCGCAGCAGGCGGTAGAGCGCCGCCCAGCGGATGCGGATGCCGGGTTCCTCCGCGACCTCCAGCAGGTCCAGGTCCAGCAGGCGGGTGCCGTCGGTCAGGTCCACCTGCCACCGCCGCCATTCCAGGCTGGCGGCGCGCAAGGCCGCATGGCGGGCGGGCAGGTGCAGGCGCAGCGCCTTGGCGGCATTGGGGCCGAGATTCAGGCCGGTGCCGGCTTCGGCCTGTTCGCCCAACGCGCTGCGCTCGAACGCCTCGATGCTGAAGCCGGGGCGGGGGAGGAGGCTTTCGGCCAGCAGGCTGCCCGCCACGCCGGTTCCGATGATGGCGATGCGCATGGATCATAGCCTGCAAGCCTTGGGCCGCTTTGCAACAGCCGCGGCCACCGCCTAGGAATGCGCCCCATGCGCTACATCTCCACTCGCGGCCAGGCCGCCCCACGCGGCTTTGAGGGCGTGCTGCTCGCCGGCCTCGCCGAGGACGGCGGGCTGTTTGTCCCGGAAACCTGGCCGACCCTGTCGTCGGCCGAATGGCGCGCCTTGCGCGGGCTGCCCTACGCGGCGCTCGCCGCCCGCATCCTGGCGCCCTTCGTCGGCGATGCGGTGGCTGAGCCCGACCTTCGGCGCATGTGCGAGGAGGCCTACGGCACCTTCGCCCACCCAGCCACCACGCCGCTGGTGCAGATCGCACCTAACACTTTTGCCCTTGAACTGTTCCACGGCCCGACCCTGGCGTTCAAGGACGTGGCGCTGCAACTGCTCGGGCGGCTGTTCGACCATGTGCTGGCCCGGCGCGGCGAACGCATCACCATCGTCGGCGCCACATCGGGCGATACCGGCTCGGCCGCCATCGAGGCCTGCCGCGACCGCGCCGCCATCGACATCACCATTCTGCATCCGCGCGGCCGCACCAGCGACGTGCAGCGCCGCCAGATGACCACCGTGCTGTCGCCCAACGTCCGCAACATCGCGGTCGAGGGCGATTTCGACACCTGCCAGGACCTGGTGAAGGCGATGTTCGCCGACGCCCCCTTCCGCACCGACATGCGACTGGCGGCGGTGAATTCGATCAACTGGGCGCGGATCGCGGCGCAAATCCCCTACTACGCCTATGCCGCGCTGAACCTGGGCGCGCCCGACCGGGCCGTGGCCCTGGCGGTCCCAACCGGCAATTTCGGCAATGTGCTGGCGGCCTGGGCGGTTCGGCGGATGGGGCTGCCGGTGCAGCGGCTGATCGTCGCGTCCAACCGCAACGACATTTTGACCCGCTTCTTCGCCGCCAACGACATGTCGATGCGCGCCGTCGAACCGTCGCTCTCGCCGAGCATGGACATCGCCGTCAGCAGCAACTTTGAACGGGTGCTGCATGACGCCCTCGGCTGCGATGGCGCCGCCACCGGCGATGCCATGCAGCGATTCCGCGCCACGGGCCGCATGCCGGTGCCGGATGCGGCCTGGGCCGAGATGAAAAGCCTGTTCCACGGCTTTGCCCTGGACGACGCGGGCACCGTCGCCGAAATTCATCGCCTGTGGCGGGACGCCGGCTATCTCGCCGACCCGCACACCGCCTGCGGCACGGCGGCGGCCGCGGCCCTCGCGCCCGCCGGCATCCCGGTCATCGTCGCCGCAACCGCCCACCCGGCCAAATTCCCCGATGCGGTGGAACGCGCGACCGGCATCCGCCCCCCGCTGCCAAGGCACCTCGCCGACCTATATGAACGACCGGAACGTTTCGACGTTCTGCCCGCTGATCTCGCCACCATCGAAGCCGCCGTGCGGAGCCATGCGCTCCGCAACGCCGCCTGAAGGATTTTTCCAGCATGTCCGACGCCGTCCGCGTCACAACCCTGCCCAATGGGCTGGTCATCGTCTCCGAGCACATGCCCCGCGTGGAGACCGTCTCGATCGGCGCCTATGTCGCCGCCGGCACGCGGAATGAGGATGCGTCGGAAAACGGCGTCTCCCACTTCCTCGAACACATGGCCTTCAAGGGCACCGCCAAGCGCGACGCCGCCGCCATCGCGCGCGACATGGAGGATGTGGGTGGCCATCTGAACGCCTACACCGCCCGCGAGAACACCGCCTACTACGCCAAGGTGCTGAAGGAGGACCTGCCCCTCGCGGCCGATATCCTGGGCGACATCCTGACCCATTCGACCTTCGAGCCTGAGGAGGTCGAGCGCGAGCGCGGCGTGATCCTGCAGGAGATCGGCCAGGCGAACGACACGCCGGACGACATCGTGTTCGACCACTTCCAGTCCACAGCCTACCCCGACCAGCCGATGGGGCGTCCGACGCTCGGCACCGATACGCTGATCAAGGGCATGACCCGCGACACGCTGACCGGCTACATGCGCACGCATTACGGCGCCAAGCGCATGGTCGTGGCGGCGGCAGGCGCGCTGGACCACGACCGCCTGGTCGAACTCGTCGCCAAACATTTCGCGGACCTGCCCGAAGCCGCCCCGCCCCCGGCCGCCCCCGGCGCCTATCTGGGCGGTGAGTTCCGCGAGGCGCGGGACCTGGACCAGGTGCATATCGTGCTGGGCTTTCCGGGCGCCGCCGTCGCATCGCCCGGGCATTACCCGTCGATGCTGCTGTCCACGATCCTGGGCGGCGGCATGTCGTCGCGGCTGTTCCAGGAAATCCGCGAGAAGCGCGGGCTGGTCTATGCCATCTCCTGCTTCGCGCAGCCGTTCCGCGATTCCGGGATGCTGGCCGTCTATGCCGGCACGGGTGAGGAAGAGGCCAAGGAACTCATGCCCGTCGCCCTGAACGAGTTGCGCCGGGTGCAGCACGACGTCACCGAGGCAGAACTCAACCGCGCCAAGGCGCAGTTGCGGGCCAGCGTGATGATGAGCCTGGAATCCACCGGCAGCCGCTGCGAACAACTGGCACGCCAACTCCAGGTCCATGGCCGCGTCATCCCCGCCGAGGAAACCAAGCAGAAGATCGCCGCCGTCACCTTGGCGCAGATCGCCGAGGCTGCGTCCTTCGCCTTCCGCGGGCCGCCGACCCTGGCGGTGCTGGGCCCGGCCGCGAATGTGCCTGGCGTGGCCGAGATCGCGTCCCAGTTGGCCGCATGAGCAACCATCTCGACACGCTCGACCATCTGCTGCGCGCCGCCCGCGCGGCGGGGGCGGACGCGGCCGATGCGCTGTTCGTCAACGGCGCCTCGCTGTCGGTGCAGCGCCGCCTGGGCAAGATGGAACAGGTCGAGCGCGCCGAGGGCCAGGACATCGGCCTGCGCGTCTTTGTCGGCCGCCGCAGCGCGATCGTGTCCACCACCGACCCGACACCGACCGGCTTCGCCGACCTCGCCGAACGCGCCGTCGCCATGGCGCGTGCCGTGCCGGAGGACCCGTTTGGCGGCCTGCCCGATCGCGCGTCGGGCACGATCCCGACACTGGACCTCTGCGACAGCGAGGAACCCGAGGTCGCGGCCCTGCTGGACCGATGCGCCGCCGCCGAGGATGCGGCCCTGGCGGTCAAGGGCGTGACCAACACCGAGGGCGCCGAAGCCGGCTGGTCCCGCACCCGCATCGCGCTGGCCGCCACCAACGGTTTTGCTGGCGCGTACATGCGCGCGTCGCATTCCATCTCGGTCACCGCTTTGGCCGGGTCGGGCACGGGGATGGAGCGGGACTACGACTATGCCTC
>JBJXEC010000192.1:0-4833 GCA_046155125.1 Sphingomonas sp. | reverse complement strand
TCGCCCGCCCCTCGCGCTTGGCGATTTGCTGGCGCAAAAACGGCAGGCGGACATGGTCCTCATTGTCGAGGTGGAGGATAATGTCATCCCCCTCGCGCCGGCACGGCCACAGCCCCGCCACGCCGCGTGCGACCAGCCATTTTTCGTTCACGATCCGGTCGAGCATTGCTTGCGCATCGGCGTAGAGGCTGCGCGCGCTTTCACCGACGACCGCATCATCCAGAATAGCCGGATAATTGCCCGCGAGCTCCCACGCCCGGAAGAACGGCGTCCAGTCGATCAAGTCGCGCAAGTGATGCAAATCCCACTCGCGGAAGATGTGGACACCCGGTTGCTTGGGTGGAGGCGGCTTGAGCGCCATGTCGGCCTCAAACGCGTTGTCGCGCGCCGACTGGAGCGGCACCAGCTCGGTCTGCCCCTTGTTGGCGCGTGCATCCCGCACGGCCTGATATTCAGCCGCTGTTCGCTCAACGAACTCGTCACGAATGGTGTCGCTCACGAGCGTCGAGGCAACGCCAACCGCGCGACTGGCATCAAGCACATGCACCACTGGCCCGTCATAAGCAGGCGCGATGCGCAGCGCTGTATGGACCTTGGAGGTTGTCGCCCCGCCAATCAGCAGCGGCATGATCATGCCAGCGCGCTTCATTTCCTCGGCAACCGTCACCATTTCGTCGAGCGAGGGGGTGATAAGACCCGACAGCCCGATCATGTCGGCGTCATTCTCGTTCGCGGCTTGAAGGATCGCCGACCACGGCACCATCACGCCCATGTCGACCACGTCGAAACCGTTGCACTGGAGCACCACGCCGACGATGTTTTTGCCGATATCATGCACGTCGCCCTTTACGGTCGCCATGATGATCTTGCCCTTGCCGCGTGCGCCCGGTTCCTTTGATGCCTCGATGAAGGGGAGCAAATGCGCGACCGCCTTTTTCATCACGCGCGCGGACTTCACCACTTGCGGCAGGAACATCTTGCCCGAGCCGAACAGGTCGCCGACCACGTTCATGCCGTCCATCAGCGGCCCTTCGATCACTTCAATCGGGCGGGCAAAGTGCAGGCGCGCTTCCTCGGTATCCTCGACCACGTGCAGGTCGATGCCTTTGACGAGCGCGTGCTCAAGCCGCTTGTTGACGGGCCAGCCGCGCCATTCGGCCGCTGCCTTTTCGGCCACCGCATCCGTGCCGCGATAGCTCTCGGCCAGGGCAATCAGCCGGTCGGTCGCGTCATCGCGGCGGTCAAGGATCACATCCTCGCACGCCGCGCGCAGCGCCGGGTCGATCGCATCATAAATGTCGAGCTGCCCGGCATTGACGATCGCCATGTCGAGCCCGGCTGGAATGGCGTGGAACAGGAACACGCTGTGCATCGCGCGGCGCACCGGCTCGTTGCCGCGAAACGAAAAGGACAGGTTTGAAAGCCCGCCCGAGATATGCACATGCGGGCAGCGCAGCTTGATCTCACGACACGCCTCGATGAAATCAATGGCATAGCGGCGGTGCTCGTCAATGCCGGTTGCGACTGCGAAGATGTTGGGATCGAAGATGATGTCTTCAGGTGGAAATCCGATGCCGGTGAGCAGCGCGTAGGCGCGCGCGCAAATTTCGACCTTGCGGGCTTGCGTGTCGGCCTGCCCCGTTTCGTCAAACGCCATCACAACCACGGCCGCGCCATAGGCCATGACCTTGCGCGCCTGTTCCAGAAACTGCGCCTCGCCTTCCTTCATGCTGATCGAGTTGACGATTGGCTTGCCGGAGACGCATTTCAGCCCGGCCTCGATCACTGACCATTTCGACGAATCGATCATGAACGGGATGCGAGCGATATCCGGCTCGGCGGCGATGAGCTTCAGGAACGTCGTCATCGCCCGCTCGGCATCAAGCAGGCCCTCGTCCATGTTCACATCGAGCACCTGCGCGCCGTTTTCGACCTGCTGGCGCGCGACCTCGACGGCAGCGGCATAATCGTCCGCCATGATGAGCTTCTTGAACCGGGCCGACCCAGTCACGTTGGTGCGCTCGCCGATGTTGACGAACTGAGCGGTGGAGGCGGTTGTGGGCACGAATTTTCCGTTCAATCAGGGGTAGGCAGGTGGCAGCGGACCGGACCGGTCACGCCGCCATCGTCATCGGCTCCAGCCCGGCGAGCCGCGTGACGACGGGCGGCACCGGCAGCGCGCGCGCGGGCAGCCCGTCGACAGCCTTCGCCATCGCCGCGATGTGCGCCGGTGTCGAGCCGCAGCACCCGCCAAGCACGTTGACCTGGCCCGCATCCGCCCATTCCTTGACGAGCGCGGCCGTTTCGTGTGGCAGCTCGTCATAAGCGCCAAGCTCGTTGGGCAGCCCGGCATTGGGATAGACCATGATGAACGTGTCGGCGATGGCCGAAAGCGCCTTCACATGCGGGCGGAGCTGCTGCGCGCCGAACGAGCAGTTGAGGCCAATGGTCAGCGGCTTTGCGTGCCGAACCGCGTGCCAGAACGCCTCGACAGTATGGCCGGAGAGGTTGCGCCCTGACAGATCGGTGAGCGTCATCGACAGCATGATCGGCACGTCGCGACCCAGCACGTCGCTTGCCTCCAGCACCGCCATTATGCCCGCCTTCGCGTTCAGCGTGTCAAAAATCGTTTCGATGAGGATGAAGTCGACCCCGCCCTCGATCAGCGCCATCGTCTGTTCGAGATAGACATCTTTCAGATAATCAAAGTCGATTTCGCGAAAGCCGGGATCGTTGACGTCGGGGCTGAGCGACAGCGTCTTGTTCGTCGGCCCAATCGCGCCCGCGACAAAGCGGGGTCGCCCGTCTTTGGCCGCAAAGTCGTCCGCGGCCGCGCGCGCAAGCCGCGCCGACGCGATGTTGATTTCGCGGACGAGCTTTTCCGCGCCATAATCGGCCTGGCTGATGCGGTTTGCAGAAAACGTGTTGGTCGAAACGATGTCCGAGCCCGCCGCGAGATAAGCGCGCGTGATGGTGATTGGCACCTCGGGCTTCGTCATCGCCAGGATGTCATTATTGCCCTTCTGGTCATGGCCGAGCGCGAGCGATCCGGCATAATCTGCCTCGCTAAGCTTCCAGTTCTGGATTTCTGTACCAAAGGCGCCATCGGTGAGGAGGATGCGGCTTGCGGCCTGCATCTCGAATTGCGCGCGCGGGGTCATTCTGTTTTCCTTGATCATGCCGCCGCTGCCGAAAGGCCAGCCCTGGCGCGGTGGCCAAGCAGGTGGCAAATCGCGTAGCTGAGTTCGGCCCGGTTGAGCGTGTAGAAATGGAAATGCCGCACGCCGCCTGCATAGAGTTTGCGGCATAGTTCAGCGGCGATGGTTGCTGCTACCAGCTGGCGCGCGGCGGGGTGATCGTCCAGCCCGTCAAACAGCCGGTCCATCCAGTCGGGGATTTGCGCGCCGCACATCGCGGCGAATTTGCGGGTTTGCGCCACGTTGGACACGGGCAAAATGCCGGGCACGATTTCTGCCGTGATGCCCGCCGCCACCGCCCGGTCGCGGAATCGGAAATAGGCTTCTGGCGAAAAGAAGAACTGCGTTATCGCGCGGTTGGCACCGGCATCCATCTTGCGCTTGAGATTATCGAGATCGGCCGCCAGATCGGCCGAGTCCGGGTGCAGCTCCGGATAGGCCGCGACTGAAATCTCGAACGGGTGGCGGCGCTTCAAGCCGTCGACGAGCGCCGCCGCATTGGCGTAGCCGTCCGGGTGCGGCGTGAACTTGCCATCCGCGGACGGGCTGTCGCCGCGCAGCGCAACAATGTGCCGCACGCCAGCTTCCCAATAAGCGTCCGCCACTGCGTCGATGTCGGCACGGGTTGCCTCCACGCAAGTGAGATGCGCAGCCGCGGCCAGCGGCGTTTCGCGCTGAATACGTGCGACCGTTGCATGGGTGCGCTCGCGCGTTGACCCGCCCGCGCCATACGTCACCGAGACGAACCGCGGCGACAGCGGCTCGAGCGCCACGATCGCCTCCCAAAGCGCCGATTCCATTTTCTCGGTCTTGGGCGGAAAAAATTCAAAGGATACCGCTGCATCGCCCGCCAGATCAGCAAACAAGGGCGCATCGAGCGCGCGGCGAGCTTCTTCGAGTTGCGAAACCGACATCGTCATGCTGCTTTCACCTGTGTGGTCGGCTGCCCCGTCTTGCGGGCGAGCCAGAGTTTTACGGTCAATTCACCGCCTTCGAGTGTTTCAGTGCGCACCGGCGCCAGCCCGGCGCTCGCAAACCAGCCCGCGATCTGATCGTCGGAAAAGCCAAGCCGCGCATGCCCCTCACGCGCGCGCAGTTCTTCGCGGTCGTGCGGCGCGAAATCGGCGATCAGCAACCGCCCGCCATCGCTCAGCACGCGCGCCGCCTCGCCAATGGCGGCGCCGGGTTGCTGCGCAAAGTGCAGCACATGGTGCATGGTCGCTGCATCCACGCCACCATCGGCGAGCGGCAGCGCATAAAAATCCGCCTGACGAAGCTCGGCATTCTCAAGCCCGCGCTCGGCAAGCTTTGCGCGCGCCAGCCGCAGCATCTCGGAGCTGCGATCAATCCCCAGCGCATGGCCGGCGCGCGGAGCAAACACTTCCAGCATGCGGCCTGTGCCTGTGCCAATGTCGATCAACCGCGCAATTGGGGCATCGCCCAGCGCCCGCTGCATGGCAGCCTCAACCTCGCTTTCGGCCACGTGCATAGATCGGATCGCGTCCCATTGCCCGGCATTGGCCTCAAACCACGCGTTCGCCGCAGCAGCGCGATCCGCCCGGACGGCGGCAAGGCGCGCGGCATCTGCCAGCCCCCAATGGTCGGGCTTGCGCGCGTGGAGCGCCGCCAGCGTCGT
>JBJXEC010000191.1:0-4832 GCA_046155125.1 Sphingomonas sp. | reverse complement strand
AAAAAGGCACCTTGCATGGGAGGTAAAAACGGGTGGCGGGCACCAGCTTGGAGGCTTTAACCGGCGCCCGCCGGCTTGCGTCGTCATTGGCCCGAGGAGGGTTAGGCGGCCCGAACATCTTGGGGGCGGGCCTTGACGACGGGGAAGTCGATTTCGGTTTGAAAGACTTCGTTGAAAAAGTTGGTCCAGCTGTTGAGCGCGACATGCTGGACGATTTCGATCACTTGCGCGTCGGTGTAGCCGGCGAGCTTCACTGCCGCGAAATCACTGTCGGTGATATGCCCGCGGTCCGTTGCAACCTTGGCGGCAAAGCGGACAGCGGCATCGGCCTTCACGTCGTTCGACGCACCATTGCGATTGGCAGTCATCTCGGCGTCGTCAAGCCTGGCGAGCGTACGGCCAAGATAGGTGTGGGCGGACAGGCAGTAGCTGCAGCCGTTTACTTCGGCGACGGCGAGCGCGATCCGCTCACGAGTGGCAGCAGGCAGCGCGCCTTTGCCGAGCGCGCCGGACACGCCAAGATAGCCTTCAAGCGCTTGCGGGCTGACCGCGATGGCGCGGAACATGTTGGGGACCGTACCGAGCTGCTTGGCAACAGCATCGAGCAGCGGCTGCGATGCGAGCGGGGCGTCGGCAACGGTGGCGGGGGTGGCGATGCGAGGCGTGGTGCGGGTCATGGTGCGGCTCCTTGGCGATGCGGCCTTGCTGGCCGGTGACCCATAATTAGATGCTTCCACCTTTTGTCAGAAGTCGCTATTTTTGAGATAGATCCTTCCGTTAAATGGAATATTGCATGGACCGGTTCGAAGCAATGCGCACGCTTATCGCCGCAGTCGATGGCGGCAGTCTGTCAGCGGCGTCGCGCGCGCTGAACATGCCGCTGCCAACCGTAAGTCGGCGCGTGTCCGATCTTGAGGCGCATCTTGGCGCCCAGCTCCTCGTGCGCACGAGTCGCAGGCTGATCCTGACCGAGGCGGGGGAAGCGTTCGTGGCGGCCGCGCGCCGCTTGCTGGACGATCTGGCCGATGCCGAACGGGCGGCGAGTGGCGAATTTCGCAGCCCAAGGGGCGAATTGGTAGTGACCGCGCCGATTATGTTCGGCAAACTCCATGTAGCACCCATCGTCCATGCTTTTCTTGCAGCCTATCCTGACGTCACCGTCAGGCTCATTCTGTCCGACCAAGTGATCGACCTGAGCGAAGCGCATGTCGATGTCGCGGTCCGGATCGGTCGCCTGCCCGACAGTGACCTGATCGCGCGGGCCGTTGGCCATGTCCGCTGGGTGATCTGCGCCAGCCCCGATTATCTCGCACGGCGAGGGACGCCGGCGGCACCCGAGGCTTTGAGCGGGCACGATTGTATCGCGTTTGAGGGGCTCCAAACACATCGCAACTGGCAGATAGGCCCTGCCCGTGCCGCACGGACGATCGCCATCGTCCCCCGCCTCTCGGTCAATACCGCTGACGCGGTCATCGCGGCGGCAACCGCCGGGCTGGGCATTGCGCGGATCATGTCTTACCAGGCAGCGTCGGCGATTGCTCAGGGCCAGGTCCGGACCATTCTCACTGGCTTTCCGGGCGATCCGATGCCGGTCAACCTTGTCCACCCCAATCAGCGCGTCCAGCCGATTAAGCGGCGCGCGTTTCTCGATTTCGCCGTGCCCCGGCTGAAAGGCGTGCTGGCGGCGGTGACGGCGGCGGCAAGCGGCGAGGGCATTGTGCCGGCCGCGCGGTGATCGGTGCGGCCGGGCCGCGGGCAGCAGCACCGCCCCGCAAGTCTTTCCCTGTCATGCAGATGTCACTGCATCGTCTTCATTGTGCAGCGCAGCATTCACAATTCGCCGCCAAGGCTTTTGCTCGTTATTACAAGGGGGATCACCAAAATGGCACGCCACCGCGCCTTCGCCGCCGCACTGCTCCTCTCGAGCGCGTTCATCGCTACCACGGCGGACGCCCAGGCCGTCGCCCCGGCGGCGACCCAGACCGCTGACGACAAGAGCGACGAGAACGAGATCGTCGTCACCGCCCAGAAGGTTGAGCAGCGCGCGGTAGATGTGCCGATTACCATTTCGGTCGCGACTGCCCAGCGCCTGCGCGAGCTTGGCGTGTCAGATCTTGACGAGCTGTCCAACTATATCCCTGGCCTGAACATTCAGGAACAGAGCGCCAACAACCCCGGCATCGTCATCCGCGGCATCACGTCAGATAGCGGGTCAGCGCAGCAAGCGCCGCGTGTCACGCTGTATTACAACGGCGTCGACATTTCGCGGTCGCGCGGATCGTATCAGGCGATTTACGATGTCGACCGGGTGGAAGTCATCAAGGGGCCGCAAGCAACGCTATTCGGCACCGCGTCTGCGATTGGCGCGATCAGCATTATATCGGCTCGGCCAAAGCCAAACTATTCGGCCGCGGTAACGGCGGGATACGGCAATTTCGATGCGTATCTTGCATCCGGGTTCGTCAATATCGGCGACAGCCGGCTCGCCCTGAGAGTGGCTGGCGAATACAAGAACCGCAACGGCTATGTCCGCAATCTCAACCCCAACCAGCGCGACCTGTATTCGCAAGATCAGCTGGGCTTGCGCGAATCGCTGCGCTTCACGCCCAATGATGCGCTGACGATTGACCTGATTGGCACGTACGACCGGCAGCGCAACGGCGGCACGCCGTTCATTTCGGGCCGCCTGCGCTCGCAAGCCGCGCCGCCCAGCCCGTTTGGACCCGCCAATCTCGGCGGGTCACCCCGTTCCGCGCAAGATCTTGGCGCGCCGCGACTCGGGCTGACCCGCGATGTGTATGACGTGAACCTCACCGCAAGCTATGCCTTTGCGCCGGGCTGGAATTTCACGACCGTCAACGGCTATCGCCGGTTCGACAGCCTCGAGATTTTTGACGCGGACGGGTCTGCCGCCACCTTCCTTGAATTCGCCGAAAACGCCTTTGGCTATCAAGTGAACCATGAGGGCCGCTTCACCTATACCGACGCCAGTGTCCGCGCGTCGTTCGGCTGGAACTATTTCCGCGAAGACGGGCAGCAGCGCGTGCCGTTTTCAACCAACGAGAACACGTTCTTCACCTGTCTTGGCGGTGGCTTTGCAGCAAGCTGCGTGGCGGCTGACGGGTCGGTGCCCACCAACGCCGCGCCCCCGATTTTCTACCGCTCCGAATTTGCAAATCTTGGCCGCAATGACACCTATTCGGTGTTCGGCGATATTGCATGGACACCTGTACAAAAGCTGGAGCTGACCGCCGGCGCCCGGGTGCTCATCGAAAAGCGCCGTTCCGGCTTCTTCGCCAACGTGCCTAGGTCGCGGGTGACGGGCGGGGCGTCAGTCATTCCGGGACAGGTCGACACGCGCGGGCAAACCTTTTTCGTGGAAGACAGCTTCCAGGCATTCCTGCCGCGCTTCAACGCGCTGTACAAGGTCAGCGACGATATCAACCTGTACGCGACGATTTCGCGCGGCCGCCGCTCGCCAACGGTGCAGCTTGGTGCCGCATCGACGCCTGCCGGGCCCGTGCCAAACGCAACGCCGGTGGGCGAGGAAATCGTGTGGAACTATGAAGGTGGCGTGAAAGGGCGCGTCGGCCCGGTTTCCGGCTCGCTTGGCGTCTATTATCAAAGCTATAGCGACTTCCAGGTAACGGTGACCGATTCGACCGGCCGCGCGATTACGCAAAGCGCGGGTACCGCGAGTAACCTTGGTGTCGAGGCCGAGCTTCAGGTGCGGCCAACGTCATGGGCGACGGTTTTCGGCAATGTCGGCTACATTAATGGCGGCATTGACAATCGCCCGGCAAATGGTCGGTTCGCCGGCAATCGCTTCCGCCTCCAGCCGGAGTTTCAGATCTCCGCCGGATTTACGATCGACACCCCGCTTGCCAAGGGCGTGCGGCTGTTTGCGACGCCGAGCCTTACCTATCGCAGCCTGATATTCTTCGAACAGCCCAACACCGCGCTCATCTCTCAGCCGGGTGTAACGCTGTATAATGCGCGCGCGGGCGTCAGCTTTGCGAACGACAAGGTCGAGGTGGCGGGCTTTATTCGCAACGCGAGCAACGAGCGCTATCTGCTCGATGCGGGCAACACCGGCGGCGCCTTTGGCATCCCCTCGTTCATCCCCGGCGAGCCGCGCTTCTTTGGCGGGCAGGTTACCGTGCGCTACTGATGTCGGCGGATTGATCCGGGCTGTCGCGCAGCACCACTGTCCGCGGGCGGCGGCAACGGCGCACTGGCCGGCGCTTGTCTGTCACGCACCATTGACGCGCGGGTATGCGACAGGTCCCTCGATCGGGAGATTGGGGGAAGCCAGCGGACGCTGCCAGACGCGCGCGCGCCGCGCTGGTGTGGGCGACCGCGCGCCGGTTGCTCGCCGCCTGCGCGGGGACGCGTGTGCCGCCGGGCGTTGCCGCCGACCGGACAGCACGCGCGCCCTTGACTTTCATATGATAATATTGGGTTTAGCGTAGGAGCGGCGCGGCCGGGCAATAGGGGATTTGCAAGCGTGGCCAAAGAGCCAAGAATTTACCGCAGCGCGCAAAGCTATGGCAAGGATGACAAGGACGGGTTCATCCATCGCAGCTGGATGAAGGCGCAAGGGTTGCCGGAAGACGTGTTTGACGGACGCCCGGTCATCGGCATTTGCAACACCTGGTCAGAACTCACCCCCTGCAACAGCCATCTGCGCGAGGTGGCCGATTATGTGAAGCGCGGCGTGTGGGAGCGCGGCGGCCTGCCGTTCGAATTTCCGGCCATGAGCCTTGGCGAAACGCAAATGCGGCCCACCGCCATGCTGTTCCGCAATTTGCTGGCGATGGAGGTTGAGGAAT
>JBJXEC010000190.1:0-6728 GCA_046155125.1 Sphingomonas sp. | reverse complement strand
GCGACCACCGAAAGCCCCTCGACCGTTTGCTGCAAGCGCAACTGCAACTGGGTGCGGCGGTCCATCGATGTCAGCAAATCCCGGTTCTGCTTGGCGAGCGCAATGTCGATGCGGGTGCGCAACAATTCGCTTGCCCATGCCGCGCGCTGCGACAGATCGTCCAGCCGCTGCGAAAAGCTGTCGCAGGTGCGCACGGCCGGCATCAGCCGTCGCTCGGTAAAATCGTCAAGGCTTTGATGGCCGGAAACGGGCGCGATATTCAACGACCTAAGGCGCTCAATACTGAGCTGGGCATAGGCGCGGGTGGCGCTCATGCGGTAGCGCGTGGTGGCCGCAAGCCGCGCAAGCTCTGCCGACAGGAACGTGAGCTCGTCGAGCAGCGCGTCATCCTGGCTCACCCGCTCCGAAACGCTGTGGGTGAGTGCCGCCAGGCGTTGCTCCAGCCGGGTGACCTCGGCCGTGGTCGCCTGGGCGAGCGGCAGACCAAGCAGCGCCATGTTCCGATAATTGCCAAGCTCCTGCAGCCGCATCACCAGTTGCGGTGCATCGTCGCCCTCCAGCCCGGTGTCGTGGACCAGCAGGCGGCCATAGCCATCCGGGTGCAGCCGGAAATCGGAATAGATGCGGGCACGGCCCGCTGCGACGTTGCAAATGATCGTCGCTTCAGTGAAAAACCAGTTGCCGAGCGCGTCGCTTGTCGGCGCCGGCGTGTCGCGGCCCCGCAATGCAATTTGGGTGGCGCGGATCACCTGACCGGGAATGTCGGCAAGCAGGGCGTCTGCCTGCGGACCAAATTGCGATGGATCGAACGGGTTTGCGTCGTCAAACGGGCCGGATCGAAGCACCGTGTATGTTGCGAATTCCGTGTGCCGCTCCCACACCAGCGTGGCTTCTTCAAGCGGGATGACGGCATATTTGGCGCTTTCCGGGAGCGTCATCCCCGCAGCCGCTGCCAATAACGCAATAGTGTGAGCGGCGCGGGCCGCGCCCTCGTCGTCAAGCAACGTTACTACCTGCACGAGACGCGCAGGCGCCGCGAATGGCGGCAAGCGGCGCACATGCATTTCGGCGGACAGCGACGCGCGCAAGGGGTGGCTGCGTTCCGTCACATTCGCCATCGTTCCCTCCCTTCCAGCCCGCCGCTGCTGGCGCAGCGCCCGTCGCCCGTGTTTGCCCTGTTACGCGGCCTGCGGGCATGCTAGCCGTGCACCAATGCTTTCGCTAGCGGCACTTGCGTGAATCGGGCTCCGGTCATCATCATCGGCGCGGGCATTGGCGGGCTGAGCGCGGCTGCGCTGGTTGCAGCGCGCGGGGCGCCAGTGATTGTGCTGGAACGCGCAAAAGCACCGGGCGGTAAGCTGCGCGAGGTGGCGGTTGGCGGCGTTGCGCTTGACGCAGGTCCCACGGTATTCACCATGCGCTGGGTTTTCGAGCAACTATTCGCCGATGCCGGGGGCGATTTTGCGAGCGCTGTCCGCCTGTTGCCCGCCGAGTTGCTCGCGCGCCACGCCTGGGACGCGCAAGGGCAGTTCGATCTGTTCGCCGATCAGGAGCGATGCGAGGCCTCGATCAGCGCCTTTTTCGGCGACCCGGACGTTGCCGGATACCGCAGTTTCTGCCGCGAGGCCGCCAGCATCTACAACGTGCTGCGCGGCCCGTTTCTTGAAGGAACCCGCCCAACCCCATTCTCGCTGATGGCGCGCATTGGCCTGCGGCGCTTGCCAGACGCGCTGGCCATTCGCCCGCACCAATCGCTGTGGCGCGCGCTTGGCCGGCATTTTCAAGACCCACGGCTGCGGCAGTTGTTCGGGCGCTATGCCACCTATTGCGGCGCCTCGCCGTTTGCTGCACCCGCCACGCTGATGTTGATCGCTCATGTCGAACGCGATGGCGTCTGGCTGGCTGCGGACGGGATGCACGCCATTGCGCGCGCGATCGAGGCCCTGGCGACCCGCAACGGGGCAGCATTCCGTTACGGCGCGCATGTTGCCGAGATACTGGTCGAAGGCGGGCGCGCGTGCGGCGTTCGGCTGGCGAGCGGCGAAGAAATCCGGGCGAGCGCGGTCATCTGCAACGGTGACCCGGCCGCGCTGTCGACCGGGCGGTTTGGCGCAGGCGCACGCCGGGCCGTAGCACCGTCGCAACCCGAACGCCGTTCGCTGTCGAGCATGACATGGCTCGTCAATGCGGCCACCAGCGGCTTTCCGCTCGCCCGGCATAACATATTCTTCTCGAACGACTATCCGGCGGAATTCAAGGCGATTTTCGGCCGGGGCGAGACACCGGATGCGCCCACCGTTTATGTGTGCGCGCAGGACCGCGACGATTTCGGGTATCGCTCGGGCACTGGCGCCGAGCGGCTGCAACTCATCGTCAACGCGCCCGCAAATGGCGACCGGCATACCGTGTCGCCGCCCCAGCAGGATCGCAGCGCAGCCAACACCTTTGGTTTGCTCAAGGCTTGTGGTCTGGACATCGACCGTGCTTCGGGCAGCGAGGTGCTTGTGACACCGGCTGACTATGAGCGGCTGTTCCCAGCCACTGGCGGCGCGCTTTATGGCACGGCCAATCATGGCTGGCGCGCGCCCTTCCAGCGGCCTGCTGCGGCCAGCCGGCTGCCCGGGCTATATCTTGCCGGCGGCGGGGTTCATCCAGGTGCGGGGATTCCCATGGCGACGCTGTCTGGCCGGCTGGCGGCGGCGCGGGTGCTCGCCGATCTGACCGGCCAATAGTCGCGCGCGTTACGCTCTGATGGCAGAGCGCGCGCGCAGCGTGAACGCGGCAATCAGCGAAACGCCGACCATGCTCGGCAGCGCCCAGATGATGGGGTTGAACACATGCTCGGGCAGCAGGCGGATCAGCCCAACCGACACAAACGCAGTATAGGCCGAAATGCCCATGCCGAGCAGCGAGCGGAAATGCTCCTGCACATACGCGCGCGGGGCAACATTCCGCCGCCAGACATAGGCGAGTTGCGTGGCCACCGCGACCAGCCCAATGAACGCCACCAGTATCATCAGCGGCTGGCCGAGCATCACACCGTGCGCGCCGCAATTAAGAGCCGCAGCGATGACCGCGGCAAAGACCAGCTGATGCCGGGCGCGGCGCAGCCCCGCTCGCTGGTTTCGCGCGCGCGCGACGGCCAAGCCATAATCAGCAAAGCTGATGGTGAGCACACCCAGATACAGCATCATCCAGCCGAACAGCCCGGCAAACAACACCCTGTCAGTAATCATCGGCAAGCGCTTTTCGGGTCCGTAAAGCGAAAGCAGCGCCATCGCGATGGCGAGGGCGCCGGCTGCCATGAAGGCGCGGGCCGCCAGCCTGCCCCATTGCCGGTGCGCCACGCCCCCTTTTCGAGACGCGACTGGCACCCAAAATGCGATGAGACCCGTTGCTCCCACCGCGACATGGACGATAACGAGGAGCGAAAACAGCGACATACCGCCTTACCGTTTCACCCCCCGATTATCGTTCGCGCTCAGTTGCCCTTTGCTGCAGCGACGCTGATTTCAATTCGCCGATTGCGCTGGTTGCCCGCAGGTGTACCCGAAGTGTCGAGCGGCTTAGCCGATCCGAAGCCTTGCGCGGCAACCCGGTTGGCGGGCACGCCCTTGTCGACGAAGTATTTTTCGACTGCCGCCGCACGCGACTTGCTGAGCGCCAGATTGCTGGCTGCGTTGCCAACCGCATCGGTATACCCGGCCACCAGCATCGCGAAGTTTCCGCAGCGCCCGGCCACTTCGGTCAAGACATCGAGCAGCGGGATCGACACGGGACGAACCGTCGCGGCGCCGGTATCAAATTCGACCGTATGACCGGCCAAGGCTTTTGCAAAATCGGCATTGCAGCTGGTTGCCGTCGCATTGGGATCAGGCGCTGGAGCTTTGCCCGCACCAACGGCCGGGAGCGCCACCGCGCCCGCCAGGAACGGATAATCCTTCAACATGCTCACCCCGCCAAGCGGCTTGTTGAGCCCTTGATGGCACGTCGTGCAGTTGACTTTGTAGGGATCCCCGTGCGGCCCCTTGCGGTTTGCCGGGAATACAGGCGTGAGCGAGCTGATGTAGTTGACATTGCTGTCGCGCACCATGCGGATGCCATACCATGCCTGCGCCCGCTGGCTGCGGCTGTTGTTCCAGCTGCTGAACGAGTCGGTGTTGTGGCAGAAGGTGCAGTTTACGTTGAGCGATGATGACATGTGCATCATCAGCCCATAGCTTTTTTCCGTCGCCGCAATTGAGGCGCCGGGCGTCGCCGAGCGCAACGGTTGCACGCCCTGCACGCGGATGGGTTCGCTGCCCTGAAGATATGACTCAAACCCGCCATAAGGCAGTGATGCATAGGCGACGGTCGCGGTCGGCGTATCCTGCCCGTGCTTATAGCCCATCAGCTTGTGCGGCCCGTCGCCCGGGGCATCGACGGCGGCCCACTTATACTGCGGCACCGCATTGCCGCGGTGGCACGTATAGCACGTAACGCCTGTGCCCTTTACATGGGTTGCATAAGTGGAATTGATGTTCTGCGTCATCTGCAACATGCGCCGCGCGACGACCTTGGTGTATTTTTCGTCCGACGCCATGTTGTTGGGGTTGTGGCAATAATTGCAACCAACCTTTTCCGGGTCACCATTTGTGGGCGCCACCCAGTTGTTCATTGCCGCCATCAGATAGTTGAACCGCTCGGTGCTCACATTACCCAGCACCTTCACATTCTGGTAGGTTTCAGACGCGCGCGGCCCGCTGTCATCCGGCAATTCGAAGGGCGGTGGCGGCACGGTCTGCGCCGTCAGCCGCGCCTTCGCGGTTATCTGGTCCCCGCCAGTGCCGCGAAATCCCGTTTGCTCAATCTTTTTGGGCCCGAGTTCGCAGCCCGACAAAATCAGCGCAAAGCCGCCAACAAACGCTGCCCGCACGACACTTGCCCTACTCATCATTGTGCTGCTCCCGGCAAAGAGGCTGGGTCGACGACACCCGTCGACGGATAGCTTGGCGCAAAGCCATGTTGCTGCGCCCAAAGGTACCAGTTGTCGACAACGGTACCCGTCAACAGGATGCCGATTCCGCCAGTGAGCGTCGTCAGCACCGCGAACCACCAGGCCCAGCGATGGATCGACTCCATCGTCGCGTTGAAGCCCATCGTCCAGCGCCAGAACAACGCTGCGCGTTCAGAGGCTGTGCCGCGATCGGTGATCTGCTCGATCTCGCGCTCGCCGCCATAACGGCCCACGGCAAGGATCGTCCCCCCGTGCATCGCAAACAACAGCGTCGACCCGTAAAGGAACGCGATCGAGAGGCAATGGAACGGGTTGTAGAACAAATTACCATAGCGGATTGAGAAGGCCGCAGTCCAATCAAGATGCGGGAAGATGCCGAACGGCACCGCTTCCGACCAGCTGCCCATCAGCACCGGACGGATAAAGCCCAGCACGAGGTAGAGCCAGATCGCGCTGGCAAAAGCCCAGGCGACGTGTGTGCCCATGCCCAGCGCCTTAGCGCGGGTGTAGGTGCGTGCCCACCACAACAGCACGGATGCGGTAAGGAAAAAGCCCGCAATCTGCCACCAGCCGCCTTCGGCCAGCGGCGCGAGCACAGTCAGGCCATATTTCGGCGCCGGCGGCTCAAGCGAAAGCCAGAACAGCTGGCGCACGAACTGTACAGGGTTCCAGCCGACCGACGCCCACATGTTGAGGCCGATGATTTCAAACGCGATAAAACCGAACAGCAGCGCCAGAGTGCCCATCCAGCCGAGATAAATCGGCCCGATCTGCGCATTGCCGATTTTGCCGGCCCAGTAGAAAAAGCCCGCAGCCTGGCTCCGCTGTGCATGCGGATCGTCCATTGGCGGCCCCATTTCGGGGGCGGCGCGCAGCTGCACTTGGGTGAAGATGTTTTGATAGGTTGCCATTGTCGTGCCCCTTACCCCTCAAGACCAGATCGGCAGGTTGAGCCACCAGCTCCACCATTCCGGCCAGCCGCGCGTCCACAACGGGCCGCTGATGATGATGCAAACCGCACTCCAGAACACCGCCGACACCGCCAGAAACAGGCCGAGCCGGTGAATGCCCAGCGTGCCGATCGAATAGCCGATCGTGTCGCGGAAAAAGGCGTCTTCATATTCCGGCGACTTCACTTCGCGCTGAACGCCGTTTTCATCCTTGCCCGGGTTGACGGCCGACAGCACCAGGGCGCCGTGGAGCGCGAGCGCGAGCACCGTGGTGAAGAAAAAGCTCACCGCGATCATGTGCGCCGGGTTGTAGTGGAAATGAAGATATTGGTAGCCGGTGTTCGACACCCAATCGAGGTGGCTGAAGATACCGTAAGGGAAACCATGACCCCATGCGCCCAGCAACATCGGACGGATCACGACCAAGCTTACATAAGCGAAAATCGCGACGCCAAAGGCGATCGGCACGTGATATCCCATGCCCAGCTTCCGGCAAATCTCAACCTCGCGCAGCGCCCAGGAAACAAAGGCGCCGACCGCGCAGATCGTGATAATCTGCCAAAGCCCGCCCGCCTTTAAGGGCGCAAAGGCCAAGCCATAGCTAATGTCTGGCGGCGCAATGCTGATCAGCCAAGGGTTCCACGTCGGCCCGAGGGAGGCGCCGTAGAGAATTAATGCAGTGCCAAGCCCGGCGAAGAACGCCGTCGTGACGCCGAAAAAACCGACATAAAAAGGGCCGATCCAAAAATCGAAAAGGTCACCGCCGATCAGCGTGCCCCCCC
>JBJXEC010000189.1:0-10014 GCA_046155125.1 Sphingomonas sp. | reverse complement strand
CGACCTTCTTCGATCCGGCCGGTGGCGGTGATCCGGTTTTGTACCAGCATCTGTTCTGGTTCTTCGGCCACCCCGAAGTGTACATCATGATTTTGCCGGGCTTTGGCATTGTCAGCCAGGTGATCTCGACCTTCTCGAAAAAGCCCGTGTTCGGCTATCTCGGCATGGCTTATGCCATGGTCGCGATTGGCGTGGTTGGCTTTATCGTGTGGGCACACCACATGTTCACCACCGGGCTGAGTGTTAACGTGAAGCTCTATTTCACAGCCGCCACCATGGTGATCGCAGTGCCAACGGGCATCAAGATCTTCTCGTGGATCGCAACCATGTGGGGCGGCTCGCTAAGCTTCAAGACGCCGATGCTCTGGGCGATCGGGTTCATCTTCATGTTCACCGTTGGCGGCGTGACGGGCGTTGTGCTCGCCAATGGCGGCATCGATGATTACATGCAGGACACCTATTACGTCGTCGCGCACTTCCACTATGTGTTGTCGCTGGGGGCTGTGTTCTCGCTGTTTTCCGGCTTTTATTACTGGTTCCCGAAAATGTCGGGGCGGATGTATAACGAGCTGCTTGGGCAAATCCATTTCTGGGTGTTCTTCGTGGGCGTGAACGTGCTGTTCTTCCCCATGCACTTCCTGGGGCTGCAGGGCATGCCGCGCCGCATTCCCGATTATACTGGCCAGTATGAGGGCTATAATACGCTGGCGACACAGGGCTATATGATTATGGCCGCGAGCATGGTGGTGTTCTTCGTCAACCTTGCCATGTCGCTTGCGGCTGGTAAAAAGGCGGGCGACAATCCCTGGGGTGAAGGTGCGACCACGCTTGAGTGGACCCTCTCCAGCCCGCCGCCCTATCATCAGTTCGAAACGCTGCCGGTGATCGACGCTGACGACCATCGCCACTGAGGAATTTGCGGGGGAGCGTGAAGCCGCGCTCTCCCGCATTGTCGCCCGCCGCGCGCTGCTGCGCTTGCGGGCAGGAACATAAATGACCGCGACGACGATCCTTAGCCCGACGCTTCCTGCCCATTGGCGGGATTTCCTGGCGCTCACCAAGCCCCGGGTGATGAGCCTTGTCGTCTATACCGGGCTGTGCGGATTGCTGGTGGCGCCTGCGCAGATTGACCCTGTCATCGGGTTCACCGCTATTCTGTGCATTGCGCTTGCGGCCGGGGCGGCGGGCGCGCTCAACCAGTGGTATGAGGCCGATATCGACGCGCTGATGAAGCGCACCCGCAAGCGCCCGTTGCCCGCCGGGCGGATGGACCGCGACTCCGCGCTCCATTTTGGGATCGGGCTGGGCAGCTTTGCCGTGCTGTTGATGGGCGTTGCGGTGAACGTCGTGGCGGCCGCGATCCTTGCCGTGTCGATCCTGTTTTACGTGATGGTGTACACGGTGTGGCTCAAGCGTCGCACGCCGCAGAACATCGTGATCGGCGGCGCGGCCGGCGCCTTTCCGCCGCTCATTGGCTGGGCGGCGGCGACAGGCGATGTGACCACGCTCCCCATCCTCTTGTTCGCGCTGATTTTCCTGTGGACGCCGCCGCATTTCTGGGCGCTCGCGCTGTTCGTCGAGACCGATTATGCCGCCGCCGGCGTTCCGATGCTGCCGGTCGTGTCGGGTGAGGCAGTGACCCGGCGGATGGTCGGGCTGTACACTGTGCCGATGGCACTGGTCGCGGTGGCGCCCTGGCCGCTTGGCCTGTCGGGGTCGATTTACGGCGCGGTGTCAATCGCTGCGACCGCGTTCTTTGCCTATCTCGCCGTGCTGGTCACCGTCCGCCGTCGCGCTGACGGCGACACGATGCGCCCGGAAAAGCGGCTGTTCGCCTTTTCGATCGCGTATCTGTTCATCCTGTTCGGCGCGCTCGTGGTAGATAAGCTGGTGCTCGGTTGATGGCGGAACGTGACGATCAGATCCGCGCTCGGCAGCGCGGCCGAGCAACGGTGATGGCGGTGGCGTTGGGCGCCTTCGTCGTGTTGCTGTTCGCGATTTCGATCGCAAAGATCAAAGCGGGGATGGGATGACGGGCAAATTGCGCACGGCTTTCCTCGCCGGCATTGGCGTGTGCTGCATGACGGGCCTTGGCTATGCCAGCGTACCGCTGTACCGGCTGTTCTGTCAGGCGACTGGCCTCAATGGCACCACGCAGCGCGGGCTGGTGGCGCCGGGCGCCGTCAGCCAGCAGATTCGGATCGATTTCGACACCAATGTCAGTCCCAAGCTCGCCTGGAGTTTTCGGCCGGAAAATCGCTCCGAAACGATTGATGTGGGCGCGCGCGACATGGCGTTTTTTGTGGCGACCAACAATGCCGATCACCCGATCACCGGCACGGCGACCTTCAACGTCACCCCTTCCCAGGCAGGCAAGTATTTCACCAAAATCCAGTGCTTCTGCTTTACGCAGCAAACGCTGAAGTCACACGAGACGGTGCGGATGCCGGTGATCTTCTTCGTCGACCCCAAGATGCTCCAGGACCCGGATGCGCGCGATGTGGGCACGATTACGCTGAGCTACACCTTTTACCCTGTGGATTCCGCGAAAGTCGCAGGCTAGAGCAACCAACGAACAGCTACCAAACGGGATACGACCATGGCAGGCGCCAAGAACCACGATTACCACATTCTCGCCCCCAGCTTCTGGCCGCTGCTCGGCGCTATGTCGGCACTGGCGATGGCCTCTGGTGGCATCATGTGGATGCACAAGGCGGCGGGCGGCGGGCCGATCTTCTTCCTTGGGGTCGCGGGCGTGCTGGCGACGATGTTCTTGTGGTGGTCGGACGTTATCAAGGAGGCGCATCGCGGCGACCATACGCCGGTCGTGCAGCTTCACCTGCGCTATGGCATGATCCTGTTCATTGCGTCCGAAGTGATGTTCTTCGTTGGCTGGTTCTGGGCATTTTTTGACTTTTCGCTGTTTCCAGCACCCGTCGAGGTCGTGAACGGTGAAGTCACACGGATCGTTGAAAGTGTGAAAGCGATTGCCGGTCAATGGCCGCCCAAGGGCATTGAGGTCATCAACCCATTCAATTTTCCGCTGCTCAACACCATCATCCTGCTGACCTCGGGCACTACGGTTACCTGGGCGCACCATGCGCTGATTCATGGCGACCGCGAGGGCCTGAAAAAGGGCTTGTGGTTCACGATTGCGCTGGGCGCGCTGTTCAGCGCCATCCAGGCCTATGAATACCGCGATGCGCCGTTCCATTTTGCCGGGCTGAACTATGGCGCGTCGTTCTTCATGGCGACCGGTTTCCATGGCTTTCACGTGCTGATCGGCACCATCTTCCTTATCGTTTGCCAGATTCGCGTTTATCAGGGCCATTTCACGGCGCGCCAGCATTTCGGCTTCGAAGCGGCGGCCTGGTATTGGCATTTCGTCGATGTGGTGTGGCTGTTCCTGTTCGTGTCGATTTACGTCTGGGGCGGCGCCGGCGCGCCGGTCCACGCCGGTTGACCCTGTGACGGGCGCGGCGCCTGAGCCGTCCGCGCCCGAGCCGCTTAAGGCCGCGCTTCAGGGGCTTTGCCCGCGTTGCGGCAGCAAGACTCTGTTTGTCGGCGTTGCGACGTTTGCGCCCGCCTGCGCCACGTGCGGGCTAGACTATGCGCAGTTTAATGTGGGTGACGGTCCAGCGGCATTCCTGACGTTGATCCTCGGCGCCATCATCGTAACCGCGGCGCTGGCCGTGGAGCTGAATTTCCACCCGCCTTTCTGGGTGCACCTAATCTTGTGGATACCGATCACCGCGGTTGCCGTCATCTGGTCGCTGCGGATTGCCAAGGCCGCCCTGTTGTCGCTTGAGTTTCGCAATGCCGCGCGCGAAGGCCGTATCGACCGGGGCGGCGAATGAAGCGTATCCCCCTGGTGGCAACCGCGCTGGTGGTGTTCGCAGCCGCCGCGATGGTCGGTCTGGGGGCCTGGCAATTGCAGCGCCACGGCGAAAAGATCGCGCTGCTCGCCCGTTATGCACAGAACCAGCATTTGCCGCCCATCGCCTTTCCGCGCATCCCGGTCGACGACAAGTTGCTGTTCCGTCGCGCCGGTTTTTTGTGCCTCCAAGTCACGGGCTGGGCGCATGAAGGTGGCCGGAATGCAAAAGGCGGGGTTGGCTGGCGGCACATCGCGCGCTGCCGCACCGGCGCCGAAGGACCGGGCGTCACGGTGCAGGTCGGGATGAGTCAGTCGCCGGATGACCGGCCGGTTTGGAAAGGGGGCGAGGTTGCAGGGTACATCACCAACGCGCCCGACCATGCCCCGCTTGTCGCACGTCTGGTTGGACGCCAGCCGCCGAAAACGCTGATGTTAGTGGCGGACCCGCCGCTCGCCGGGCTGGCGGCCAATCCCGCAGCAGACCTGTCGAGCGTGCCGAACAACCATTTGGCCTATGCCGTGCAATGGTTTGTGTTCGCAGCGCTTGCGCTCGGCATTTATGCGCTGGCGCTGCGGAGCCGCATGAAGGCGCGCTGAGCGGCGCTTGTGCTTGGGCGCTCTCCCCGGTAACGGCTTGGCCCCATGCGCTATATCAGCACTCGGGGGACAGCGCCTGTCCTGAACTTTGACGCGACGACGCTTGCGGGCCTTGCCAGCGACGGTGGCCTCTATGTGCCCGAGCGCTGGCCAAGCCTGACGAGCGAGCAGATCGCTGCGCTGCGCGGTGCTTCCTATGTCGATACAGCCGTTGCGGTGATGGCGGCCTTCACGGAAGGCGTGATCGACCGGGACGCGCTGCGGGCGCTTTGTGTGCAGGCCTATGGCCGGTTCGCGCACGGGGCGGTGACGCCGCTCGTGCAGCTTGATGCGCAGCACTGGCTGCTGGAGCTGTTCCACGGGCCAACGCTTGCCTTCAAGGACGTGGCGCTGCAACTGCTGGGCTTGCTCTTTGAGCGGTTCCTGGACGGGACTGACCGGCAGCTGACAATTGTTGGGGCAACGTCGGGCGACACTGGGTCCGCCGCTATCGACGCGCTCGCTGGCCGCGTCGGGGTGGATGTGTACATGCTCCACCCAAAAGGCCGGGTATCCGATGTCCAGCGCCGTCAGATGACGACAGTACTCGCGCCGAACATCCACAACATCGCGGTCGAGGGCAGCTTTGACGATGCGCAGGCGCTGGTGAAGGCGATGTTCAATTCGGCCGATTTTTCGGGCCGGTTCGCGCTGTCGGCGGTCAATTCGATCAACTGGGCGCGGTTGATGGCGCAGATCGTTTATTATTTCTATGCAGCCGTGCGGCTCGGCGCGCCGGAGCGGCCCGTCGCGTTCGCGGTGCCTACGGGCAATTTTGGCGATGTGTTCGCAGGCTATGTCGCGGCCAAGATGGGGCTGCCGGTTGCCAAACTGATCGTTGCGACCAACGTCAACGACATTCTCCACCGCGCGCTTTCAACCGGAGACTATTCGGCCGGCACCGTCACGCCCACGCACAGCCCGTCGATGGACATTCAGGTATCGAGTAATTTCGAGCGGCTGTTGTTTGACCTGTCCGGCCGCGATGGCGCAGCGACGGCCGCGCAAATGACGACGTTTGAGGGCGCCAGGGCAATGCAGCTTAGCACTGCTCAGCGGGAAGGCGCCGCCGCGCTGTTCTCCAGCGACCGCATCGACGCAGACGACATGGCGCTTGGAATGCGGTGGGCGCATGAATTTGCCGGGCAGGTCATTGATCCGCACACAGCAATTGGCCTTGCAGCAGCGCGGCGGGCGGGGGTTGCGAGTGACATACCGGTCGTCACGCTGGCGACCGCGCATCCGGCAAAGTTCCGCGATGCAGTGGAGCGGGCTACGGGTGCCCGGCCGAGCATGCCGGCGCGGATCGGCGACTTGTTCGACCGCGAGGAGCGCTATGCGACGCTGCCCGCAACCTTTGAGGCCGTTACCGCCTATGTCGCGGAGCGCGCGACGCCGCGCGCATGACCCTTGCAACGTTGATCGGCGAGCCTTGGCCCGATTATGGCCTGCTCGATTGCGGGCGTGGCCGCAAGCTTGAGCGCTATGGGCGCTTCCGGTTTATCCGCCCCGAACCGCAGGCGATGTGGGCGCCGGCCAGTGATGACTGGCGCGCGGATGGCGAGTTCGTGCCCGGCGCGGATGAGGATGGCGGCGGCAAGTGGCAGTTTGCGACGCAAATCCCCTATGAAGGCTGGCCGCTTGGCTGGGACGACGTTCGCTTCACCGCGCAGACGACGCCGTTCCGCCATCTGGGCTTCTTTCCCGATATGGCGCCGGTGTGGCTGTGGATGCGCGAGCGTGTCGCGGACATGGCCGAGCCGGAATGCCTCAACCTGTTCGGCTATACCGGCGTTGGCACGTGCGCGATGGCGGCACGCGGCGCCAAGATGGTGCATGTCGATGCGTCGAAGAAATCAGTCGAGGCGGCGCGCGGCAATGCGGCATTGTCTGGTCTTGCGGACAAGCCCGTGCGCTGGATCGTCGATGATTGCGCCAAGTTCGTTGCGCGCGAGGTGCGGCGCGGGCGGCGCTATGATGGCATTCTGCTTGACCCGCCCAAATATGGGCGCGGGCCCGAAGGTGAGATCTGGAAGCTGGAGGAGGGACTGCCCGGCCTGATTGGCGATTGCCGCCAGTTGCTCGATGCGGATTCCCGATTCCTGTTCCTCACCGTTTACGCCGTGCGCATGTCGGCGCTGGCGATTGGCGAACTCCTGCGCCAGACGATGGCAGACCTTGGTGGCACCGTTGATGCAGGCGAGCTGGCGGTGCGAGAGGAAGCGCGCGGGCTCCTCCTCCCCACTGCCATCTGGGCGCGCTGGAGCCGCTGAGGGAGCGGCGCCAACACAGCCTGGTCAGCCGGTGACTGCGGTCACATTGTCTTCGGAATTGCGATCGATATATTTGTTGTAGGGGTCGATACCCGCATAAGCGGGCTTCTTCTTGCTGATTACGACGATCTCTTGCTCGCCGGAGCGGATCGGCCGCCGCTCGATCATGTCGACGTCCTTGGCATTGAAGGCGCCGATGCCCGGGCGCGCCGCAAACAGCCCGACTTGGATGCTGTCGTCCAGCCGGGCTTTGGTTTCCTTGCCCTTGCCGTCAGCATAGAATTTGTCGGCCGCAATGATCAGCACCGTCTGGTACCGACCATCAGCGCGCTTGGTCGTCTTTGCCGATTTCGCCTTCAGGTCATAGATGGTGATCCTCTCGAACAGGTCGCCGATCAACTGCTTGTCGGCGTCGGATTGGGCGGCCGCCTTCAGGCCGTCGACCAGATCGAGAGATCGTGCATAGGGCTGGCTTTTGAACCGATATTTGGCGAGCAGCCCGCGCAGCACGCCGTTTACCCGGTCTTCGCCCAGCCGATCCTGCAACAGATACATGACGACGGCACCTTTGCGGTAATGAATATAGCCCTGGTTCTCAACGCGTTCGAGCGGCAGTTCTTCGAGCGCTTCCGATCCCCGGCCGCGCAGATACTGGTCGAGCTCATACTTCAAAAACCGGCGGATTTTGTCTTCGCCATAGAGGTGTTTCATCACCATCAGCGCGGAATATTGCGCCAGCGTTTCGACCATCACCGTGCCGCCCTGCATGTTGGCGCTGATGACCTGATGCCCCCAATATTGGTGGGCGAGTTCATGCGCGGTCACATAGGTGACATAGTCGATTTCGTTCGGATCGCGGGTGTCGGCGATGAAGCCGATGCCTTCGGAATACGGAATGGTGCCGGCAAATGCCTGCGCAAATGTCGCGTAACCGGGAAATTCGATGATCCGCGCATAGTCGAACTGATAGGGTCCGAAATTCTGGCGGTAGTAATTGAGCGACAATTGCATCGCCTTCAGCATCCGGTCGACATTGTAGGCGTGCTTGGGATCATAAAGAACGGTCGCACGGACGCCCTTGGCATCGACAGATTTTTCAGCATACGTCGCCGACTGAACCGCGAAAAACGCCAGGATCGGTGCGGTCGACACGAAATGTGCCGTCCGCCGCCCGCCAGCTGTCACGTCCGACACTTTCTTGCCCGGCGCGATTGGCGTCTGGTCAGCGACTGTTGACACGGTGATGTCTGCATTCACCCAATCGGCATCGTTTAGGTAGTTTTTCGCCTGTGCGGCACTGTCCTCAAGCCTGGCCGGCCGCAATTCGGCGGGCAGCCCGTTCTTGCGGCGCTTGATGCGGTCTGACAGCAGATTGTTCTGGTCCATGCCGATGATGGGCGTAAAGCTCGCCGCGTTTGCAAACGTGCCGTTGTCTACCACCGCTGCCGACTGGCCTTTCGCGCTGAAGCCCTGCTGCGAGCTCTGGGTCTGGAACGTTACGAAGGTTCTGGCGCCGGGGGCCAGCGGCGTGGGGAAATGATAGATTCTGTAGGCATTCTCGGTATCATTCATCACGAGCGTGGCGCCGGGAACCTGCAGGTCGACGACTTTCAGATCGGGATCGGCAAAGCGCACGTGCAGATCATTGAGCGGCGCGCCGGTATCGTTCACCAGCGCATAGCGTCCTTTCACTTCCATGCGGTGGTCGTGCGGGAACAGGTCAATCGCGAGCTTGATGTCGGTGGTGGAGGGCTGGCGTATCTTTTCATATTTGAGATATTTACGTTCATAGACTGCCACCCGCTTGTCGCCGTCGTCAGCGGTGCGATACGGGTTCAAGATGTTCGTGTTGTAATAAATAAAGGCGCCGCTTGCGGCCGACGTGATGGCCCCAAGCCCGAGCAAGGCGCCCGGCACGCCAATCAGCCGCGCAGGCGCCCGTTTCAGCCGGTTGGAAAGCGACACGGCGGTGCCCCGCCGCCACAGCAAATGCGCACCGACCGCCAGGATGAGCGCAATGCCCGACCAGTATAGCCGCAACATCCACGCGCCGCCCGCGCCCAGATTGTTGCCGTTCATGTCGGACAGGGGATTGGGCGTCGTTGCGCCATAGGTGTAAAGCGGATGCTCAAAGCCGATATTGCCGAGCGTTACCGTGGCGACGAAATACACGACCATCACGGCCCAGCCGACATATTTGTTCGGGCTGAGCGCTTGAACGAACACCGCCAGAATGGCCAGCAGGATCATGTCCACCGAGCTGGGCACTATGTACCAGTTGACATACCCGCCAAGCGCCAGATCGGTTTGCCCGCGCGCGAGCTGGACGATGATGGCCGCGATCATGCTGGCGATGATGGTCGAACACAGCACCGCCGCGACCGCCAATACTTTGGGCACCAGATACGCCCAGTTGGGGAGCGAGGTTGAGTCGATAATCTCGTGCATCTTGCGCTCCCGGTCGCGCCACACAAGCTCGCCGGAATAATAGATGGCGATAATGACCGGGATGATGCCGAACGCGCCGCTTAGCGTTGGGATCAGCGAAAAGGTCAGCGGGCGCGGCGGCGTTCCGTAGATCTGGTTAGCAAAATACAGGCCGAGACCAGCGTTAAGCAGGCCGATGAGCATCAGCACGAAAAACGCGGGACTGCTGAACACTTGCGTCATTTCAAAGCGCATGCGGTGCACAAGGCGCGCCCACCCGGCCGATCCGGGTGCAGTGGCAGGCAGGGTTGCAACCACCACCGGCACGGTCGTCGCAAGCTTGGCCGCGCGCTTTTCCTGCCGGCGCAGCGTCCGTTTTGACGCGCCCCGCTCCGTGAACGAAAATCGGGCATAAGCAAGCCCAAGCGCGGCGAGCCCGACCGCAATCCAGGTGAGGCGGTTAACCAGCAGCATGCCGCTGAGCGACGGCGTCAACGTGTTGGAATCATTCGTCGTCCAATACCGCGTGGCCGTGGCAAACGCGCCAAAGCCGAACGGTTCGACATAGCCACCCCATGCGCGAAAATCGGGGAGCTGGCGCAGCAAGGTCAGCACGATCCCGTACAGGACCAAAAACACCACGACCCCGACATAGGAATACATCATCGAGCGCGTCATGGTGGCAACCGCAAAGAAAATTGCCGAGGTTATGAAGATGTTGGGCAGCGCCATGACGAAATAGGCAAAGCCGTAGGCGCCGAGCATGTTCGGCCCGAGCGTTTCCGAATCGACCCATGGCAT
>JBJXEC010000188.1:0-4295 GCA_046155125.1 Sphingomonas sp. | reverse complement strand
CGACTCCGCACAGGCCAGGCTGGCCGGCTCGATCGGCGGCTCCAAGACCGATCTGATCCAGACCGCGTCGTTGAACGCGCAGTTGGGCTGGGCGCGCAGCGTGGCGTTGCTGGCGCAG
This sequence comes from Sphingomonas sp., assembly GCA_046155125.1. Classification (GTDB taxonomy): domain Bacteria; phylum Pseudomonadota; class Alphaproteobacteria; order Sphingomonadales; family Sphingomonadaceae; genus Sphingomonas. The sequence goes on along the minus strand of JBJXEC010000188.1, from coordinate 4,177 downwards.
AACCGGGGTACCGATGCGGCAGAGGCCGCGCTCGCGGAGAGCACCGGCGTGCTGCAGGCGGTGCTCAACGGCAATATCGATCCCGCGCCGCTGACCTATTTGGTTGCCGTGGTGGAACGCCAGGCCGGCCGGATTTCGGCGCGGCGCGCCGAGGGGCTGACGGGCGATGCGCGCGCGCAGGCCTATAAGCGGGCGATCGGCCAGTTTGATTGTGGCTTGTCGGCGTTGCTGGGGCAGGCAGCGCCCGATCCTGCCGCCTGTGCCGTGCAGTTGAGCCAGGCGGGCCGCGCCCGGTTTGCGCGTGCCACCGGCGGCATCTCACCGGTAGCCGCCGAAACGCAAATCGAGCGCGCTGCGCTGCGTGTGGCGGCGGGGGCGGGGCTAAGTGAGACCGGCAAGGATTTTGCAGACGGCATCGATACGCTGATCAGTTCGGGCCGGGCTGGATCGCTGGCCCCGTCGGGACTGGAAACCTATCTCAATTTGCTCGCGGACAGCGACGACAAGGCGGCCAGCGGGGCTAATGTCGAGGCGTTTTTCCGCGCCGTCCAGGCCGTGGGCGAGCCGGGCATCGCGCGCCAGCTATCGCAGCTCCAGTCGGTTGTCAGCGCGGATGCGGGCTCGGCACCGTTGCTGCGCGAACGTGCCGACCTGAACCGCGAAATTCCCGCGCTCCGCTATCAGATCGAGGCACTGGGCAACAGCGATGCGAACAGCGCTGAGCGCCAACAACTGACGAGCGTGCGCGACGCAAAACTCAAGCGCCTTGAAGCGTTGAGCGAGCAGCTGGTGTCCAGCGGCAAGCTGAATGCGGTCGATGATACGCCGGTCACGATCGACAAGCTGCAGAAAACGCTGCTGGCGGACGAGGTGTATTTCAAGCTGATCGAGGTGCGCGGCTATTCTTACGGGATGGTTGTGTCGCGCAATAAGGCGCGGATTTACCGGATCGACGCCAATGTTGCGGCGCTGACAGCGCTGGTAAACACAGTGCGCGCATCGATCCGCGAAAACGCGGCTGAACTGCCGGTGTTTGCAGTGGCCCGGTCGGCAGCGCTGTTCCAGCTGATTGCCGGGCCTGACGATACCCGTAAACAGTTGCAGACCGCCAAACAGATCGTGTTCGATCCGAGCGGGCCGATGAGCATATTGCCGCTTGGCGTGCTGATCGCGGACCGCGAAAGCGTGATCAATTATCAGCAGAAAACTAGCCGAGTGCAGACGCGCGACGTGCTGAATGACTATAGCAAGCTCGGCTTTCTGGCGAAGCAAGCGGAGATTGCCACCGCGCTGTCGCCGCGATCCTTCATTGATGTGCGCGGCCTGAAACAATCGGTGGCGACTCGTCCGTTCCTGGGCATCGGTGAACATTCGGCCCCGTCAGTGGCGCTTCCCGCCAATGCCCAGCTCCAGTTCGGGGCGAATTGTTATCTCAGCCGCAGCGAACTGGTCGGCTTTTCGGAGGCCACTCCGCCGATCAGCGCCGCCAAGCTGACCGAGGCTGCCACGGCCTTTGGGGCGGTTGGCGCGCCGGAAATCACCGGGGCTGACTTTACCGATCTGGCACTCGTCGCGCGGACTGATCTCGATCAGTTTCAGGTCGTGCATTTTGCGACTCATGGCCTGCCCCAGCGGCAATATCGCTGCGCCTCGGTCCCGCCGTCGCTGCTGACGACCATCGGCGGGGAAGGTTCGGACGGCTTTCTCAGCTTTTCGGAAGTTGCCGGATTGAAGCTGAACGCCAACCTCGTCGTGCTGTCAGCTTGTGACACATCGGCGTCGACATCGCTGCAGAGCGGCCGTCGCGGTGGCCAGGAAGATACCGGACGTGCGCTCGACGGGCTGGTCCGCGCTTTCCTTGCCGCCAATGCCCGTGCCGTCGTTGCGACCTATTGGGAAGTGTCGGGCGAGGGAGAGACCGACCAGTTGTTCCGCGCCTTCTATGCCAATGGTCGGACGAAATCGATTGGCGGCGCGTTGCAAGCTGCGCAGACGACGCTGATCGATCAGCCGCGCTACAGCCATCCCTATTATTGGGGTGCCTATTTCATGGTGGGCGATGAGAGCAAGACGATGCTGTCAGGCGGCGAAAAGCTGGCCTCACGGTAATGCACCGCCAACCGTGCAGGGCGTCGCGTGGCCAAGACTGAGCGCCCCACCGAAGGCGCTGCTGCGTTGTTCAGACGATTGCTGGCCGGGCTGATGCTGGTGCTGCTGGCCGGCGGCATTGGGGCGGCTAGCATCTTTGGAGGGCTGGCGGTGGCACCCATGCTGGTCGAGCCGCTGGCAGGCAGCGATCCCACGCCGCCGATGCTGGCGAGCCTTTACACATTGCTGATCTTCGCGCCGATCGCGATTGCCGCAGTGGCGGCCGCGCGGTTGGTGCCGGGCGGGGCGATCAGCACCGGGCGCAAGCCGATGGGCTGGATGCTGACCGGGATCGCCATTGGCGGCTGCGGGCTGGTTCTGTCCGCCAGCCTTGCCGGTTTTTCACAAACGATTGGGCAGGGCGGATCGCCCACCGGTCCGGCGCTGCTGCTGCTGGCCGGGGCGATGGTGACGTTGCTGCAGGCAGGGGCGGAGGAGTTGCTGTTGCGCGGCTTTCTGCAACCGTCACTGGCGCGCCACTGGGGCCAATGGGCGGCGCTGGTTGCGGCATCTTTAGTGTTCATGGCGCTGCATCTGGCGGGCGAACCGCGCGGCGCGATTGAAATCGTCAATCTGTTCCTTGCCGGTGGATTGTTTGGCATACTCGCGCTGCGCACGGGCGGCGTGGTCGCGCCCATTGCGGCGCACTGGGCCTGGAATTGCGCCGAAACGCTGGTGCTTGGCCTGTCCCCCAACCCGGGAGTCGGCGAATTTGGGTCGCTGATCGATCTCGACATGCGCGGCGCGGCGATATGGGGCGGGTCTGCCGCTGGACTGAACGGCAGCATCGCCACGTCGCTGGTTTTGATCGCCCTCATACTCCCGCTGCTGCTATGGCGACCCGCGCCCATCGCGCAGCCCGCCATTGACGGCGCAGCACGCCATTAAACCGCATGCCGCCTCGATGGGTCGCCCGATGCAAGCGGCTGATACGCCGGTGGAGATGCAGCCGCCGAGCGCGGCCTATGCGCGCCCGGACCTGGAATTGGCAGCGCGCGCCCCGGCAAAGTCACGCATAAAGCCGCTTCCGGACTCATCGAAGCTGTGCTTAAACAGAATCAATCGTAGCGCAGGGGGGAGGCGGTCGATGGCTCACCTAGGTCGGGTTACGTCGCGTGGGGGCCAGTATTTCCGTCCTCGATTTCTCGAACACCATAAGCGGGCCAGCAACGGCGCGCTGAACAAGTGTATGTGTTTCGTCCAGAACGACGCCGTGCGTGCATCCGTGGCTCCGCGTGACAGGTGGACGACCAACGCCAACCACATCGCAACGGCGGGACTAGGGGCGCGTGATGAGTGATCCCGACGACAATGGCATCGACGCCAACCGGACGGTGTTTCGGCCATCGCCGCTGCAACAGCGCGGGGCGGCGCAGCCTGCCACTGATCGAGCGGCAACGCAGCTTGAATGGGGTGCGCCGCGCGCCGAGGCGGCAGCGCCAGCATGGGGTGCTCCGAATGACGCAGCGTCGCCGTTCGCCGATGCGGCTTCGCCCGCCGGCCGGTTGCGCAATGACGATGTGCCTGCGCCCGCTGCCAAGCAGATCGTCACCAATCGGCTGGTTGCCGCCGCAGCACCGGTGCTTGCGCTCACCGCCGGGGTGCGCACGGGACGGGTACGCATTGCCATTCCCGATCTGCACCGTCAGGTCACCAGCGCTATCGCTGAGTTTGAGCGCGTGATAACGCCGGACGTTGCCGAGGACGCCCGCAAACACGCGCTATATGCGCTTTGCCTGACGATTGACGATATCGTTCAGAACCTGCCCGGCATCGGCACGGACGAGGCCGAATGGGCGAAACGATCCATGGTCGTCACCTTTCTGAAGGACGATATCGGCGAATCCCGGTTCTGGCAGCAGGCGCGCAGCCTCGTCGCCAATGCCGCCCAGCACGCCGAGTTGATCGAATTTTATCACGCCTGCCTGGCCGCCGGGCTTGAGGGGAAATATCGCGGCGCGCCAAATGGCGCACGCGGTCTGGCGGACGAAATGAAGGCGCTGTTTTCGGCGCTTGAGCACCCGCGTGG
>JBJXEC010000187.1:0-18015 GCA_046155125.1 Sphingomonas sp. | reverse complement strand
CATGCTGCAAGTGGACGCAGCCCTCATCGAAGCACTCCATGCGAGCAACTTCGAAATCGCCATCGAAACCAACGGCACCCTTCCCGTCCCGCGCGCCATCGACTGGATTTGCGTCTCGCCCAAAGCCAACGCGGACCTCGTCCAGACGACCGGCGACGAGTTAAAGCTCGTCTACCCCCAGCGCGCGCTATTGCCCCAAGACGTAGCCGAGCTCGACTTCAAGTTCCACTACCTCCAGCCCATGGACGGCCCAGCGCAGTCAGCCAACATCCAAGCCGCCATAACCTACTGCCAAGCCCACCCCGAATGGCGCCTCTCGCTCCAAACCCACAAAATCACCGGCATCCGTTAACCCTCGCTTTGCCGCACCCGCTGGATTCCCGAGGAAATCTACCCTAAACAGCCCCCATGCAGATCTACAAAGACTTCCACTTCGAGGCCGCCCACTTCCTGCCGAGCGCGCCCCCAGGCCACCCCAACTCGCGGGTGCATGGCCATTCGGTCCGCGTGCGCGTGACGCTGGAAGGCGAACCCGACCCTAAGACCGGCCTCATCGTCCACTTCGGCGACGTGGCCGAGGCCATCGCGTCTGCCCAAGATGAACTGGACCACCGGATGCTCAACGAAGTCCCCGGCCTCGAACAGCCAACCCTTGAGCGCATTTCCATGTGGCTGTGGAACCGCCTCGACAACCGCGTGCCCGGCCTTGCCGAAATCCTCATCGCGCGCGACAGCTGCCACGAAGGCTGCGTCTATCGAGGCCCGCGCCGCCTGAAAACCGCCGCCGAATAGCACTTTAAGACATGGGTCCAGGGTCCAAGACCCTGGTCAGGGAGTTTGAGGGACGGAAGTCCCTCAACTTCGTGCAACAGGATCGGATTCCGCAGAATGTCAAATGCTCCTACACCCGAAGTCACCCTGCTCGGCGGCTCGTCGACGCTGCCCGCCAGCCCAGACGCCGCCACCTTAGAACGCGTGCCCAACCCGCACCCCGACACCGACTATGTCGCCCGCTTTGCGGTGCCCGAATTCACCTCTTTGTGCCCCGTCACCGGCCAGCCCGACTTTGCCCATATCGTCATCGACTATGTGCCGGACCAGTGGCTTGTCGAAAGCAAGTCGCTGAAGCTCTACCTTGGCTCGTTCCGCAATCACGGCGCGTTTCACGAAGACTGCACCATCGCCATCGGCAAGCGCCTCGTGAACCTTCTCCGCCCGCGCTACTTCCGCATTGGCGGCTATTGGTATCCGCGCGGCGGCATCCCCATCGATGTGTTCTGGCAGACCGGTGCGCCGCCTGAGGGCGTGTGGGTGCCAGCGCAGGACGTGCCGGGCTATCGCGGGCGCGGCTAGCGCGCAGCCGCTGCCATGGTGCGGCGATAGAGCAGCGCGATCAGCGCGAAGAACAGCAAGGTGCCGCCGATGAGAGCGGCGGTCGCAAACCCGTCCCCCACTACCGCGAGCGGCGAATCGGTGCCGGAGACAGCCACGATGCCAGCAAAACCAACACCCCACAGGCTCTCGCCCACGATGAGGCCGGTTGCGGTCAACACGCCAAAGCGGCGAGCGGACGCCGCGCTGCGCGTGCCATCCGCCCAGCGATCATAGAAGCGCCCGGCGAGGGAGCCCAGCACGGTCGGCAAAATCACACTCATCGGCAGGTAGACGCCGATTCCGACCGCCAGTGTGGGCAGCCGCAGCAGCTTTGCGCGCGCCATCAAGGCATCGAGCGCGATAAGGGCGACGCCTGCTGCCATGCCCCATTCGATCATGGTCCAGTTGAGGTCGCCACCCAGCACGCCCTTGGCCAGTGCTGAGATAAGGCCCGCTTGCGGCGCGGCCAGCGCGTTCGGACCCGCCCCCGGCGCGCCAGCAAAACCGAATGCCGTGTTGAGCAAATCAAGCACGGGCGGCACGACGAGCGACCCGAAGATGACCCCAATCACCAGCGCAACCTGCTGTTTCCACGGCGTTGCGCCAACGAGCTGTCCGGTCTTCAAATCCTGCAAATTATCGTTGGAAATCGTCGCGACGCCAAACACGATGCCAGTCACGATCAGCGCATAGGCGATCAGCGCTTGCGTGGTTTCCGGCGGCGTCGCACGGCCGAACAGCGCGACCAGCATCAGCGATGCGGCAATCACCGACAGGATGCCGATGCCTGATACTGGGCTGTTCGAGGCGCCAATCAGTCCGGCCATATAGCCGCATACCGCCGCGATCATCAGGCCGATCACGACGACGAATATCAGCGCGCCGCCGATCAGCGGCAGCGCCGATGGGGCCAGCGGCCCGCCTGCGATAACGCTCCACAGCAGCCAGGCAATCGGGGCCAGCATGGCAAGCGATGCGGCCGCCACGCCCATGATTGGCAAGTCACGTTCTTCCAGGCTGAGTGTTTCGCCCGCACCGCGCGCCCGGCTTGCGGCAAGGGCAGACGTTACGCCGCCCACCACAGGCCTTGCGATTGTCACCAGCGTCCACACCGCGGCAACCCCGATCACACCGGCGCCAAAAAACCGAACATCTGCGCGGAACACCGCATTGGCCCACACCTCGGCACCGCCCGGCATCGGTTTAGCGGCGGTCAGGAACGGCAACAGCACCCACCAGCCAAGCACCATGCCCAGCCCCATTGCGGCGCCCACCGAAATGCCAACCAGATGCCCCACGCCAAACAGCGCAAACGATAATCCGCCGGAAATGCCGGTCGCGCCTGTGCCTGCCTTGAACCACAGCGATGCTTCCGCAACGGCCAGCTTCATTTGTGTGAGGATTGCAAATCCAGCCGATGCCAGCGCATTCCACACCAGAATCGACAGGCCCTGCGCGCTTTCGTCCGCGCCCTCGCGTGAGGCTGCGCCCAGTTGCAGCACTTCGGCCGCCGCGCGTCCTTCCGGGTAGGGCAGGTCGGTGTCGATCACGAGCGCGCGGCGCAGCGGCACCGAGAACATGACGCCCAATATCCCGCCCGTTGCTGTAATCCCCGCGGTGGTCCAATAGGGAAAGCCCTGCCACCAGCCGATCATCACCAACCCCGGCAGTACGAAAATGATCGCGGCCAGCGTGCCTGCCGCCGAGGCAATCGTCTGAACGATGTTGTTTTCAAGGATCGTCGCCCCCGTGACCAGCCTGAGCACTGCCATCGAGATGACGGCGGCAGGGATTGAGGTCGCAAATGTCAGCCCGATCTTGAGCCCGAGATAGACGTTGGCGGCGGTGAACAAGAGCGTGATAACACCGCCAAGCGCGATGCCCCGGAGGGTGAGTTCAGCCATGGGGCGCGGGGATGTTTCAAGCATATCGTCAGGATGGCACAGGGCGGGCGGCGGCAACCAGCGGTTTTTTCGCGGCCCTGCGTCGACGCTATGGTAATCGGGTAAGTTGCATGTTAAAACTGATTAACCCCCTCGGAGCATGTCATGCCTTACGTCTCGGTTACCGGCCTGAAGCTCAAAGGCCAACTGCATGCGCCCCGCTTCTGGTGGCATGCGATCCGATCAATGGCGCAAGCCCAAAAGGCGGACGGGAATTTGCGGGCGAGCGCGCGCGCCATCAATGGCATCAACTTTACAGTGACCCAGTGGGAAGATCGGGCGGCCATGCGCCGTTTCATGATCAGCGGCGCCCATGCACAGGCGATGCGTGCTTTTCCGGCGATTGCGACCGGCAAGACCTTTGGTTTCGAGAGTGATATGGTGCCCGCTTGGGACGAGATATACGCGCTGTGGATCGAGCGCGGCAACGACTATGCCGCCGCACGATAGCGCCGCTGCGACTCCGCAGTGACGTTGCAACCATTTTCCCGGTGAGTGCGTTTAACAGGGTCTAGGAATCAGGAGAGTGCCATGCGTAATTTTATCCGCCTCGCTGCAGTGGGGCTGTCGGCAAGCGTGCTCGTCAGCGGCCCCGCCCTTGCTCAGTCGGCGCAGGACGAGGCACGGTTCCAGCAGGCGCAGCAACGGCTGCAAAGTGAACTGCAGAATTTTCAGCGCGAATATGATCTGTATCAACAGGCGCGCGCGCGCGGCAATTACCAGGATCAGCGTTACAATCAGCGCAACTTCGACTCGCGCTACCCCTCCACGGTGTATAACGATGATCGCGACGAGAACGGCTATGATCCGGCGCGCTATTACCGCGACGGCAACCAGTATCAGGAACGGCCGCTTGCCGCTGACGACCGCGTCTATCGTGGCTCTGACGGGCGCTATTATTGCAAGCGTAACGACGGCACGACGGGCCTCATCATCGGCGCTGTCGGCGGTGGCGTGCTTGGTAATGTGATCGATGGTGGCCGGTCGCGCGCGGTGGGCACGATTTTGGGCGGTGTGCTGGGCGCGGTCGCCGGGAAGGCGATTGACCAGGGCAGCAGCAACCGCGACGTTCGCTGCCGCTGACAGGGGGTCGCCCAGCGCGTTTAGCGGCCCTTGAACAGGCCGCCGAGCACCCCGCGTACAATCCCGCCGACGATGCCGCCGGCCGCCGATGACCCGCGGCGCGAGCCGGTGCCGAACACTTGCTTGGCGACTTCATTGGCGACGGTTCGGGTTATGGTCGTGGTGGCCGTCCGCGTAGCTGAAGTGGCAATCTTGTTCCACGGATTGCTGGCGGCAGCCCGGGCGCTTTCCCGAGCTTGAGCAGCGGTCGCGCGATCGGCGGCAATGCGGGCGCGCTCGGCCTCCTTGGCGGCGCGCGCGTCGTCCTTGGCCTGCGCGGCTGCCTGTTTGGCGGCGGCGTCCTGTGCCTGTTGCTCGGCGGCGGCTGCGGCGGCTTCGTCGGATTTGGCGGCAAGCAATTCCTCAGCGGACTCGCGATCAACGAGCACATCATATTTGGAGCCGATGGCGTCCGTTTGAATCATCACGGCGCGCTCTTGCGGCGTGACCGGCGCAACGCGCGTCGATGGCGGCTTGATGAGCGTCCGCTCAACCGGTGACGGCGCGCCATCCGGCTGGAGCAATGACACCAGCGCCTCGCCGACTTTAAGTTCCGTGATGATCGTTTCCACATCGACGCCGGGATTGGCGCGGAACGTCGTCGCTGCCGACTTCACGGCCGCCTGGTCGCGTGGGGTGAAGGCGCGCAGCGCATGTTGCACGCGGTTGCCAAGTTGCCCGGCCACCGTATCGGGAATATCGATGGGGTTCTGAGTGATGAAATAGACGCCAACGCCTTTTGACCGGATGAGGCGCACGACTTGCTCGATCTTTTCCAGCAGCGCCTTGGGCGCATCGTTGAACAGCAAATGCGCCTCGTCGAAGAAGAAGCATAGTTTGGGCTGGTCCGGATCGCCGACTTCAGGGAGCGACTCGAACAATTCGCTCATCAACCACAGCAAGAAGGTGGAATAGAGCTTCGGGCTGGCCATCAGCTTGTCGGCGGCGAGGATGTTCACCACGCCGCGCCCCTTGTCGTCGAGCGTGAGGAAGTCAGCGGTGGCAAGCGCTGGCTCGCCAAAAAAATGCTCTCCGCCCTGACTGCGCAGTTGCAACAGCGAGCGCTGGATGGTGCCCACCGACTGCTTGGACACGTTGCCATAGGTCGTCGTCAGTTCGTCTGCGCGTTCAGCACAATGCGCGAGCATCGCCTGCAAGTCGTCAAGGTCGAGCAGCAACAGCCCTTCCTTGTCGGCGACGTGAAAGGCGATGGTCAGCACGCCCTCCTGTACCTCGTTCAAATCCATCAGGCGGGCGAGCAGCAGCGGCCCCATTTCGGAAATCGTGGTCCGAATGGGGTGGCCTTGTTCGCCGAACAAGTCCCAGAACTGTACGGGCGTGTCGCTGTAAGCCCAGCCCTCATAGCCAATGTCTTTGGCGCGCGCGGCGAAGATGTCGTGCGTTTTGGTGTTGGCGCTGCCCGCCATCGCAAGGCCGGAAAGATCTCCCTTCACGTCGGCCACGAAACAGGGCACGCCAGCATTCGAAAAGCCCTCGATGATGCCCTGTACCGTCACCGTCTTGCCAGTGCCGGTTGCGCCTGCGATCAGCCCGTGGCGGTTGGCGCGCTTCAGCTCCAGCATCTGCGGCTTGCCGCCGCCGGGCCCTGCGCCAATGAAGATGCTGGTTGCTTCGGACATGGGAGTTTCCTTGTGAAGTTCGCCGTGTGGTGCGCGCAGGGTATTGCGCGTTTGGGCGGGCAAATAAAGCTGTGAAAACGCCGCCGGAGGATGTGTTCCCCCGGCGGCGCGATTGGACGCGGCAACAACGCCTTACTTGGTGAGCTTCAGCCCCAGGAATCCGCCGGGCTGGCCGCCGCGCTGGATAAAGACGAGCGCCGTATCACGGCCGCTTGCCTTAACATCGGCAAGCGCGCGCGCCATGTCAGCGGCGTTGGCTACGGGGACGCCCCGCACAGACACGATAAGGTCGCCTTGCTTAAGGCCCTTCTGCGCCGCGTCGCTCGACGGCTCGACATTCACCACCACCACGCCTTTGGCATCGGCTGGCAATTGAAACCGGCGCGCAATGGCTGGCGTAAGCGGCGTTACCGTGACCCCAAGCGCATTGGCGGGCCCCGCCTGCGCGCCGTTGCTGCCTTCATCCGGCATGGCGGCATCGTCATCTCCCTGGCCAAGCGATGCCGCTAGCGATTCCTCTGGTGGACGCATGCCGGCAATCGCATTCAATGTCAGCGGCTTGGCATCGCGCAGAATATCGAGACGGACCTTGGCGCCTGGTGCTACACTAGCCACTAGGAAGCTGAGCGTCTGGTCGGGCGTTACTTCCTGACCGTTGACTTTCACCACCACATCGCCCGGCTTTACGCCCGCCTTTTCAGCTGGCTGGCCGGGGGCCACGCCATTGACAAGCTCACCGACATTCTTCGGCAGGCCAAGGGCGCTTGCGATATCTTCAGTGATCGGGCGGATGGTGACGCCCAGATAGCCGCGCCTGACGGCCTGACCCTTCATGAGCTGGTCAATGATGGGCTTTGCCTGTTCAGCCGGGATCGCAAAACCAATGCCGATATTGCCGCCAGTAGGCGACAGAATTTGCGAGTTGATGCCAATGACATTACCCGACAGGTCAAACATCGGACCGCCCGAATTGCCCTGGTTAATCGAAGCGTCGGTCTGGATGAAGCGGTCAAATGCGCCATTAAGCCCGGTTGAGCGGTGGAGCGCCGAGACAATGCCTGCCGTCACCGTTGAACCCAACCCAAACGGGTTGCCAATCGCGATGACCCAGTCACCAACGCGCGCCCGCGTCGAATCGCCAAAGCGGACGAACGGCAGGTTCGTTGCGTCTATTTTCAGCAGCGCAAGGTCAGATGCCGGGTCCTTGCCAATGAGCTTTGCGACATATTCCTTGCGGTCGGGCAAGATGACGGTGATCGAATCGACGGTCGCGCCGCGTGCACCCGCTGCCACCACGTGATTGTTGGTAACAACATAACCGTCTGGCGAAATCAGAAAGCCTGACCCGAGGGACTGGCCCTGACGGGTCGTCGGGCCACCATTGCCGTTGCCCTGGTCCTGCCCGCCACCGAACAGGTCGCCAAAGGGCGTGCCGGCAAAGGGGTTGACCTGAGGCTGCACCTTAATGGTCTGCTTGGTCGAGATGTTGACGACTGCCGGCTGCAGCTTGGCGACCAGATCGGCAAAGCTGAGCGGGGCGCCTGCGCGCGGGGCAAGCGATGCCATTGCGGCAGGCTCGTTCTGCGCGGTCTGCGCCCCGGCCGGAGGTTGCAGTGTGACGGCCGCGGCGGCGCCGCCAAGGAGGAGAGCTCCGGTAATCGCATATGCGTAGCGCACGTTATTCTATCCCTCTTTTGAAGGCCTGATGGCTTACCTGTTTTGCCAACCAAGCCTGAACGGCAATTGAATATGAACGGACCGTCAGCGACCGCGGCCCATAAACTGCTTCAGATACTCGTTGTTCGGTGAAAGGATGATGGAAGTTTCACCCTCTGGCGTCGACCCGTCGGCCCCGAAGGTTTGGCGGTAGGACTGCATCGCCCGGTAAAAATCATAGAAGTCAGGGTCGCGGTTGAAGCTCTGGGCATAAACGCGCGAGGCATCGGCCTCGGCACCTGCGCGAATGATCTGCGCTTGCTTTTGTCCCTGCGCGCGGATGGTTGCCGCCTGTTGCTGGCGCGCGGTGCGCATGCGGTTGAGCGAGCTTTCCAGCGGGCTGCCGCTTGGCAAATCGGCATGCTTGATCCGCACATCGACGATCTGCACGCCATATTGCGAGGCTAGTGTTTGCAGCCCGGCGCGAATGTTTGCCATCACTTGCCCGCGCTCGGGGCTAAGCAGGGCGGCAAACTGCCGCTTGCCAAGCTCGTTGCGCAGCGCCGACCCTAGCAGCGGCCGCAGCTGCTCGATGACATTGTCTTCCGTGCGCGCGGTGTTGACCATTTTGAGCGCGTCAACCACCCGAAACCGGGCAAACGCATCCACTTCCAGCCGCAGCTGATCGGTCGAGAGCACCTGCTGATTATCAAGATCAACATCGAGCACGCGCTTGTCGACCCACACCACCTTGTCGATGAACGGCAATTTTGCCATCAGCCCGGCGCCGGTATTGCCAAATGGCTGGTTGGGCCGCCAAGGATTGACGGTGCCGACCGAGCGCTCAAACCGCAGGATAACGCCCTGCTGCGTCTCGGGCACCACAATAAAGGTGCTCGCCGCGATGATAAGCGCGATCAGCGCGGCAATGCCCAGCGTCACCGGGTTGCGGAACAACGCGCCGTTCATTGGCCACCTGCCTGCTGAGGGGCTACCGCTTCGGGCGCCACTAGCTTGCCGCGTTGGGCGGGGAGCGGGAGATAGGGAACGACGCCCGGCGCTTCGACGATCGTTTTGTTGGTTTTTGAGAGCACGGCTTCCATCGTTTCATAATACATGCGCCGCCGCGTCACTTCCGGCGCGAGCTTATACTGGTCATAGACTTTGTCGAACTGGGCAGCTTCGCCTTGGGCACGGGCAATGACCTGCTGGGCATAGGTATTGGCCTGGTTGAGGTTGGACTGCCGCTCCTGTTCGGCTGCGCTCACTTTCTTGAAATCGTCGATCACGCCCGCGGGCGGATCCGCCTGTTTAATGGCAATGCCCTGCACCCGCACCCCCGCATGATAGCTGTCGAGCACTGATTGCATCAGGTCTTGCACGCGCTGTTCAATGGCGTTGCGCCCCGCGCCAATGGCGTCATCGAGTTTCACCGTGGCGATAACGGCGCGCATCGCACTCTCGGCGGTGGCGCGCACAGTCTCTTGCGGGTCCTTGATCTGATAAATGTAGTTTTGCGGGTCCTTGATGTCCCACCGCACCGAATAGGCCAGGTCGATGATGTTCTGGTCGCCAGTCAGCATCAGGTTTTCCCCGGCTTCCAGCGGAAAATCCTCCGTGCGAATGGCTTGCACATCGACCCGGGTCACGGTGGCGATAGGTGCAGGCCACGTAAACTGAATGCCAGGGTCCAGCGTGGACGAATAGCGGCCAAAATACGCGACCACCCCGCGTTGCTGCGGCGCAATCGGGTGAATGCTGGTGAACGCAATCCACAATCCCGCAACCAGCGCTGCACCAATCAGCCAGATTGATCGGCCACCCATGCCGCGTGGCAAGCCACCAAAGCCGCCGCCAGTGCCGCCACCGCCGCCGGTGCCGCGCGCGCGCCGCAAAAATTCGTCGAGCGCGGTCGGCCTTGGACCACGGCCACCGGCAGGGGGCGCGGCCCAGGGGTTGCGCGGCCCCTTATCATCGTCGCCACTATTGCCCCACGGGCTTTTTGGCTTGTCGTTACGGTGGATGGAGAGGCGCGGCAGCCAGCCGGAGAGGATCGTCATGCTCCCTTTATAGGGTGCGATTGGCGGAAAAACAGTGGCAACGGCAGCCTATAGCCGTATCTGGATGCACATGACCCCAGATGATCCATCCGCCGACCTCCTTGCCGAGCGCCTTGACGCCATCGCCCCTGGCCGCGTGACCGCCAAACGCGACGGCGCGCGCGCGAACATTGTGCTCGATGTATCGGGCCTTGATGGTGCCGCGCGCGAAGCGCTGGAGCGTGCCGTTCGCGAAGCTGCAGGCGGGGTCGCAGGCGTTGAGGACGTGCGCGTCGCGCTGACCGCTGCGCGCACGCAACGCCGGTCGATTGCGGTCGCAAGCGGCAAGGGCGGCGTCGGCAAGTCGACCGTTTCGGCCAATCTTGCGATTGCGCTCTTTCGGCTCGGGCGCCGCGTGGGGCTGGTTGATGCCGACATCTATGGCCCATCGCAGCCGCGCCTGATGGGGGTCGAGGGCACCCGGCCGCAAGCGCGCGACAAGATGTTGCTACCCGTCGCCACGCCGCACGGTGTGCCGCTGCTGTCAATGGGTCAGCTGGTGGCGCCCGACCAGGCGATTGCCTGGCGCGGCCCTATGGCGGGCGGGGCGCTTGGGCAGTTGATGGACGCTGACTGGGGCGCGGTCGACACGCTCGTGCTGGATTTGCCGCCGGGCACGGGCGATGTTCAGCTGACGATGATCCAGAAGCATCGGCCGGCAGGCGCCGTCATTGTCTCTACCCCCCAGGATCTGGCGCTGATCGACGCGCGCCGCGCCATCGATTTGTTCAACAAGGCCGGCATCCCGATTATTGGCCTGGTGGAGAACATGGCGGGCTATGCGTGCCCGTCCTGTGGCGCGGTATCCGATCCATTCGGCCGGGGCGGCGCCGAGGATGCCGCCCAGACGCTTGGCATTCGGTTTTTGGGGCGCATCCCGCTTGATATTGCGGTGCGCAAAGCCTCTGATGCGGGTGCGCCACCTGCCGCCGGGGACGGGCCAGAGGCGCAGCCTTTCCATGAATTGGCGCGCGCCGTTGATGCGTGGCTTGGCTGAAGGAATTCAACAATGCCGCTTATGCGCGATGAAGATATTGCCGACCTTTTGAACGCCACGCGCACCATAGCGATGGTCGGCGTGTCGGACCGGCCCGATCGCCCTTCCTACCAAGTGATGGAGACGTTGCAGCGCCACGGCTACCGCGTGATTCCGGTCAATCCGCAAATCACGGGCGCGCGGGTGCACGGCGAGTTCGTGTTCCGAGAGCTGGCGCAGCTTGGCGACAAGATCGATTTGGTCGATATTTTCCGGCGGCCAGAAGCCGCTGGCGAAATCGTTGATCAGGCCATTGCCATCGGCGCGAAAGCGGTGTGGATGCAGATTGGGGTGATCGATGCAGCGGCGGCCGCGCGTGCCGAGGCGGCCGGCCTTGCTGTCGTCATGAACCGGTGCCCGGCAATCGAGATACGGCGCCTGACGCTAGCGCGGATTGTGTGACCGCGCCCGTTCCGCGTCATCTTCGCGCCACAAAATGCGCTATTATCGGCTGTTAGCTCTGGTGGCTTTGCGGGGTGTGCGTGAGTATTGCAGCGGCGGCAGTCATGATGTTTGGTGGCGACGTCGCCGCAATCACGGAGCACGCGCGGTCGCTCACCCGGGCTGAGCGGCGGTGCGGCGCGGCGCGCACGGGCGACGATGCGGGCGACGATATTGTCGTTTGCCGCGCCCGTGACGCGGACCGGTACCGGGTACCCTTCATCGAATATGAGGCGGGCGACCCGCGTGCCGAGACAGTGCTCGCAGCCCGTGACCGGTGGATTGCCCGTCCAGCGCCGTGCAAGTCGCACGGCCCGTATCTGGTCGGCTGCGGCGCGGTTGGCGTTTCGGCCAAAGTCAAGTTTGGGGCGGGCGGTACCGGCAAACCTCAGGTGCGCGGGTTCGCGCCATGATACAGCGAGACCCCCAGTTTCAGGCCGAGGATCAGGCCCAGTTTCAGGAGCAGCTATGTTGATCACAATGCTTATGGCGCAGGCGCTGCCGGTCGCTGCTGAGCATTCGCAGCCGCCAGCCCAGGCCGCTGCGAACTCCACCACGCCTGCCTCCACGTCGGCGCCCGCCGCACCGCGCTGGTCAATTCTGGCGCCCGTGCCCGAGGCACCGTGTCGGGAGGTACCCAGCGGCCCGGACATTGTGGTGTGTGCCTCTGCCCTGCCAAGCCAGAAACTGCCCTATCCCGAGCTGGCCCAGCCCGCCAGGCCGCAGCCCTCAAACCCGCATCTGACGGGTATTGGCGCCCTTCGGGCAACGGACGCCGCAGTTGCCCGAAGCGCCGGCACCTCCATCACCGGCTCCCGTGGGAGCGGCCTTCCGCTGCTGGGCCTGGCCGTATTTGGCCTTACCCAGGCGGCCAAAGGCATCAAAAAGCTGACGACCCATGTCGACAAATCAAAGCGCGTCGCCATTGATTTGAGCGACCCGGCGCCGCCCGGCGCTATTGCACCTCCTGCACCGGCGGCACCGACTGTTGAGCCGCCCGCCGCGCTCGTGCGGTCACCCCAATAGCGGCATCCACAGCGGCACGCCCGTCAGGCTGGCTGAGCCGGAAAGTGCCTCAATCGCCTGCGTCACTGCGCGTTCCGGGCTGTCATGCGTCACGATCGCAACAAGCACGCTGCCATCGGCGCCGCGCCCGCGCTGCATCAGGCTTTTGATCGAGACTCCGGCGTCACGCATCGCGGCGGCAATTTCGGCCAGCACGCCAAGCCTGTCGGCGACCATGAAGCGCAGATAGGCACGGCTCGTTCGGTCGCCGGAATCGGCCGCAGGCATGGCCACAAGTGCGGCCGCAGGCATGGCATAAGGCGGGCCAAATTCGCCGCGCGCAATGTCGATGAGATCGGCAACGACGGCCGAGGCGGTTGGCCCGTCGCCCGCGCCCGCACCCTGGAACAGCAGCCGCCCGACGAAATTACCCTCGGCCACGACAGCGTTGGTCGCGCCCGTCACATGCGCCAGCGGATGATCGAGTGGCACGAGATGCGGATGAACGCGCTGGAACAAGCCGCGGTCGCTCGCCTCAGCAATGCCGAGCAGGCGCACGCGGTAGCCAAGCGCTGCCGCCTCGGCGATGTCGGCGGCCAGCACATGGCGAATGCCGCCCGCCGCCACCGCACCAAAGGCGGGTTGGGTGCCAAAGGCGACGCTGGCGAGGATCGACAGTTTGTGCGCCGCATCCACCCCGTCAATGTCAAAGCTCGGGTCCGCCTCGGCAAAGCCAAGCGCCTGAGCTTCGGCCAGCACCTCGGCGAAATCGCGGCCCTCACTCTCCATGTTGGAGAGGATGAAATTGCAGGTGCCGTTCAAAATACCATAAACGCGGGCGATTTCATTGGCGGCGGCCCCTTCGCGCAGCCCCTTGATAACCGGAATGCCCCCGGCCACCGCCGCTTCGAATTTCAGCGCAACGCCAGCGCTTTCCGCCGCGCTTGCGAGCTCCATCCCGTGGTGCGCGATCATCGCCTTGTTGGCGGTCACCAGGCTCTTGCCCGCCGAAAGCGTCGCCCGCGCCAGCGCCAGCGCCGGGCCGTCGGCCCCGCCGACCAGCTCGACGACCACATCGGCGGCGGGGTGCAGCGCAAGCGCGGTTGTGTCGTCCACCCAGTCGAAGCGGGCAATATCGACGCCGCGGTCCTTGGCCCGGTCGCGGGCCGACACCGCCACTACCTCGATTGCGCGGCCGGCGCGTCTGGCTATCAGGTCCCGGTTGGCATCGAGCAGGCGGACCATACCGCTGCCCACGGTGCCCAGCCCGGCGAGCGCGATACGCAGCGGTTGTGTCGTGTTGGTCATTTCCTAGCGGTGGCAATGGCGCGGCGCGGCGTCAAGCCTTCACAATCTATCGCTGCGCAGGATCAGCCGAGCAATTGCGCATAGCAGATCGTGTTGCCGTCGGGGTCGGCTGCGTAAAATTCGCGCGTGCCCCAGCTCTGGTCGGTCGGCCCCAGATGCACGGGCGAGTCGGCGCGGTGCGATTGGTCGAGCCCGCGCGCGAGCAGCGCGCGGTGAACGGCATCGACATCGGCCACCCGCACCATGACCGTTTGACCGACCGTGTCGCTTGGATAGCTCGACAGGTGCATCTCTGCGCCATCGCGCAGCATGACCGCATAGGCAGGGTCAGCCATTGCCGGCCAGGTGCCGTGGTGCGTGAAGTCGAGCACACGGGAATAGAAATCCACCGCACGCGCCATGTTGGTCACGCGGATGACGGGGATCAGCACCCGGTCAGCCGCCCGCCTGCTGGCTGTTGGTCGCCGGCGTCGTCACCAGACCAATCTCGACCAGCCGCTCGTGCAGATAATCATGCGCGGTGATCGGGGTTGGGTAGCGGTTGGGGTTAGCCGCGCTCACACAGCCCGGCAGCGAGGCGATGACGAAATCCGGCGCAGGGTGGAGGAAGAACGGCATCGAATACCGCGACTGGCCGCGCCGTTCGGGCGGTGGATTGACGACGCGGTGGGTTGTCGACGGCAGCACATGGTTGGTCAGCCGCTGCAACATGTCACCGACATTGACGACGAGCGCGCCTTCCGGTGGCTTGATAGGTAGCCAGCGCCCGTCGCGGTCGAGCAGTTCGAGCCCGGCTTCTTCTGCACCGAGCAGCAGGGTGATGAGGTTGATGTCTTCATGCGCGCCCGCCCGCACGCCTTGCGCATCGGCGGGAATTGGCGGGTAATGCAGCAGCCGCAAAATTGAGTTGCCGTCTTTCACTGCCGGGTCAAACCAATCGGGCGCCAAGCCAAGGTACTGGGCGATCGCGCTCAGCAGCACGTCGCCAGCGCGGTCGAATGCGGCAAACAGTTCAACGAACGTCTCCCTAAAGCCTGCGGGCCGGTCGGGCCAGATGTTGGGGGGCATGACCGCGGCATGGGCGTGGCCCGTCGGCAAGTCGCGCCCGACATGCCAGAATTCCTTGAGGTCCACGACGCTGGCGCCCTTGGCGATTTCGGTCCTGAACGGGGTGTACCCGCGCTGCCCGCCACCCTGTGCAGTGTAATAGCGCCGCTTCTCTTCGTCGGGCAGCGCAAAGAACGCGCTTGTCTGCGCCCATGCCTGCTCGACAAGCCCCTGAGCGATGCCGTGATCGGCAACCACCGCAAAGCCGAACCGCTCGAACGACGTGCCAAGCGCAGCGGCGAACCCGTCAGGATCGGCAGCATTCTGGGTGAGCGACAGAGCTGGGACGTGATCGGCTACGGTATCGAGCATGTCGGCATGTTCCATAAGCGGTGTCGGTGCCGCGCCAACATAGGGTGCGCCAACGCCGCCGAACAGGGGGCGTCAGCCTTTCGAGATCGTGCCGATGGTGTGCCCGCCAGGTGCCGATTTCAGATCAAGGCGGAACGGCGCGCGGTCCGGGCCGACGCCGACAAGGGCGCCCTTGTCATCGGTTACGCTGAACCCGGCCTTGGGCAGCGCTGCCTTGTACCAGGCGATTACGTCGGCAGGCGGTGACGGGGCGTCGAAGCTGTATCCCATCATATCGTCGGCTTCATGCGGCATGATCTTCATGTCGACCATCACGGCGCCCGGAAATTCAGGCACCTTGGTCATGTCGACGCGGCGCCCGTCGGGCATTGGCATCGACATCATGTCGTTAGTATCGACCATCGCCGCGCCGCCGGTGGGCATGGGCGCGGGCGAGCCGCACCCGGCAAGCGCCAGGGCAAGCGGGGCTAAGGCAAGCGCACTCGAGCCAAGCGATGTGCGGATCATGGCATCCCTCCCGATAACAGCACCTGCACCGTGCGGGTGCGCTGCGCAATGGTCAAGTCGGGCACGGTTGCAAGACCGATACGGGACGATGGCCGACCTTGCCCCCTATGCTGCGTCGCAGCAAGATGATGCGTGACCGCGCGCGCCAATTGAGGCATGGCGTGCCGCATGTCGCACGATCAACGCCTTACTGCCGCCGCCACGCCCGCTGCGCACGACACTGCGCCGCTCGGTTTTGCCGAGTTCGTGTCGCTGGTTGCCGCGTTGATGGCGCTGACCGCGCTTGGCATCGACTCGATGCTGCCGGCGCTCCCAGCGATTGCGGCGTCGCTGCATGTTGTCACCGAGAATGACCGGCAGCTCGTTATTTCGGCGTTTCTCATCGGCTTTGGCGTCGCGCAGCTCGTCCATGGCCCGCTGGCCGATCGATATGGGCGCAAACCGGTGCTGGCGCTGGCGCTGCTTGCATATGTGATCGCCAACGTAATCGCCGCCTTTTCCGGCAGCTTCACCCTGTTGCTGCTGGCGCGCTTTGTCAGCGGGACCGCGATTGCGGCGTCGCGCGTGGTGACGGTGGCGCTGGTGCGCGACTGTTTTTCGGGGCGGGCGATGGCGCGGGTGATGAGCCTTGCCTTCATGGTGTTCATGGCCGCGCCCATCCTGGCGCCGGGCTTTGGGCAGGCGGTGCTGCTCGTCGGATCGTGGCGGCTGATCTTTGGCGGCATCGCGCTGGTCAGCGCGCTAGTGCTGCTGTGGTTTGCCTGGCGCATGCCCGAAACGCTCGACCCTGCCGACCAGCTGCCGCTGTCGCCCCGCCGGATTGCGCGGGGCTGGTGGCTTGCGCTTACTGATCGCTGGTCGATTGGGTATACGCTGGCGACCACCGCGCTGATGGGTCCGCTGTACGGTTTCATCAACTCGGTGCAGCAGATAGTGTCGGAAGTGCTGGGGGCCGAGCATTTGCTGGTGTTCATCTTTGCCGGCAGCGCGCTCACCATGGCGGCAGCGAACTTGATGAATTCGCGGATCGTGATGGCGGTGGGCATGCGGCGGATCTCCCACACTGCCCTTGTCACGCTGATCGGGGTGTCGGCGCTGCACTTGCTGATCGCTGTGTCGGGCCATGAGACACTGGCGAGCTTTGTCATCCTCCAGTCGATCGCCATGGGGTGTTTCGGGCTGGCGACGGCGAATTTCGGCGCGATGGCGATGGAGAATATGGGCGCGATTGCGGGCACGGCATCCAGCGTGCAGGGCTTCATCTCGGTGACCGCAGGCGCGGTGCTGGGCGCGTTAATCGGCCGGGCGTTTGATGGCACCACAGTGCCGCTGTATGTCGGGTTCCTGATCGCTGGGCTGGCGGCCCTCGGTATTGTGCTGGTGATTGAGCGCGGGCGGCTGTTCCGGGCGAGCTGAGCGCCACTGGCCGCGCCTATCCGGGCGGCTTGCCGTAGGGCACCTCTTGCTGCGCTGCCCTTCGCGGCGTAGCGTTGCGCACTGACCATGTTGCCTACTAGGAGACCGCCCGATGCGCCGCCCCCTGATGCTTATTGTGCCCATCGCGGCCGTTGCGGTAGTAAGCCTCGCCCTCACCCAGCAAAGCACCGCCGCGACCCCGACGCCGCCGATCACCGGGCCGGCTGCCGGGGCTCCGCCGGTGATTGCCGCGCGCCAGGCCGGGTTCAAGCTCAGCCTTGCAAGCTTTGTTGCGCTCAAGGCGGCGATAGCGCGCGGTGACGATGTGAAAACGCTGGTGCTTCCAGCGAGCGCGATTGCCGGGTGGGGTAAGGCCATCCCCGCCATGTTTCCGCCCAACAGCGCGGGGCCGACCTCTGAAGCGCTGCCCAATGTGTGGAGCGACCGCGCCGGTTTTGAAGCCGCCGCAACCGCGATGAGTGATGCCGCGACGTCACTCGCGATGCTGGCCAAGGCGGGCGACACGGCGGGCGTTGCCGCGCAGTTTGGCGAACTCGGCAAGACCTGTGGCGGCTGCCACACCAAATACCGGGAGGAAGAGAAGAAATAGCGGATTTGCCCCAATAGCGGATTTGCCCGGCGGCGGCCGCAGCGCGCGCCGCCGGGCAAACGGCCCTCGCCGGGGGCTTTGTGCTCCTACTCCGCCGCAATCCCTGCTTTTGAGAACATGTCGCCCTCGCCGCCATCCTCATTCGCCACATCCACCGGCACGGCCTTTGCCTTTTGCCGTTTGTCGAAGCTGTCCCACACTTCGTTCCAGCTGCCTTTGGTCGCGCCCTTGGAATATTCGGTGGCGCGCTGTTCAAAGAAATTGGCGTGCTCCACCCCGTTCAGCAGTGGTGCTAGCCAGGGCAGGGGGTGCTCGTCGATCATGTAGATGGGCTTCAGGCCAAGCTGCCCCAGCCGCCAGTCTGCAATATAGCGGATGTATTTCTTGATTTCCCTGGGCGTCATCCCCGTCACCGGGCCCTGCTCAAAGGCGAGATCAA
>JBJXEC010000186.1:0-11265 GCA_046155125.1 Sphingomonas sp. | reverse complement strand
GAAAAGGGCCTGCGCATCACCGAGCAGCGCCGGGTCATCGCGCGCGTGCTTTCAGACGCGGAAGACCATCCGGACGTTGAAAAGGTCTATGAACGCGCCGCCGCGATTGATCCTGGCATCTCGATCGCCACCGTCTACCGCACCGTGCGCCTGTTCGAGGAAGCCGGCATTCTCGACCGCCATGATTTTGGCGATGGCCGCGCGCGCTATGAGCCTGCGCCTGAGGCGCATCACGATCATTTGATCGATGTGGAAACCGGCAAGGTCGTGGAGTTCGTCGATCCGGAACTTGAGCAACTGCAAAAGGCGATCGCCGAGCGACTTGGCTTTCGTCTCGTCGATCACCGGATGGAACTTTACGGCGTTGCGCTTGATCGCAAGGGCTGAGCCCGCCGGCTGGTTTCGTGTTGCCGCGCGTGGCATCGGGTTGATGATCGCGATGCTGGCCGCGATTCCCCCGCATTATCTTTGGCGGCTACTGCGCCAGTCCTCGCCATGGCCGCGCCTGTTTCTGGGCTGGGCCGCGCGGATTTGCGGCGCGCGGAGAAAGACGATTGGCGTGCCGCTGAGGCGCGACGTGTTTTTCGTCGCCAACCATGTGAGCTGGCTGGACATTCCGGTGATTGCGGGCGCGAACGGCACTGCCTTCATCGCCAAGCACGAGCTGGCTAAGGCACCGATAGTGGGCTGGCTCGCCAAGGTGAACCGAACGGTATTCGTCCAGCGGGCGGACCGGATGGGCGTCGCTGCGCAAATCAACGAGCTGCGCGAGGCGCTGGCGCAAACCTGGGCGATCACGATTTTTCCGGAAGGCACGACGACCGACGGCTTGTCGCTGCTGCCGTTCAAGCCCAGTCTGCTTGCCGTGCTCGACCCGCCGCCGCCCGGCATCATGGTGCAACCCGTCGTCCTCAACTATGGCGCCGTGACCGAGGAAATCGCCTGGGTCGGGGTAGAGCAGGGGCAGGATAATGCCCTGCGCGTGCTAAAGCGCAAAGGGAGTTTTCCGGTCGAAGTCCATTTCCTCGAACCCTTTAACCCGCGTGATTATCCCGGGCGTAAAGCCATCAATGCCGAAGCGCGCCGGCGGATCGAGGAGGCGCTCGCCCGCACGCTCGGCCACCCGTTGCGCCCGTTTCCGGGGCATGATGTGCTTGCGGCAATTGCAGCGGGGGAGCATCCGCCGCTGCCGCACCCGGCAACGCCTGTTGCGGCGCCGTCGCTGGGGGTTCAGTAACCGGACGCTTGGCGCTATAGCCGCAAGCAATGATCCGCACCCCCAAGACTTTTCACGTCAAATCCTTTGGCTGCCAGATGAACGTCTATGACGGCGATCGGATGGCCGAGCTGATGGCGGCCCAAGGGCTTGCCGCCGCCGCCGACGTTAACAGCGCCGATCTCGTTATCCTCAACACCTGCCACATTCGCGAAAAGGCGACCGAGAAGGTATATTCCGACATCGGGCGCATCAGGAAGCACGGGCAGGACCCGATGATTGCGATTGCCGGCTGCGTCGCCCAAGCTGAAGGGGAAGAAATCGTCCGCCGCGCCAAGGTCGATGTGGTGGTCGGCCCGCAAGCCTATCACAATCTGCCCGCGTTGATCGCCAGGGCTGCGGGTGGCGTCGCAGCGGTTGATACCGACATGCCGGTCGACATGAAGTTTGGGCACTTGCCGGCGCGGCGGCGCGTGCCGCCATCGGCATTTCTCACCGTGCAGGAAGGCTGCGACAAATTTTGCACCTATTGCGTGGTGCCTTACACGCGCGGCGCCGAAGTGTCGCGGCCATGGGGCGCCATCGTCGATGAAGCACGGGCGCTGGTCGCGGCGGGTGCGCGCGAAATCACGCTGCTTGGGCAGAATGTGAACGCGTGGACCGGTGAGGATGAGCGCGGCGGTGCGCGCGGGCTGGGCGCGCTGATCGAGGCGCTCGCGAAAATCGAGGGGCTTGCGCGCCTGCGCTACACCACCAGCCACCCCAACGATATGGCCGACGACCTGATCGCCGCGCACCGCGACGTGCCAAAGCTGATGCCGTTTCTGCATTTGCCCGTGCAATCTGGCAGCGACCGGATCCTGAGGGCGATGAACCGCAGCCACAGCCGCGATTCCTATTTGCGGCTGCTGGAGCGGGTGCGCGCGGCGCGCCCCGATATCGCCCTGTCGGGCGACTTCATCGTCGGTTTTCCCGGCGAAACCGATGCCGATTTCGAGGCGACGCTAAGCCTGGTCGACGCGGTCGGCTATGCGCAAGCGTTCAGCTTCAAATATTCGCCGCGCCCCGGCACGCCAGCGGCGACCATGGCGAACCAGATCGCGCCCGAGCTTATGGCGGAACGGCTCGCCCGCCTGCAGGATGCGCTCAACCGCGATCAGGCAGCGTTCAACGCTTCATGCGTCGGCAAAAGCTGCGACATTTTGCTCGAACGCCCGGGCAAACGCGACGGCCAATTGCTTGGCAAGTCACCCTGGCTACAATCGGTGCTGTATGACGGCCCCGGCAAGATTGGCGATATGGTGACGGTGACCATCACCGCCGCCGCGCCTAATTCAGTCACCGGGTCAGCAGCAAGCTGACGCACCGCGACGCTGACTTGTCAAACGTCGAGATTGGCGACGGACAGCGCATTTTCCTGAATGAACTCCCGGCGCGGCTCGACGACATCACCCATTAACCGCGTGAAGATTTCGTCGGCCACATCGGCCTGCTCGACCTCGACGCGCAGCATCGAGCGATTAGCCGGGTCGAGCGTCGTTTCCCACAGTTGGTCCGCGTTCATTTCGCCAAGGCCCTTGTAGCGCGAGATGGCAAGGCCCTTGCGCCCGGCGGCGAGCACGGCATCAAGCAGCTGGCTTGGCCGTGCAACCATCGCCTCGCCCTTGCCAATCACTGGCGGTGCGTCGTCATCCTCGTCCGCGGCGGCATCTGCCTCGGCCTGGGCAGCGGCGGCCGCCTTGCTCGAGACAAGCTTGGCCGTCTGCGCAAAGCTTTCACCTTGCTCAACGGCAAGCACATGCAGCTTGCGCGCTTCAGCCGATCCCAGAAACGCCGTGTCGATGATGTGGTGATCGCTCACCCCGCGCCACACGCGCTTGAAGTGGATGGCGCCTTCCGGGGTCAGCGACGCGGACCAGCGCGCATCGGCATCGGCCGCATCGAGCCCGGTTACGACCGTCTCCAACAGGGTCGCGCGCTCGCCCGTTAACAGCGACGGCGCCAGCACCCCACCCATGGCGAGCGCCTCGACAAGCATTGGATCATAGCGCCTGGGCACATAACGCATCAGCGTGCGCATCCGCCGCGCATGATCGACAAGACCGCGCAAATCCGCGCCTGAGCGTGCGCCGCCTGCGCCTTCCAGCACCGAAAGCGCCACCCCGTTTTCGACCAGATAATCGTCGAGCGCTGCATCGTCCTTCAAATACACTTCGGAACGGCCGCGTACCGCCTTGTACAGCGGTGGCTGCGCGATGAAGAGATGGCCCTTGGTGATGATCTCGGGCATTTGCCGGTAAAAGAACGTGAGCAGCAGCGTGCGGATATGCGCGCCATCGACATCGGCGTCCGTCATGATGACGATTTTGTGGTAGCGCAGCTTTTCGACATTGAAGTCGTCGCGCCCGATACCCGTGCCCATCGCCTGAATGAGCGTGCCGATTTCGCGGCTCGACAGCATCCGGTCAAAGCGCGCGCGCTCGACGTTCAGGATTTTACCGCGCAACGGCAGAATCGCCTGAAAATGCCGGTCGCGCCCCTGCTTGGCAGAGCCGCCCGCCGAATCGCCCTCGACGAGGAACAGCTCTGATTTGGCCGGGTCACGCTCCTGGCAGTCGGCAAGCTTGCCAGGGAGCGAGGCGATGTCCATCACGCCCTTGCGCCGGGTGAGTTCGCGCGCCTTTTTCGCGGCTTCGCGGGCGGCGGCGGCATCGATCACCTTGGCGATTATCGCCCGGCCGTGTGCGGGGTTTTCCTCCAGCCATTCGACAAGCTTGTCGGCCATCAGGCTTTCAAGCGGCTGGCGCACTTCGGACGAAACGAGCTTGTCCTTGGTCTGGCTGCTGAACTTGGGGTCGGGCAATTTCACCGAGACGATCGCGGTGAGCCCCTCGCGCATGTCATCGCCGGTGAGCGTGACCTTTTCCTTCTTCAACATGCCCGATTTTTCGGCATAATTGTTGAGCGTGCGGGTCAGCGCCGCCCGGAAGGCCGCCAGATGCGTGCCGCCGTCGCGCTGCGGGATGTTGTTGGTGAAGCACAGAACATTTTCATAGTAGCTGTCGTTCCACTCAAGCGCGACGTCGATCGTCACATCGTCGCGCGTCCCGTTGATGGCGACGGGATCGGGCATGAGCGCTGCCTTGTTGCGATCCAGATACTTGACGAACGCCGCTATCCCGCCTTCATAATATAGCTCGACCATCTTGGTCTCGGCATGGCGCGCATCGCTCAGGAACAGCCGAACCCCCGAATTGAGAAAGGCAAGCTCGCGGTAGCGATGCTCCAGTTTCTCAAAGTCGAACTCGGTGATCTTGAAGGTGGCGGGCGAGGGGAAGAAGGTCACCTTCGTCCCCTTCTTGCCATTTGCGGGGCCAATTTCTTTAAGCGGCGCCACCGCATCGCCAAAGGCAAAGCGCATATAATGCTCGCGGTCGTCGCGCCAGATTGTGAGGTCAAGCCACTCGCTCAGCGCATTTACGACCGAAACCCCAACGCCGTGCAGCCCGCCCGAAACTTTGTAGGCGTTGTCGTCAGACGTGTTCTCGAACTTTCCGCCAGCGTGCAGCTGCGTCATGATGACTTCAGCGGCTGACACGCCCTCTTCGGTGTGAATGCCGGTTGGAATCCCGCGGCCATTGTCTTCGACCGACACCGAACCGTCGGGGTTCAGGACAATGTCGATCCTGTCGCAATGCCCGGCCAGCGCTTCGTCGATCGCGTTGTCGGACACCTCGAACACCATGTGGTGCAGGCCCGAGCCATCGTCAGTATCGCCAATATACATGCCTGGCCGTTTGCGCACAGCGTCAAGGCCCTTGAGCACCTTGATCGAATCGGCGCCGTAATCGTTGGTGTTGGTCGGATTTTGTGGGGGTGTTGCCATAGCGAGGATATAGGGATTCGCGCCGGCAAACGAAAGCAAAATGGCGCGCGCCACCACGCGCGCGCCGGGTGCAGGCAAACCTGCCTTACTGGGCCGTGGCGGCCGACGCGATGGACGCCGCCACCTCATTGGCCATTTTGAGTTGGGCGTCACGGTCCGTCATCGCGTGGCGGCGGCCGATATAGGCAAAATCGGTCCAGGCAATGTGCACTTTGCCGTCGGTTCCCTCAAACACCAGCATCCGCACTGGCCAGTCGAGCCCAGCATAAGGCGTGCTCGTCAGAAACTGGATGCCAAGCGGCGGGTTGCCGAACACGAGCAGAACCGAGCGCGACAGCGCGATGTCGGCCGATTTGGCAAGCGCGCTCTGGTCAATCGCATCGAAAAAGCGAATGCCCTTCTTCGCGATATCGGCTTTGAGCAACGCAACGGTCGTGTCGACATCGTGGCGGCTGATGACTTCGACAACCCCCGAATTTGGCGCGGGCGCCGACGCCTGCGTTAGCGGCCTAGCAAGGGCTGGCGAATCGACTGCGGCCATCGACAGGGCGATGGTCGCAACGATGCGTGTGAAGTGCAGGCTCATTGGCATTCCCTCCTAAACCATGGCGCGGCAGGCAATGATGCCCGCGCGCCAGCGCATGCGAAACGCCGCTTGCCACGTCAATCGACGCGCTCGCGGACGTAGCATTATTGGACGATAGCTTACAGGGTTGCGGCACCACCGCTCGCTACGGCGCCAGCGGCAAGGCCAAACGGGTTGCGCGGGGATCGGAGATCGCGTCGAACAGGCCAGGTTCGGTACCCGTCATCCATATCTGCCCCTTGCCGGAGAGCCGGTCGAACAGCGCGGCCCGGCGCACCGGATCAAGATGGGCTGCGACTTCGTCTAGCAACAGCACGGGCGGGCGCCCGATCCGGTCGGCCACCAGTTCGGCATGGGCAAGCACAATGGCCAGCAACAGCGCCTTTTGCTCGCCAGTGGAACACAGCGTTGCGGCCTGATTTTTGGCGACGTGCATGACGCCAAGGTCGGCGCGGTGCGGCCCGGCAAGAGCGCGCCCGGCGGCGGCGTCGCGCCGCCTCCCCGCCGCGAGGGCAACCGCAAGATCCGCTGGTCGATCACCTTCCAGCGTCAACCGCGCGCGCGCGAACGGGCCTTCAGGCGCCAACGCAAGCCGTTCTGCAAGCAACGCCACGCAGTCGTGCCGGGCGGCGTCAATAGCGGCGCCGTGTTCGGCCATTTGCATCTCAAGCGCTGCCAGCCAGTCTGGGTCCGGTGGCCGGTCGTCTGCCAGCAGCCGGTTGCGCGCGCGCATGGCCGCTTCATAGCGGGTGGCGTGCATCGCATGGCCGGGATGGAGCGCCAGCGTCAGCCGGTCCAGAAACCGCCGGCGCTCGCTTGCCGCTTCGGAAAACAGCCGGTCCATCGCGGGTGTCAGCCACAGCACCGTCAGCCAGTCGCCAAGCGCCGTCGCCGCCGCACCGGCACCCTGCACCCTCACGATCCGGCGTTCGGGCGCGCTCGCCAGCGTGCCAGTGGAAATCGCGACATCGCCGCTGATCGTGGCCGCCACGCCAAAGCCGCCAGGCCCGCCCTGGCGCGCCATCTCGCCAAGCCCGGCGCGCCGCAGCCCCCTGCCGGGTGACAGCAACGAAACGGCCTCGAGCACATTGGTCTTGCCCGCGCCATTTTCGCCGGTGAGCACCACGAACCCGGCGTCTGGCACAATGCTGGCGCTGGCATGGTTGCGAAAATCGGTGAGGACAAGGCGAGAGAGCACGGCTGCCTGCTTAGCGCATCTCAACCGCAACCGCGCAACTTTCACAAGACAGGCTTAAAGGAACACTGCGCGTGGCCAAACCGCCGAGCGCGACAACGCCCTGCAACGTGGAGAAGCCCATGCGTCTGCCCCTGATCCCGCCCGCCAGCCTGACCGACGAGCAGCGTCCGCTCTATGACGATATGAAGAGGGGTATCGCGTCTAATTTCAACGACTTCCAGACGGTGCGCCACGATGGCGCGCTGATGGGGCCGTGGAACCCGTGGTTGCACTGGCCAGTGATGGGCAAGGCGGTGTGGGATCTGACCAAGGCAATGTCGGTTAACCCCAACCTCCCCGATTCGGCGCGCCAGGTCGCGATATTGGTAACGGGCGCGCATTTTGATGCGGCGTACGAGATTTATGCACACATCGCCGTCGCCGAACGCGAGGGGATGAAGCCGGAGCGCTTGTCCGCGCTGTGCGCCAATGTGAAGCCGGGCGATTTGTCGGCCGAGGAGAACGCCGCCTATGACGTGGCATTTGCGCTGGTCAACGGCGGCGTATTGCCCGAGCCGTGCTACCGGCTCGCGGTGGAGGCGTTTGGGCAGGATGGCGCGGCCGAGCTCATCTATCTTGTCGGGCTTTACTGCCTGGTGTCGATGACGCTCAACGGCTTCAACGTGCCGGTGCCCGAGCGCGAGTGACGATCAGGCCGCGAGCGGCGCCTCTGCCGTCGCCGCCTTGCGCTGGCTGAGATACGACGCCATCGCTGGCCCCAGCACGTCCTGCGCCTTCAGATAACCAAGGGGCGGCGCGAGGCCCAGCCGCGCCCGCGCCGCCTCAATCGGCTCGTGGAGCAAGCGCTGATAATCTTCTGCCGGCAACCAGCGCGCCTTTTTCCCGCGGCAATAGCCTTCCCAAACCGCGCGCGCGAACAGCGTGTTGCCCGTCACGCGGATACTCTTCAGAGCAGCCGCTGCTCCAATGAACGCCCAGCCGAGGCCACCAAGCTGTGCATAGCTGAACGCCACCAGCGACGCTTCGCCGAGCGACTCGTCGGCCTTGTAGCCCGTCAGCACGTGCCAGATGTCGTGCGTGTCGCGCACCCGCCGCCCGAACCAGGCATAGGGATGCGCCATGTCATCTTCGCTAATGACGCGGCTGACCTCGACCAGACCGTCCGCTGAATAGCCGGTACTGTCGAGAAACGCGCGGTAAGCCGCACCCACCGTTCCCGGCGCGAACTGCGCGACATAGGTGCGGTGGGAAAACAGCCTGGCCAGCTCAACGCGCTCATACGCCATGCGCCCGCCCTCGGCGGTAGCGATGAAGCGGCCATAGTTGAACGGTGCATTCCCCACATTCAGCGCGCGCATGATGATAAACACCTGTGTGGTGTCATCGCCATTGGCGAGCAGCTTGCGAATGGCGGCAAAGGCGGCGCGCCAGTCGCGGCGGCCGGTCGTGCCGGGAAAGGGGGGCAGCTTGGCCATCGAGTCGCATCCTTACTGACAGTAATGTAAGTATGCCGCGGAACCATTAACAAATCAAGTCTGCTTGCAGCCGTGTCACACGCGGCTGGATTGGCCCGCGTAAGTCATACCCGCATGGGCATGATGACGTAGAGCGCCGGCGACTTGTCGTTCTCGCGGATGAGCGTGGGCGCAGCGGCATCTGCCAGATGTACCTCGACAATGTCGCCGTCGACCTGCCCCAGAATATCGAGCAAATATCGGCTGTTGAAGCCGATATCGAACCCGTCCGCGGTATATTCGCCGGGCACTTCTTCGGCAGCAGTGCCGTTTTCCGGGCTGGTCACCGACAGGATGATCTTGTCGCGGTCGAGCGTCATTTTCACGGCGCGCGTCTTTTCAGTCGCGATGGTCGACACGCGGTCGACCCCTTCCTGGAAGCTGCGCGGGTCGATCTTCAGCATCTTGTCGTTGCCGGTCGGGATGACACGGCTGTAATCCGGGAAGGTCCCGTCGATGAGTTTTGACGTGAGCAATGCTTGCCCAAGATCGAAACGAATTTTGGTAGGCGACAGCGACACGCCGACGGACCCGTCAATCTCGTCGAGCAGCTTGCGCAGTTCGGCAATGCATTTGCGCGGCACGATGACGTCGGGCATTTTCTCGGCGCCGTCGGGCCGGGGCACCGTGTAGCGGGCGAGCCGGTGGCCATCGGTCGCCGCCGCTTTGAGCACCGGCGTGGGATCATCCGTCACGTGCAGGAATATACCATTGAGATAATAGCGCGTTTCTTCTGTCGAAATCGCAAAGCGCGTCTTGTCGATAATGTGCTTGAGCGTTTCGGCGGGCAGTTCGAAGCTGACCGGCAGCTCGCCTTCGGCAATCACCGGGAAGTCATCACGCGGTAGCGTTGAAAGCTGGAATTTCGCGCGGCCGGCCATGATCGACATGCGACCTTCCGCCGCCGAGATTTGCACCTGGCTGCCTTCCGGCAATTTGCGGGCGATATCGAACAGGGTGTGGGCAGAAACGGTGGTCGCACCCGGCGTGTCGACGGCAGCCGCGACATGTTCGTTGATCTGCAAATCAAGGTCGGTTGCCATCAGCCGCAGCGTGCCGTCAGCCGTCGCCTCGAGCAGCACGTTGGAAAGAATGGGGATGGTGTTGCGCCGTTCCACCACGGACTGCACGTGGCTCAAGCCCTTCAAGAGCGTTGCGCGTTCGATTGTCGCCTTCATTCCACTCCCCCGGGCCGCCGCCCAAATTTTGGCCCAGCGCGCCTTGGCGCACGGGCAATTCGCCGTGTCCTTTCCTTAAACATAAAAAGGGCCGGGGCAAGCGCCCCAGCCCTTCTGTCGGTCTTATGAACCCGTCCCGATGGTTCAGAAGCGGAAGCCGACGCCCGCGACGACCTGATGCCGGTCGGTATCGATACCAAAGTTGTTCGTGTTGGCCCCGCGGGGAAATTCGAGCCGCGCGCTGCCATAGTTGGAATAGCGATATTCAACCTTGGCATAAGTGCGCGGGGTCAGTTGATGTTCGATACCGGCGCCAACGCGGTAGCCGTCGAGATTGAAGCCGCGGCCGGTTTCGGTGGTGCCGTCGCTTGCGGTCAGGTCGAGGCGCGCATTGGTATAGCCGCCTTTTACATAACCAAGCGTGCGTGCGCCGACCAGCAAGCCGGCACGGCCGCCGACATAAAGGTCACGCCCGGCCTTCACCCGGCCGAAACCAAGTGCGGCCGTATCACGCGGGGAATTGCTGACATTGCCAGTCGACCCGGTCACCTCGCCTTCGATACCGAACACGGCCCGGCCCTGTTGCAGGTCATAACCGATGTCACCACCATAGAGGAAGCCATCGGCACCGGCCCGGTCGCCGCCGATAGCGGAATCCTGGGTGCTGCCGGGCCGAATGCCGTCATAGCCAAGGATGGCGCCGGCACGCGGGCCGGTAAATGGGGCCTGCGGATCGGACTGGGCGAAAGCGGGGGTGGCGATCGGCACAAGGGCGATAGCGGCAAGGGTTAGAATACGCATGGGTTACTCCACAAAAACCGCCCCGGAACATGGGGCGGACCTCTCAAATGGCCGTGGCCCCGCAAAGTTGCATGAACCTTAGATAAACACGGAAAACCGTTGCTTTTGCGCCACAGGCGGTTGAAACGCTGGCCATGGACACCAACCGCCCGCGTCAAGGCCGTGACTTTATTGCTCGCCACGGGGAAACCGTGTTCAATGCCGCGCGGCGTTTGCAGGGGGAAGCAGCGCACACGCCGCTCACCAGGGCAGGCTTTGCGCAGGCTGACGAAATGGGGGCCGCGCTTGCGCGCTATTTGGGTCCGTCACCTCGCCTGAGCCTTTGGGCATCAACCACGGGTCGCGCGCTGCAAACATTGGCCGTGGTTACGGAACATCTGGGGCTCGACTGGCATGATGCGCGCCACGACGACCGGCTCGTGGAGATCGGCATGGGCAGCTGGGGCGGTCGCTATTATGCTGATGTGGTCGCCGAGCATGGTCCGGTCGTCGAGCCGATCGAAGGCCTGTTGCTCCCCGCGCCCGACGGCGAGCGCTACGAGCAGATTGCCGAGCGGGTCAGTAGCTGGCTGGCTGATACCCGGGACGACGCGGGCGACCGGCTCATCATCATGCACGGTATTTCCAGCCGCGTGCTGCGCGGTGTGATGACGGGCGCCGAGCCGCACCCAACGCTTGGGGCGCCGACACGACCTGGCCTCCCGCAAGGGTCGATGGTGATGATTGAGCACGGGGTGGAGACGGTGATCCACCTGGGCGGCGGGCACGCGCCAGCGTGAGGCGGGGCAAACTGGGGCTTGTGGCGATAGCGCTGGTGAGCGCGGCGCCCGCGGCCGCGCGCGACTCGCTTGGCGTGTTTGATCGCTGGGCGGCCTTTCGTGACGCG
>JBJXEC010000185.1:0-11279 GCA_046155125.1 Sphingomonas sp. | reverse complement strand
CGGCCACCTCCGGCGCGCGCAAGGAAGAACGTGTGCGCATGACGCGGCTGCGCCAGACGATCGCCAAGCGGCTGAAGGAAGCGCAGAACACCGCCGCCATGCTCACCACGTTCAATGATGTGGACATGAGTGCCGTCATCGAAGCGCGGAACAAATATAAGGATTTATTCGAGAAGAAGCACGGCGTGCGGCTCGGCTTCATGGGCTTTTTCGCCAAGGCCGCGTGTCTTGCGCTGAAAGACGTGCCGAGCGTCAACGCCTCGATTGACGGCGACGAGGTCGTCTATCACGACTATGTCGATATTTCGGTGGCGGTGTCGTCGCCGGGCGGTCTTGTCGTGCCTGTGGTGCGCGATGCCGACCAGATGTCGGTCGCCGATGTCGAGCGCGCGATTGGTGATTACGGCAAGCGCGCCAAGGACGGCACGCTCAAGATTGACGAGATGAAGGGCGGCACCTTCACCATCTCCAACGGCGGGGTGTTCGGCTCGCTGCTGTCGACGCCCATCATCAACCCGCCGCAATCCGCCGTGCTTGGCCTCCACCGCATCGAGGACCGGCCCGTGGT
The DNA here is from genome assembly GCA_046155125.1 of Sphingomonas sp. Lineage (GTDB taxonomy): Bacteria > Pseudomonadota > Alphaproteobacteria > Sphingomonadales > Sphingomonadaceae > Sphingomonas. The sequence goes on along the minus strand of JBJXEC010000185.1, from coordinate 10,711 downwards.
GGTCGGCGGGCAGATCGTGATTCGCCCGATGATGTATCTCGCGCTCAGCTACGATCACCGCCTGATCGACGGGCGTGAAGCAGTGACGTTCCTCGTCGCGCTGAAGAACGCGATTGAAGACCCGACGCGGATTTTGATTGATTTGTGAGGCGACCGCGATGGGAATGGTTCTTTGCTTGCGCCGCGTACCCGATGAAGCGGCCTTCCGTGCGGCCGCTTCCGATCTCGATGATCTGTTGCAGTTCCTCGAAAGTGCAGAGGAAGAGGACTATGTCGATTTTGACAAGGCTTGGCAGGCGCTGCATTTCATTTTGACGGGTTCGCCGTACGAAGGTGATCCGCCGCTTAATTTTCTGCTGCACGCCGGCGAAGAGACCGGGGAAGATATCGGCTATGGCCCGGCACGATTTGCCAGTCCGGATGAAGTGCGTGATTTTCGTGATGCATTTTCCGAGCTGACCGATGCCGAACTGCACCGTCGTTATGATCCCGAACGCATGGTCGCGGCCGACATTTATCTTGCCGACTCTCTCGCAGATGAAGGCGAAGAGGGTTGGGAATATGTGTTTCAAAGCGTCCCCGCGCTCCGCGCCTTGCTGGACCGCAGCGTCGCCAAAGGGTCGGGTATTGCGATCTGGATTTCATGAGCTTGATTGCGGCCACCGACCGATCATATCCCTTCTGAGGAACCCCCATGGCAGACTATGATTTCGACGTCCTTATCATCGGCGCTGGGCCCGGTGGCTATGTCGCTGCCATCCGCGCCGCGCAGCTTGGCTTGCGCACCGCCTGTGCCGAAGCTCGCGAGACGCTCGGCGGTACGTGCCTAAACGTCGGCTGCATCCCGTCCAAGGCGCTGCTCCATGCCTCGCATGTCTATGAAGAGGCGCATTCCGGAGCGCTCGCCAAATTCGGCATCGACTTCACCGGCGTGTCGCTCAACCTGAACCAGATGCACGCGGAAAAAGCGAAAGCGGTGGGCGAGCTGACGGGCGGCATCGAGTTCTTGTTCAAGAAGAACAAGGTCACCTGGCTGAAGGGGCTTGGCAGCTTCACCGGGCCAAACACTGTAAAAGTCGGCGACCAGACGGTCACCGCCAAAAACATCGTCATCGCGACCGGATCATCCGTCACGCCGCTGCCGGGCGTTACGGTTGACCAGAAGGTCGTCGTCGACTCAACCGGCGCGCTGGCGCTCCCCAAAGTGCCCGAGCACATGGTCGTCATTGGCGGCGGCGTCATCGGGCTGGAGCTGGGCAGCGTATGGCGGCGGCTTGGTGCCAAGGTGACGGTGGTTGAGTATCTCGACCAGATTTTGCCGGGCTTTGACGGCGAGGTTCGCAAGGAATCGGCGCGGCTTTTCAAGAAGCAGGGTTTTGAGCTGAAAACCGGCATGAAGGTGACCGGCGTTACCGTGCAGGGCAATTCGGCGACGGTTACCATCGAGCCTGCCAAGGGCGGTGCGGCCGAGACGCTGACGGCAGATGCGGTGCTCGTCTCCATTGGCCGCAAGCCCAACACCGACGGGCTTGGCCTCGATGCGATTGGCCTTCAACCCAACGCGCGCGGGCAAATCGAAACCGACCATGCGTTTCGCACGGCGGTTGCCGGCGTCTGGGCGATAGGTGACGTCATCCCCGGCCCGATGCTCGCCCACAAGGCCGAGGACGAAGGCGTGGCGGTTGCCGAAAACATCGCCGGGCACACGGGTATCGTGAACCATGATATCATCCCGAGCGTGGTCTATACGTACCCGGAAATCGCGGGCGTCGGGCTGACGGAGGAGGCCGCAAAGGAGCGCGGCGAGGTGAAGGTCGGCAAATTCCCGTTCGCCGGCAACAGCCGCGCCAAGACCAATCGCGACACCGACGGTTTCGTGAAGATCATCGCTGATGCCAAGTCAGACCGGGTGCTGGGCGTGTGGATCATCTCGTCGCTCGCTGGCACGCTCATCGCCGAAGTGGCGCTTGGCATGGAATTTGGCGCGACCAGCGAGGACATCGCCTATACCTGCCACGCGCACCCAACCCATGCCGAAGCCGTCAAGGAAGCGGCCATGGCGGTAACGGGCAAGCCCATTCACATTTGAACGGCGCGGCTCAGGCGGCCGCGTGCAGCACAGCGCTCGCGGCGATACCTAGTGGCTGGATGATGAGCGTCACGCGATCATGGCCGACCGCCAGGTTCAGCGTATCGCCCGCCCGCACCTGAATTGGTGCCGGGAAGTTGTGGAGCACCTGCAGCCAGCCGCCATCTGAATAGCCATCCGGGTGGTTGTCGAAGCTGATGCCCTCTGCCAGATCGACATGCATCCACTGAACGATGCCGGTCGCGGTACCGTCCGCCAGCACGGGTAAGCGGAGCAGTTGAAGGTCGCTTGGTGTATGGGCCGCCGCCAGGTCGATGCGGACAAGCTCGACATCGGCGGACAGGCGCCGCCAGTTGGTCATCGTGCCGTGAATGGGCAGCTTCTGCGTCGCCAGCTCGCCAAAGCTGGACAGATCAAAGCCCGAGACCTGATCGACGAAAACATAATTTGCCAGCACATCGCTCTCGACCAGACAGCCAATCGCGCTGGCCGCGCGCGGAATGATCGCCGCGTCCGCCGTGAGCAGGCGCGCGCGCGCATCTTCAAAAGTGTCGAGCACATGCTCGGTCAGCAAGTCGCTGGAGAGGATTTCGGACACGAGAATATCGGCGCGCGCGTCAAGCTCCACGCCGACGCTGAGCTCGCTCGACAGCCGGTCGAAGATGGTGATCCGGTCGGCATAGCCATTTTCCGTTACGATCCGCTGCGCCATCTCGGCGATCACAGGCACCATTTCGCAGGCGACGACAGATTTCGCGCCCGCCCGCGCCGCCATCATTGAGAGCAAACCGCTGCCGGTGCCAATGTCGAGCACGCGCGCGTGGGGGCCAGCGTTCGCCACTACCGCCTTGATCGCTGCTTCGAAGGCGTCGTTGCGGCGGGCGTCGTTCATCATCGGCACGTGCCAGAAGGGCACTTGCTCCGCATTCAGGCGGCGCAGCTGATGGCGCACTGCGATATTGTCGGGCGACAGCGTTAGCGCACGCTGGAATTCGGCCCGCGCCTCGCGTTTGCGGCCAGCGTTGGATAGCATGACGCCAAGGTTATTGGCAGCAACGGCATTGTCCGGGTCCGTCCGGCACGCCTGCTCCAGGCATTCGATGGCCGCGTCAAACCGGCCTAGCTTGCCGAGCAGCAGCGCCTTTTCATGGAGCGCCGCGGGATCGTCGATGATGATGGCCAGCAGCGCGCTCCAAAGGTCGATCGCCTCGTCCACCGCGCCGCGCTTGGCGACGATTCCGGCGAGCACCGGCAGCACTTCCACCGCGCGATAGCCAAGCGCGATTACGGCACGGTAACGCGGTTCGGCTTCGGCCAGATTGCCCGCCTCCTGCAACGTCATAGCTTCATGGAGCAAAATGCGCGCCGTGGTGGTGGTCGTGTTGGTGGCCGACATGATGCGCTTTCCCGACGTGCGTGGTGCACTGACCGGTCAGGGTATTAAGCGAGATGGTTAAGTATTCGTTATCGCCGCGTGCGCCGGGTGCCGCCGAGGTGCCACGCGGACCGGTCAATTGCCGTGTGCCGGCACCGCCGATAGACTGCGCTCGGCGCGTGACACGGTGAATCTTCCTGCCGTACGACCGGTGCAACCCGGGATCGCATGTGAGCTGTGGACAGCCCTCGCCATGGCGCTGCTCTCCGCCCACTTGTGCGTCGCGCGGCCGCTTGTCCGCGCGTTATGCGTCGCGCATCCGCTTAAACGCCTCGCTCAGGCCCCTCACAAATTGCCGCGCGGCCTCGGCACCGGCCTCGGTCGGGTCGATCCGCGTGCCGCCGTCGTCGGGCGACGGGGAGGCGGCAGACGGCGCTGAGGGCGCGTGCGGTGCGCTTGCGGCCTTCGCCATTCCGCGCGTCACCGCCGCGCTGGCAAGCGCTGCAAAGCCTGACAGCATGACTTCCCGCCCGAGTGGAGACTGCGCCGCCTCGATAATCGCTTCCCCCTTTTTGCGCAGCTTCTTGGGCACCTTGATGCCCGCGATCTCTTTCGGAATTTTTGCGCCCTTCTTGGCGTCCTTCTTCTTGCCCATGGCCCAGCTCCTGCAACGCGGTTTGTTCGATGTGTATCAAATAGGTAATACACTGGGTTGGGACAAGGGGGCGGCGTTTTGCTTGCCGGTGGCCGCGGGTGGCTGAGCGCTGTCCTCCCGGTGCTGTGCCGCGGGTAAGCGCACCGCGACCGACGGGCGCGGTCAGCGTTAGCGATCGCGGTGTGTTAATTCTGGTGCCACAGCGGCTGTTACCCGGTATGAACGATTAAATGGTCAGGATGCGCAGTTGAAATGGAACGAGGAGTCGCCTCACCGTCAGCCGAGAATCGCCACCACCGGCTCGTTATCGACAGCCCAATTCCGTCGGTCATCAGCGATCCCCGACTTCCGGATAACCCGATTATCGCCTGCAACACGGCCTTTTGCGAATTGACCGGGTATCCGGTTGAGGAAGTGGTCGGGCGGAACTGCCGGTTCCTGTCGGGCCCGGCAACGGAACCGTGGCTGACCGAGGAAATCCGGCGAGGCGTTCGCGAACATCGCCCAGTTCTCGTTGAAATTCTGAACTACAAGCGCAGCGGCCAACCCTTCCGGAACGCCGTGCTGGTGGCGCCAATTTATGACGAACATGATGACCTGTTGTATTTTTTGGGATCGCAAGTCGAAATCGATGCTGAGGCGTCGGCGCCTTCCAGCATGCGGCGTATCCGCGCAGCCGAGATGGTGAAGGCGCTTTCGCCTCGGCAGGGGCAGGTGCTCAAGCTTGTTGCCAACGGGCTGCTGAACAAGCAGATCGCCGCTGAACTCAATCTGGCCGAAAAGACGGTGAAGATGCACCGCTCCATCCTGATGGACCGGCTCGGGCTGCGCACAACGGCTGACATGATCCGTCTTGCAGTAGAAGCAGGCCTTTAAGCGCCTGGGCGCCGACAGGTACAGTACAACGTCCGTATCGCTGAAATATGCGGTCCGGCGTAATTCGTCTTTCGTCGCCACAGCGGCATCGCCCCACCCATCTGCCCGATAGCGTGGAGGTCGGGTCCCCCTCCCCCCGCGCGCCGCTGTGACGACATTTTGGAAGTAATAGGATCGTTTCAAACCGATAGAACACTTCGTGCCATCGCTACATGGCGCACGCGCACCACGCATCACCTCGACGGAGACTTTGATGGATATTGTTACGCCCTTCCAGTTCTCGCTGGTTTACAACGCCTTTTCTTTCACTTTTGCAACGATGGCTGCCGCTACCGCATTCTTATGGCTCAGCCGTTCGCAAGTCGCGCCTGCCTATCGCACGGCGCTGACCATTTCGGGCCTGGTAACAGCCATCGCTGCCTACCATTATTTCCGCATTTTTGAGAGTTGGAACGCCTCTTATATGTTCAAGGAAGGCACTGTTTTCGCGACCGGCTTTGCCTTCAACGATGCGTATCGGTATGTCGACTGGCTCCTGACCGTTCCTCTTTTGCTGATTGAACTCGTTCTAGTGATGCGGCTTTCACGCGAAGAAACGACATCGAAGTCGGTCCGCCTGGGGGCAGCGGCGGCGCTGATGATCGTGCTGGGCTATCCCGGCGAGATTGCCAGCGACATCCCCACGCGCGCGTTATGGGGCACCTTGTCGGCGATCCCGTTTGTTTACATCGTGTGGGAGCTGTTCCGGGGGCTTGGCGACTCGATCAACCAGCAGCCTGCTTCCGCGCAGAATTTGGTTCGCAAGGCGCGCCTGCTGACCTTCGCTTCCTGGGGGTTCTATCCGATCGTGTACATGGCGCCTTATGCCGGGTTGACCGGGGGTACGGTGACGACGACGATCCAGATAGGGTATACGATCGCCGATATCGTCGCCAAGGCGGGTCTTGGCGTCTTGATCTTCCTCATCGCCGTGCGGAAATCGGACGCCGAAGCTGGCGAGACGCTGGCTTACACTGCCTGAGATCGTGCGACAAAAGACGCTACCAACAAAAAACTCTGGTCGTCGTGCCCGTCACGGGCATGACGACTTCGTGCATCCGGCATATTGGATTGCCGCTACCATGGTTGTCGTCGCTACCTTAATGGGCAATCCTCTTGGCGAGGTCGCAACCGACACGGCTGCGACATTCGTGTTCATCGGTGGCGGTCTGCCCCACGGTGCGTATGATATTGCGCTGTTGCAACGCGCGATTACGCTTGATCGCCACGAACTGCTGCTGGCGGTTGGCGGTTACGGGGCGATTGCCGCCGTGATGGCGATCCTATGGATGGCGTCGCCATTGGTCGCGCTCATGCTATTCCTGGCCGTTGCGGCGGTGCATTTCGGCGAAGACTGGGAGATGCTCGACGAGCCACTGCTGCGCCTGGCGGCCGGGGTCGCGATCATCGCTGCGCCTACGATCGGACACCATGCCGCTGTATCTGCCGTTTTCGTGGAAATGAGCGATGAGCGCGCGGCCGTCATCGTTCAACTCATTGTCGCCGCTGCACCGGTTGCGCTGCTGGTCACCGCCGTTGGCATTGTGGTCGCCTGGCTGGATGGCAGCCGACGCTGGGCAGCCGCTATGGCACTTTGCCTCATATTACTGACCGCCTTGCCGCCGGTCGTCGGGTTCGCGCTGTTTTTCGTTTTTCTGCATTCGCCGCGACACCTTGCGCAAGCGCGCGGCGCCCTGCGCGACATGGCGTCGGCGCGATGGGTTTGGACCGGAGTGTTCATCGCAGGCATTGCCATTGCTGGCTGGTGTTTGCTGCAACAGTTGGCACCATCGCCGACTAGCCTTACGGTAGCAGCTCAGGGCTTTCAGTTGCTTGCGTCGGTTGCCGTGCCGCACCTGTTGCTTTCGCGCTGGCTGGATGAACGGTTGAACCGGTCCGACGCAACGCGCCGCCTTCGTTTTAGTGGAGAAACCTCGACATCATGACAACGCGTACCGCTATTGTAATCGGCTCTGGCATTGGTGGCATCGCGTGCGCGATCCGGCTCCAGAGTTTGGGCTTCGACACCCATATCGTCGAGCAGCTCGATGCAGCCGGCGGGCGCGCCTATGTTCGGCGCGCGCAGGGGTTTACGTTCGACATGGGGCCGACGGTGCTGACCGTACCACATTTCATCGAAGAACTTTTCGCGCTGGAGCGCGGCAACGCCATGCTCGGTCAACCAGATTTTCCGTCGGACATTCTCGCCGAAGGACAGCGTATTCAATCAGGAATCAGCGGCGGTCCGCACACCAGCCGCTACCTGGATATCGTGCCGGTGCTGCCCTTTTATCGCATCTATTTTGATGACGGCAGCTTCTTCGATTATGACGCGGACCCGCAGAATGTTCGCGCCCAGATCGCGCGGCTCGCGCCAGAAGACCTTGAGGGCTATGAACACTTCCACGAAGCTGCGCGCGCCATTTTCAAACGTGGCTTTCTGGAGCTTGGCTATACATATTTCGGGAGCCTTGGATCGATGGTTTCCGTCGTTCCCGATCTGCTCAAGCTTGGCGCCGTCCAGCCGCTATTCTCGCTTATCAGCAAGTACTTCAAAAGCGATAAGATGCGGCAAGTGTTCAGTTTCGAACCGCTGCTGATCGGCGGCAATCCGCTGAAAGTGCCGGCAATTTACGCGATGATCCATTTCGTGGAGAAAACCTGGGGCGTGCACTTCGCCATGGGTGGCACAGGCGCGCTAGTGGCAGCGCTTGTCCGCAAGTTCGAAGAACTGGGCGGGACGCTTCACCTGAACGCTGAAGTGGCGCGGATCGATGTTGAAAAGCGCGGGCGTCAGCGGGTTGCAACAGGCGTTACGCTGGCATCGGGCGACCATCTGCGCGCCGATATCGTCGTTTCCAATGCCGATTATGCCACCACCTATCTGCGGCTTGTCGACAAGGCGCATCGGCGGATCAACCGCGATGCGCTGGTGAAGTTTCGCAAGCAAAGCATGTCGCTGATGGTGATCTATTTCGGCTATGCCATGCGCGAGGGCGATCCGGACCTTCAGCACCACAACATCATTCTGGGGCCACGCTATGAAGAGTTGTTGATGGACATTTTCGAGCGCAAGATCCTGGCCGACGACTTCTCGCAATATTTGCACATACCAACTAAGACTGACCCGAGCCTGGCCCCGCCCGGGCATCACGCCGCCTATACGCTGATCCCCGTGCCTAACAATTTGAGTGATATTAACTGGGAAACAATGGGCGAGAAATTTGCCGATAAGGTCCTAAACTTCCTGGACGATCGCGGCTTTATCCCGGGCCTTCGCGACCGGCTGGTCTATCGAAGCGCCGTCACGCCCGATTATTTCGAGCATGTTCTGGGGGCGTATGCCGGCAACGGTTTTGGCGTGGAGCCGAGGCTAACCCAGACGGCATTCTTCCGGCCGCATAATCGCAGCGAAGATGTCACCAATCTTTATTTGGTAGGGCAGGGCACGCAGCCCGGCGGCGGTACGCCATCCGTCATGATGTCCGCCAAGATGACCGCGCGAGAGGTTGCACGCGACCACAAGATAGACCGACGGATTGTTGAGGGATTTGACGGCGACGCGGCGGCGCTGGCCGCAGTCTGACAAATGGCCGGAGGCATCGCTGCCCCCGGCCACAGATTACGACGTTCAGCCCTTGGGCAGCAGCACGGCGTCGATGACATGGATGACGCCATTTGAGCAGGCGATGTCGGCGGTCACCACATTGGCACCGTCAACGGTCACGCCATTGGTGCCATCAACATGGATCGTGGCACCGCCAGCGGTTGCTGGATCCATAACCTGGCCAGCAACATCGGCTGCCATCACTTTGCCCGGCAGGACATGGAGCAGAAGGATGGCAGTCAGCTTTTCCTTGTTCTCGGGCTTGACGAGATCTTCGACTGTGCCCGCTGGCAGTGCCGCAAAGGCGTCGTCGGACGGGGCGAATACGGTGAACGGTCCTTCGCCCTTCAGGGTGTCGACAAGTCCAGCCGCCGTTACGGCCGCGACCAGGGTGGAAAAGGAGCCGGCGGCGACGGCCGTGTCAACGATGTCGTGAACGGAATCGGTCATGTTAGTTCCTTGAGGTTGCACAGGCATCGTGAGCGGACGAATGCTCTAGAATCATTGTGCATAGTGATGGGTACGGGCGTCTGATTCCCCGTATATCGGCCTTTGCAGGCCCGCCCTGTCTGCCCAATACCGACTTTCGGTCAGCTTGATGTGACGTCGAACGCCGCCTATCAACCAAGGCTTATGGGTGCGATGGTCTGAGCCTAGTGGCGGCGCCCTGTCGTGGCGCGCTTCTCCATGATTTTTACCCCGCCAGGGCTAGATAGCCGCTTACCATTGATCGGATATCGACGCGGGCCTTCAGCCGGGCAGCGAGCAGCGCGGTGCCGCTAATCTTGCGCTGAACGAAAAGGATGTCCGCAGGGGGGATATGCCACGTCGTCTGATCCGCGGCGATGTCCATGCCCTCATCGCGCAGAACGCCGATAAAACTGCGGTCGCCAAAGTCGAAGGCGTCAGCCCGTTGCAGTTCCGCAATGACGACGTCGATCATCCGGTCAATCTTTGGACGATATTGCGCGATGGCGCCTTGCCCGACAAAGCCCGCGCCAAATGCTGCCTCGCGCGACTCGTCCCGGTCGCCCGAAATCAGCGCGCGCAACAGCGCGAGATACCCGGCCGATGTTGCCGAAGCGACCGGGCGCGACGCGCCGAAATCAAGCAGCACCAGCTTCCCGGTATCGGGCTGATAGCGGTAATTGGCAAAATTCGGGTCGGTTTGCATCACACCGAACTCGAACAATTCGCGCAGGACGAGCGCGATCAGCGCCTGCATCGCCGCATCGCGAGTCGCTTGCGGGGCCTCTACCAGACTTTCGATGGGGCGCCCCTCGACAAAGCTCATGGCCAGCACCCGGTCGGTCGTAAATTCGGTGTCGAGCACGGGCACGACATAGTCAGGCACGCCAGCCAGCAAGGTGCCGAACAGTGCCATCTGCTGCCCCTCGCGACCATAGTCCGCCTCCTCGCGCAACTGCTCCTTGGCGGCGGCCAGCAAGGGTGCGATATCGAGCTCGCGCGGCAGCAACCCCGATACGCGCAGCAGCGTTGCGACATTGTCGACATCAGCATCAATGCTCTCGCGAACGCCGGGATACTGCACCTTGATCGCCAGGTCGCGGCCATCATGCGTTTGGGCACGGTGGACCTGCCCTATCGACGCCGCGGCAATCGGCGTCGCGTTGAAGCGCGCAAAGCGGGTGCGCCAGTCTTTGCCCCATTGCCCCGCCAAAACTTGCTGCAATTGTTGCGGGGGCATACGGTGCGCGTTTTGGCGCAGCCGCGCCATGATGTCGGCAAGTTCGGGCGGCAGCATGTCGCCTGCATCCATCGAGATCATCTGGCCCAGCTTCATCGCCGCGCCGCGCAGGTGCGAAAGCCGGTCCGCCACTCGCTTTACGTTGCCCGGCGTTAGCAGCATGTCGCGCATATTGGGGCGTTCACCGTCGGCGAGCCGGCGCGCGCCTTCCGCCAGCATACCACCGGCAACGCCACTCGCCAGCCGCCCGAAATGGCCAAAACGCGACAACCTGCCGCTCGGTATCGCCCGGCCTTTGGGGTCGGCGCCGTCATCGGGCGTGTCGGCGCTCATCGCGTCACCACCCGCGGCTTCCGGGCACG
>JBJXEC010000184.1:0-18201 GCA_046155125.1 Sphingomonas sp. | reverse complement strand
AAGCTGAGCGGCAGTGCCAGCTGCGTCATTACTGTGTCGCATTGTCCGGCGCAGGGTTGGGCGGCGCTGGCGAAACGGTGCGGAAAATCCGCAAGGCGCCGTTACCCGCCAGCACTTGCCAACCGCGTGCTTCTAGCGCCGCCTGCAACTGGACGATGCTCCCTTCATAGCCCACGCGAACCACCGAGATTCCGCCAAGCGCAAGGCTAGTCGTCGCAGCGGCGCGCACGCCGGGCACCCCCCGCAGCGCCGCCTCAACAGAGGCAACCGACGCAGCGCTCGGCGTGTCGGCCTGCACGCTGATGGTGCTGGTCGCCGGGCGATCAGTGACGACGCTGTCTCCCTCGTCAGTCACAACAGGGGTCTCGCCAGTTTCCTCGGTCGCAAGCGGCTCGGGAGCAGGCGGTGCGAACAGGCTCGGGTCGACCCGCAAAATGCCTGAATTGAGCGCACCCTGATAAGCAGCGTCGATCCGCTTAATGCCCTCGTCAAGCAGCGCCGGGATGGCGTCCGCGCTGTTCACCCGCAAGTTAAAGGCGGTTATCAGGCGATTATCGGGTCCAAACCGCGCCTGAAATGCGCCAACGACTGGCCCGCCAGGATAGGTCGGGTAAAGGTGCACGACCGGGATGACCACGTCTAGCGCGCCATATTGGCCAAGCACCGTGCGCCACCACCCCCGCCCCGGTCGGAGCACTTGGCCAGCGTTGAGGAGCAGCGCGTCGGGGCCAGTGCCGGTTGGGCGCACATAGTCAACGGTGCTGTTGCCAGTGCGGAACCTTGCCCAGGCCTCTTGCCATGCGGTGCGTTGCTCAAACACGTGCGCGGCGCCGCCCGACCATTGCACTGGTATGACGAGCAGCGGCGGCGAGCGGCTGATTTGCCCGGCAACGCCCAGAACCTCGGCCGAGCGTGACCGGTCAAACAGCACGCCCAGCCGAGCGATATAACGGTTTGGGCCCAGTTGTTCATTTTCGACGACGATGCCTGCGACAAGCGCATCCAGCGTGCCGTCGGATACCAATCCGCCGCCACCGCCCAACCGGCGCGACAGCAACTGCCACCCTTTGCGTTGGGCAATGCGCCACCCGGCCTCGCGCGCGGTTTGCGCGCTCTTGGCGACGACATCGACCTCGATACCGCCCACCTCGAAGCTGCCCGAGCTATCCACTGGTGCCACGCCCTGTCTGCCGCCGTCGATCTGCGCCAGCACCGACGGACTTAGGACCAGCGCGGCAAGCGCCAGCACGGCCAGGCCGAGGGGATGTCGAGCGGTGCGGAAGCGAGCAAATGCCATATCGCCGCCCTTTTGGCGAAGCGGACATGGAAATCCAAGCGCGATGTGGCTAGTCAATGCCAAATGAGCACAAACGAACCGGAGTCCGCGCCCTATACCTATGCCAAGGCCGGGGTATCGATAGCCGCCGGCAACGCGCTTGTTCGCGCTATCGGTCCCATGGCAAAGGCAACACGCCGGCCGGGCGCAGACGCTGAACTTGGCGGATTTGGCGGATTTTTCGACTTGAAGGCAGCAGGCTTTGTCGATCCGCTGCTGGTCGCAGCCAATGATGGCGTGGGCACCAAACTGAAACTGGCGATCGACCACAAGGTGCATGACGGCGTCGGGATTGATCTGGTGGCGATGTGCGCGAATGATTTGATCGTACAGGGTGCCGAGCCGCTGTTCTTCCTCGATTACTACGCGACCGGTCGGCTCGACTCGAGCGTGGCCGAGCGCGTGGTGGCCTCAATTGCGCAAGGGTGTCTGCAAGCCGGTTGCGCGCTCATCGGCGGTGAAACGGCGGAAATGCCGGGCATGTATGCCGATGGCGATTATGACCTTGCCGGCTTTTGCGTGGGCGCCGTCGAGCGTGACCGGGTGCTGACTGGCGCCGACATCGCGCCCGGCGACGTGATCCTGGGGCTCGCTTCGTCGGGCGTCCATTCCAATGGCTTTTCGCTGGTAAGACGCCTCGCGACGGACAGGGGCTGGAAGCTCGACCGCCCCGCCCTGTTCGATCAGGACGTGCTGCTGATCGACGCGCTGATGGCGCCAACGCGGATTTATGTGCGGGCGCTGCTGCCGCTGCTGCGCGCGGGGCAGATCAAGGGCCTTGCGCACATTACCGGCGGCGGCTTGCTTGAAAATGTGCCGCGCGTGCTGCCGCAAGGGATGCATGCCACCATCAACGCCGATGCCTGGGCGCAACCACGGCTCATGGCGTTCCTGCAGGCGCAGGGGCACATCGAGCCGGAGGAAATGGCCCGCACCTTCAACTGCGGCATCGGCATGGCGGTGATCGTGGCCGCCGCGTTGGCGACCGACATTCGGGTGGCGTTGGAAGCGGCTGGCGAAACCGTTTTTGATATTGGTCACATCAGCGCCGGCGCGCGCGGTTGCACCGTATCCGGCAGCGCAGAGACATGGGCAGCGCGCGCGGCCTGGCAGGCGATACACCATGGCTAAAGCGCGGGTCGCGGTGCTGATTTCGGGCACCGGCACCAACATGGCGGCGCTCCTCTATGCCGCAAAGCGAGCGGATTGCCCGTTCGAGATCGTGCTCGTCGCGTCGAATAATCCGGCCGCCCCCGGCCTGGCCCTGGCCGCAGCGGAGGGTATCCCGACCGCTGCCCACACGCACAGCGGGCTGACGCGCGCCGCCCATGATGCGCTGATCCACGCCGCGCTGGTAAAGGCCCGGGCGGCGTATGTGGCGCTTGCCGGCTATATGCGCATTCTGTCGGCTGAGTTCGTTGCGCAGTGGGAAGGCCGGATGCTCAATATCCATCCGTCACTGCTCCCCAAATACGCTGGGCTGCACACGCATGAGCGCGCGCTGGCGGCGGGCGACACGGTCGCCGGGTGCAGCGTGCACATCGTCACCGCCGGGCTCGACGAGGGGCCAGTGCTTGCGCAAACCGAAGTGGCGATTCTCTCCGGCGATACCGTTGCGGCGCTCGCTGCTCGCGTGCTCATCGCCGAACATCAGCTCTATGCGCCGACGCTTGCCGCCTTTGTCTCGCGCGGGCGTGATCCGCAATTCCTGCTCGGCAAAGTGCGCGAACTGGCGTTGGAACAGCCAGAGGCGGACGAAGTAACCTCACACGGCATGCCCTGTTTCGGCATCATCGGCGGCAAAAAGTTCGCCTATTTCACGCACGACCACCACGGCGATGGCAAAACGGCGATCCTCGTGAAAATCAGCGGCGTCGACGACCAGGCGGTGCTAATCGAGCGCGATCCCGAGCGCTATTACCGCCCGGCCTATTTCGGCGACGGCTGGGTCGGCATTCGGCTGGACCTTGGCGATACGGATTGGGACGCGATCGCCGGATGGATCGCGAAAAGCTGGCGGGCAGTTGCCCCCAAACGGCTGACCAGAATGATGGACATCGTCGACGAATTTTGATGGCGCACACAGAAAAAGGGCCGCCGGATTGCCCCGACGGCCCCCAATGTCGCCCTGAACCAAAGCTCAGCCGACAATTTCTTCCGGCGTGAAGAAATAGGCAATTTCGATCGCAGCATTTTCTTCCGAATCAGAACCGTGCACCGAGTTCGCCTCGATGCTCTCCGACAATTCCTTGCGGATGGTGCCGGGTTCAGCATTGGCGGGGTTGGTCGCGCCCATGATGTCACGATTGCGCTGCATGGCATTTTCGCCCTCCAGCACTTGTACAACGACGGGGCCGGAAATCATGAAGCTCACCAGATCGTTGAAAAAGGGGCGCTCGCGGTGGACGGCGTAAAAGCCCTCCGCCTGATCCTTTGTCATGTGGATGCGCTTTGACGCGACGACCCGCAGGCCAGCCTCTTCCAGCATCTTGGTGACGGCGCCCGTCAGGTTGCGGCGGGTGGCATCGGGCTTGATGATCGAAAACGTCCGGGTAGCGGCCATGGCCGTTCGGCTCCTGTGCTTGAGGATGAGTTGAGTGATGGCGGCTCCCTAGTCGGGGCCGCGCGCCGATGCAAGTCGACCGGATCGGCGACTGCCGAAGCGCGGTCGCTTCAGGCTGCTTGCTCCCAGCCCGAGCCGGTTTGCTTCCAGTATCGGCGCTCCACCGCTGCCCGACTGGCGAGATCCTTCCATGCCGCGCGCGCGTCGACGATCAGGTCTTCGTCGAAAAAGTGAAATGCGCGATCGAACCCGAGGGCCTCGTCCCGCCAGAGGCCGTCGGCCAGCACGACGTTGCGAGCGGCGTTGGTCGCCAATGGATCGGCGGCGATGAGCACCGGCTGCGCGGCGTCGTCCCCCACCCCCGCCTGAGCATGAGGAAGAAAGCTGTCAGCTGCGTAGACCCATAGCAGCCGGTCAAGCGCGGTACGCTGGTCCGCGTTTTGCGCCACGATCAGCAACCGGTCGCCGTTTGCGAGCACTCGCTCGGCGATGCGCGGCAACACCCGGTCGAGCGGGCGGATCGTCAAATGATAGAAATCCACCTGCACTGCGCACGTTTCCCCCGGTGGGACCTTCAGCCTTCGAAATTGTCGGCGACAAAGCGGTCGAGCAGGCGCACGCCATAACCGGTTGCGCCCTTGTCCCATGTGGCGCCGGGCTTGTCGGCCCAGACCATGCCGGCAATGTCGAGATGCGCCCAGCGCACGCCCTTGTCGATGAAGCGCTGGATAAACTGCGCGGCTGTAATCGAACCCGCCCCGCGCGGGCCGACATTCTTCATATCGGCGATCGGCGAGTCGATAAGCTTGTTGTACGCATCCGACAGCGGGAAGCGCCACAATAGGTCGCCCGAGCTCTTGCCCGCCGCCAGCAACTGGTCCGCCAGCGAATCATCGTTGGCGAAGCACCCGCCATGCTCATTGCCCAGCGAAATGATGATCGCGCCCGTCAGCGTCGCCAGATCGACAATGGTCTTTGGCCGATAATTCTTCTGCACCCACGTCAGCGCATCGCACAACACCAGCCGCCCTTCGGCATCGGTATTGAGTATCTCGATCGTCTGGCCCGACATAGACGTCACGATGTCACCCGGGCGCTGGGCATTGCCATCCGGCATGTTCTCCACCAGCCCGCAAACGCCCACGACATTCGCCTTTGCTTTGCGCAGCGCCAGCGACTTCATCGCGCCAACCACCGCGCCCGCGCCGCCCATGTCCCACTTCATGTCTTCCATGCCGGGGCCGGGCTTTAGCGAAATTCCGCCCGTGTCGAAGGTGACACCCTTGCCGACCAGCGCCAGATCAGGGTCGCCATCGCCCTTGCCCTTCCACTGCATGACCAGCAGTTGCGCGTCGCGCACCGAGCCCTGGCTGACACCAAGCAGCGCGCCCATGCCGAGCGCTGCCATCTCAGCCTCCCCCAGCACGCTGATCTCAACGGCCAGCCCCGCCATATCGGCCTTGACGCGAGCAACAAAGCTCTCGGGATAAATCACGTTCGGCGGCTCGGCGACGAGCGTCCGGGTCAGCGCCAGTCCCTGGGTCACGGCATCAAGCGCAGCCCATGCGGCCGCCGAACCGTCGGGCGCACCAACCAGCGTGATTGCCGACAATGTGGGCCTGGCACGCTCTGGCAATTTCGTGCGGTACACGTCGATCCGCCAGCCGCGCTGCACGGCACCAGCGGCAAGTCGCGCCACAGCATTGGGCGTGGGCGAGCCGCTCAGCGCACCGAAATCGACCGCAATCGCCTGGACACCGGACGTCAGGAACCGTGCGGTCAACGCGCCGCCTGCACGCTCATAATCGGCCTCGCTGCCACCGCCCACCCCCAGCAAAACAACCTGGAGCGGGGTTTCGCCCGCTATGGCACCCGGCATGACCATTGCCTCGGCACAAGTCGCGACTTCGCCTTCAAATCGCGCCGCTTTTGCTGCGGCCAGTAAAATCCGTTGTGCCGCTGCGTCGAACCCGACCAGATCAAGGCGATCAAGCCCGTCCTTCTCGACAGGAAGCGCAATGGTCGACGCAGCACCGGGCCGCACGGCGGAAAACTCAATCTGCATGAAAGTCCTTTTGCTGGGCCCGTTAACGATATGGCCGCTTCCTTACGGCAAGCTTTGCACTGTGGCAAAGCGCCGCACAAGATTGCAGCGCCCGGATTGTGGTGCGATAGGAACCCATTGCGCCGGGAGTCGGGGCCAGTGCTGAAGGTAGATTGGGCGTGAGGGGGCATCGCATAGCGATATTTTGGGCGCTACCTCTCGCGGTGACCTTGCCAGGCGTTGCCGTGGCCCAGGATCTGCGGAACCGCTCAGCGCAGCCAGCGCCGCCTGAATCGCCGCAATCACCCGATGCTCCGCAGGCTGACGCCATTGCCGATGGCGCCAAGGATGACGTTCGGTTCAGCGCCGACACGATTAGCTATGACACCGCCAACGACATCGTTACCGCAAGCGGCGACGTTCGCATGTACCGCGAAGGCGATCGCTTGCGCGCCGACAAGGTCGTCTGGAACCGCAAATCGGGCGAGGTCGTCGCGACCGGCAACATCGCCATTTCCAACCCCGGCGGCGACGCGGCCTATGGCGACAGCGTAACACTCACCGATTCGCTGAAAGACGGCATGGTCGAGAATTTGCTGGTAGTGCTCGATCAGGGCGGCCGGCTCGCGGCGCAAAGTGGCACGCGCAACGGCGACGTCGTGACCCTGGACAATGCCGCTTATTCCCCCTGCGCCGTGACCGATCTCGACAATTGCCCGCAGGAGCCGTCCTGGAAGATCACTGCGGTACGCATCGTTTATGATGCGGCGAAACAACGCATTCATTACCGGGGAGCGCGGCTGAGCCTGCTTGGGCTGCCGAGCATTCCGTTGCCGGTGTTTTCAAGCCCGGCCGGCGACGGCGCGCAAACCGGATTTCTGGCGCCGGACCTCAAATATAGCCGGGTAAACGGGGCCGAACTCTCGTTACCCTATTATTTCAAGATCGCTCCCAATCGCGGGATTGCGATTACGCCGCGAATTTATTCGGGCGTGCTGCCATTGCTCGGCGTGGAGTATAAGGCGCTGACATCGACGGGCGCCTACCGGATCGCGGCCTATGGCACGGCCAGCGCCCGCACGGACACCCTGACTGCCCCCACCGCGACAAACCTTCAAAATGCGTTTCGCGGCTATCTGGACGTAAGCGGCCGGTTCCAGTTGTCGCCAAACTGGAGCGTCAGTGGATCGCTGCGCGTAACAACCGACCGAACATTTCTGCGGCGGTATGACATTTCCACCGAAGACGTGCTGCGCAGCACCGTTAAGGTCGAGCGGATAGACGCCAACAGCTATTTGTCGATCGCCGGGTGGGGCGTGCAAACGCTCAGGGTTGGCGACGTTCAAGGATTGCAGCCCATCGCGCTGCCCGAGATCGACTATCGCAAGCGCCTAGCAACCCCGGTTTTCGGCGGGAAGATTGAGCTGCAGGTCAACAGCCTCGCCATCGGCAGGACCGCTGGGCAGGATACGCAGCGTGCCTTTGCGAGCGCCCGCTGGGATTTGCGGCGGATCACACCATTTGGGCAGCTGTTCACGCTCACCGCCTATGGGCGCGGCGATATCTACAATGCCGATCAAACGGCCGCTACATCGATCATCAGCTATCGCGGAACCGACGGATTTCGGGCGCGCGCGATCGGCGCTGTTGCAGCCGACGTGCAATGGCCGTTCGTCGGCAATTTTCTGGGCGGAACCCAGCGATTCACGCCGCGGGTGCAAGTTGTTGCCGCGCCGCAGACGGCCAATCTTGCGGTGCCCAACGAGGACGCTCGCGCCGTTGACCTCGAAGACTCCAACCTGTTCGCGCTCAACCGCTTTCCCGGTTATGACCGGTTCGAGGACTCGGCACGGTTCACTTACGGCCTGCAATGGAGCGCGAGCCTGCCCAATATCGCGCTCGATGCAACCATTGGCCAAAGCTATCGGCTGTCGTCACGGCCCACAATTTTCCCGGACGGCACCGGGCTTACCGATCGAGTTTCCGATATCGTTGGTCGCACTGAACTGCGCTACAAAGAATTCCTCACATTTGTTCACCGCTACCGGCTCGACAAGGACGGGCTTGCCATACGCCGCAACGAAATCGACACGACCATCGGCTCGCGGGCGACTTATGTGCTGTTTGGATATCTGCGGCTCAATCGAAATATCGTGCCGACGCTTGAGGACCTGCGCGACCGCGAGGAACTGCGCGCCGGGGGGCGTGTGCAGATTTCGCGCTTCTGGTCGGCCTTTGGTTCGGCGGTCATTGACCTCACCGACCGGCGCGAAGACCCGCTGTCGCTGTCCGACGGGTTCACACCAATCCGCCACCGGATCGGCGTCGCGTACGAGACGAACTGCCTGAAACTTGGCTTGACGTGGAAACGCGACTATCAAGACACTGGTGACGCCCGTCGTGGCGACAGTTTTTTGTTGACGGTGGCATTCAGGAACCTGGGTCGCTAAGCTCGGGTTCAGGTATTTTAAGCCAGTTGGGCGCCACCGGTCAGTGGATTAGGGATAGAAAATTCTAGTGATTACGTCGTTTCGCAAGGCCGGGTTGATCGGCCAATCAGTGGTTCTGTTGGCGGGCACAGCGCTAGCGTCCGCCGCGTTGTCGCAAACGGTGGCGGACAACGACATTCCCACCACTGGTCTCAACATTCCGGCCAACCTCCAGATTTTTGGCAAGCGCGATCCCAATGTCCGCAAGCCAACTGCGCTGGTTAATGAAACAGTAATCACTGGCACCGATGTCGACCAGCGCGTGGCACTGGCCCTTGCCGGCAACACCGTGAAGCTGAGTGAGGCTGATCGGGAGCAGCTGCGCCTGCAAGTCCTTAGTTCGCTCATCGACGAAACCTTACAGATTCAAGAGGCCAAGTCGCGCGAGATCACAGTCACCGGGAGCGAAATCGACCAGAGCTTTGGGCGAATCGCGAAGAATTTCAAAAAATCGGTCCCCGAGATGCGCGCTTATCTGCGCGACATTGGCTCATCGGAACGCTCGCTGAAGCGCCAGATCGAAGCCGAACTTGCCTGGAATCGCTATCTGCGCCGCCGCATCGAGCCGCTGGTCAATGTCGGTGACGAGGAAGTGGCATCAATCATCAAGCGGCTTGAAGCGGCCAAGGGCACGACTGAATTCCATGTGCGCGAAATCTATCTCGCGGCCACGCCCGAGCGCGAACAGGTCATTTTCTCTGAAGCGCGCTCGCTGATGCAGGATATCCAGCAGGGCAAGCGCACCTTCGATCAGGTAGCGCTTGACCGTTCGGACGCGTCGACTCGCGCAAAGGCGGGCGATCTGGGCTGGGTTCGTGCAACGGTCCTTCCAGAAACGCTGGCGCAGGCCGCCACGCAAATGCAAATCGGCCAAATCGCCGGCCCAATCGCTGTGCCTGGCGGATTCTCGCTGCTCGCGCTGGTCGACAAGCGCCAAGTGCTGACGGCTGACATCCGTGACGCGCGGCTAAGCCTACGTCAGGTATCGATGACGTTTCCGGCTGGCACGACGCAGGCCAGTGCCGCCGCCAAGGTG
This sequence comes from Sphingomonas sp., assembly GCA_046155125.1. Taxonomy (GTDB): domain Bacteria; phylum Pseudomonadota; class Alphaproteobacteria; order Sphingomonadales; family Sphingomonadaceae; genus Sphingomonas. The sequence continues at coordinate 8,733 of JBJXEC010000184.1, read as the reverse complement.
GCCGAATTCGCCGCGATGACCCAATCAATTCATGGCTGCGGCGGTGTCGCCAAGGCGGCCGCAACGCTAGGTGCCGAGGTCGTCGACAGCGACTCCACCCGAATTCGCGATCTTCCGCAACAGCTCCAGCAAGTCATCATCGGCATGCAGATCGGCGAATCAACACCGCCATTCGGATCGCCAGAAGACGGCGTGCGCGCGCTGGTGCTGTGCGGACGCGACGAACCGCAGGGCAATCTCGTTCCCGGCATGGAACAGATGCGCTCGCAAATGGAAGCACAGGCGGTCAATCTGCGCGCTGAGCACAAGTTGCGCGACTTGCGGCGCGACGCGATCGTCGAATATCGCTGAACATCAAGGGGCCGGTCGACACGCCCTGGCCAGGGGAGCTGAGCCATGGTGCCAATAGCCGTCTCGATGGGTGACCCGGCCGGAATTGGCCCGGAGATCATCGCCAAGGCCTGGAACGTCCGCCAGCAAGAGGGGCTCGCGCCCTTTTTCGCGGTCGGCGATGTGCGGGCGGTGCAAGCGGTGTGGCAGGGCCCCGTAGTGCCAATTTCTGATCCCAAAGAAGCGGTAAGCGTATGGGACAAGGCTTTGCCCGTGCTGTCCGTGAACGATGCGGGCGACATCAGCCCCGGCGCACCAGATGTCGACGGCGCGCGTTGCGCGCTCCACGCGCTCGAAGCGGCCGTTGGGCTGACCAGATCAAGCGCCGCGAGCGCCCTTGTGACCGGGCCGGTATCAAAAGTACAATTGTACAAGATCGGGTTTACGGACCCCGGCCAGACCGAATTCGTCGCGGAACGATGCGGCATCGCCCGGGAAAATGCCGTCATGATGCTCGCGGGGCCGGGCCTGCGCGTGGTGCCGATTACCACGCATGTGCCGCTGTCCGCAGTGTCACAGTTGCTGAGCGTGGAGCTGCTGCTTAGCAAGGGGCTCGCGACTGCCCGGGGCCTGAACCGCAACTTCGGCATCAGCCGACCCCGGCTCGCCTTTGCTGGCTTCAATCCGCACGCGGGCGAACAGGGAACGATCGGCCGCGAAGAAATCGACATTCTTATCCCCGCGATCGAAAGGCTGCGGGAGGAGGGGGTCGACGCGGTCGGGCCGTATGCCGCCGACGCAATGTTCCATCCGCGTGCTCGGCTGGGCTATGATGCCGCGCTGTGCTGCTACCATGATCAGGCACTCATCCCGTTGAAAACGCTGTTTTTTGATTGCGGCGTCAACATCACGCTTGGGCTGCCCATCGTTCGTACGTCCCCCGACCATGGCACCGCCTTCGGCATTGCTGGCACCAACATGGCCGAACCGGGCGCGATGATCGCCGCGATCAGGCTGGCAGCGGAGGCGACGCACCAGCGCGTTCGCTATGGTGCGGCCGGCCTGGAATGACGGCGCTCCCGCCCCTCCGAGAAGTGATTGCTAGACACGGGCTGCAGGCTAGCAAGGCGCTCGGCCAGAATTTTCTCCTGGATGGACAGCTGCTGGCCAAGATTGCGGCGATACCGGGCGCGCTGGCGGGCGCCGATGTTTTCGAAGTGGGCCCCGGCCCTGGCGGGCTCACTCGTGCGCTGTTGTACGCTGGCGCTCGTGTTACCGCAGTCGAGCGCGACCGGCGATGCCTTCCAGCGCTCGCAGAACTTGGCGTTGCCTTTCCCGATCAGCTGCGCGTCATCGAAGAAGATGCGCTGGCGCTCGATGCGGCCGCGCTGTTCGCCAGCCGCCCTCATATCGTCGCCAACTTGCCTTATAATGTTGGTACTGCGCTATTCGTCCGCTGGCTGTCCGCGCCGTGGCTGCCCTGGTGGCAAAGCCTCACCCTGATGTTCCAGAAAGAAGTGGCCGACCGCATCGTCGCAGCGCCCGACAGCGATGCCTATGGCCGCCTGTCAGTGCTCGCGCAGTGGCGGACGAGCGCGCGCCTAGCCATGACGGTGCATCGTTCCGCCTTCACACCGCCGCCCAAGATCATGTCGGCGGTGGTCCATCTGGCGCCTCTCGACCAGCCGGACGGCGTGGATTTCACCGTCCTGGAACGCGTGACCGGCGCTGCCTTTGGGCAACGCCGCAAAATGCTCCGCCAGAGCCTGAAGTCGCTGCACGGCGCGATGGAGGTTCTCGCTTCGCTGGATATCGACCCCACCCGGCGGGCCGAGACGGTGTCGGTGCCTGAATTCATCGCAATTGCCCGGGCGCTGACGGCGCGCTGAACGACTGCCGCCGTCGCCTATTCCTTGGCGCCTGAGCCTTTGCTGGCGCCGGGTGCAACCGACGCAACGACTGGTGGCCCTTTGGCGATAACCGCGGCAAGCGCCGACCCCTCCTCGCAACTTTTCACGCAAAGCTTGCGGATCTTGGCAAGGTTCTGCCGGGCCCGTTCCAGCGCCCCCTTGGCAACCAGCGCTTCGCCCTGCCCTTTCAGCGCGGCAAGGTCATTCGGCTCCAGCAGTAACGCCTCCCGATAATAGCGGATCGACTGCCCGGAAAAGCCACGCGCCAGCGCAACCTGCCCCAGCGCTACCAGCGCGCCGCGATTGCGCGGATCAACTGCGAGTGCGGTTTCCAGCGTTTCCGCCGCGACGGTATAGTTGCCAGCAGCCTGCGCCGCCCGGGCGCTCGCCAGCAGCGCAATCGACCGCGGATCGATCTGATTGTCCGCGCGCTGGCCGTGCAGAGCCGACGAGGCACAGGCAAAAACAAGCGCGGCGGCGGCGGCAAGCGACGAGATACGCATAATCGTCTCCGTATACGAACGAGCGGTAGGGGCTAGCATGGCGCCATCAGTCTCGCGACAAAAAATCCATCCGTCGAGTCCTGCAGCGGAGAAAGCCGAACGCCGCCACCCCGCTCGTGCCCCACGGGGAGTGACAGCGCTGCTGCGTGCCACCCGGGGTTGGCCGAACAGAAGCGCGCCACCTGCGCCGACCCTTCTTCATCAAGCAGCGAACACACGACATAAACCAGCGAACCGCCAGGCCTAACGAGCGCCGCGCCGATGCCAAGCAGCCGCGCCTGTGTATCGGCCAGTTTCCCCAGCATCGCGGCGCTGAGCCGCCAGCGGCCCTCAGGGTTGCGTCGCCAGGTGCCTGTCCCGGAGCAGGGCGCATCGATAACCACGCAGTCGGCGCGCGCGCGCCAATCGTCCAGCACGTCAAGCTCGCGCATCGGATCGAGCAGACGCGTGGTGATGATGGTGGCGCCCGCCAGCGCGGCGCGCGGCAGGAGGCGCGAGAGGCGGGCGCGATCGATATCACAGGCCAGAATTTTGCCCTCACCTCCCATCGCCGCCGCCATCGCCAGTGCCTTGCCGCCTGCGCCCGCGCACAGATCAACAAACGTCATTCCTGGTGCTGCACCGGCCGCCATCGTCACAAACTGACTGCCGGCGTCCTGCACTTCGACGCGGCCGCCCATGGGCGCCACGTCAAAGCCAGCTGGCAATCGCAAGCCATTGGGAAGATGGGCGATCGGCGCGGCCTCGGGAAGTTCTGCGCGGATCGTGTCCGGGTCGGTCAGCAGGCGATTGACCCGAATGTCGAGCGGCGCCCGATCCACCATCGCAGCAATTTCGGGCCGCCCAATGCCAGAATTGGCCAGCGCCTCGACCAGCCAATGCGGTGCCAGTCCGGTCGACGCCACCGGTTCGCCCGCGACACAGGGCTGCGGTCCGTGCGCCGACCCGTCGAACAGGGTCGCGCGCTCGTCCTCCGACAATACGCCCAGCAACGCCGCCCGTCCGGTCTCGGGCACTTCGCCCAAAGCCCGGATAGCGGCATAGACATGCTCGCGCACGGCACGCCGGTCGGCCGATCCGGCATACCGGCGCTTCGCGAAATAGCGCGCGATGAGCGTATCCGCCGCCGCCCCACCCGTGCGCGCTGCCGCAATGACCTCGTCGAGCACCTCAATTGCGGCTTGCGCGCGCGCGGATGGCGTCATGGCCGGAACGCGGGGGGGTCAGCGCGTTGGGTAATTGGGCGCTTCCCGGGTAATGGTAACGTCGTGCACATGGCTCTCTTTTAGACCGGCACCCGTGATGCGTACAAAGCGCGCGCGTGCCTGAAGCTCTTCAATGGTCCGCGCGCCGGTATAGCCCATCGCCGCGCGCACGCCCCCGACAAGCTGGTGGATCACGTCCTTGGCAGGGCCCTTGAACGGCACCTGCCCCTCAATCCCCTCGGGCACGAGCTTCAGCTGATCGGCAATATCGGCCTGAAAATACCGGTCCGCCGACCCCCGCGCCATCGCACCGACTGATCCCATGCCGCGATAGGATTTATACGCACGCCCTTGAAACAGAAAGGTTTCGCCCGGTGCTTCTTCAGTGCCCGCAAGCAGCGACCCGATCATCACACTGGAAGCCCCCGCCGCGAGCGCCTTGGCGACATCGCCCGAGGTGCGGATGCCACCATCGGCAATTATCGGCACGCCTGACTTGCGTGCTTCTGCCGCACAATCGAGGATCGCGGTAAGCTGCGGCACGCCAACGCCTGCTACTACCCGCGTGGTGCAAATCGAGCCCGGGCCAATGCCCACCTTGATGGCATCAGCGCCGGCATCGATCAGCGACCGCGTTGCTTCGGCAGTCGCCACATTGCCAGCGATAACCTGCACTGAGTTGGACAAGGCTTTCGCTCGCTCAACCGCGCGCGCAACGTCGCGGTTGTGGCCATGCGCTGTATCGATAACGATAAGGTCAAGCTCCGCCTCGATCAGCGCCCGGGTCCGCTCGAAGCCGCTGTCACCAACCGTCGAGGCAGCAGCGACCCGCAGGCGCCCCGAGGCATCCTTGGTGGCATTGGGGTAGGTCACTGCCTTTTCGATGTCCTTGACCGTGATGAGGCCAATGCAGCGATATGCATCGTCAACGACCAGCAACTTCTCGATACGGCGCTGGTGCAACCGCCGCCGCGCCTCTTCCTGGCTCACGCCGGGTCGAACGGTTGCCAGATTGTCTTTTGTCATGAGCTCAGCGACGCGCTGATCGGGGTTTTCGGCAAACCGGACGTCGCGATTGGTGAGGATGCCAACAAGTTTGCCGTCTGCCTCGACCACGGGAATCCCCGAGATGTGATGGCGCGCCATCAGCGCCTGCGCTTGCGCAAGCGTGGCGGTCGGCCCGATGGTGATAGGGTTGACGACCATACCCGATTCAAACCGCTTGACCTGCCGGACGGCCGCCACTTGCTGCTCAATTGAGAGGTTGCGGTGGAGCACGCCAATACCACCCATTTGCGCCATCACGATGGCCATGTCGGCTTCAGTGACGGTGTCCATGGCCGACGAAATCACTGGGATATTGAGCGCAATTCCCCGCGTGAGCATGGTCCGCGGATCGGCCATCGAGGGCACGATATCGCTTTCGGCCGGGTACAGCAGCACATCGTCAAAAGTGAGGCCGAGGCTGATGTCCATGTGTTGCCAGTTCCTGTGCGGGCGGGGAAGCGTGGCGGCCCATGTAACCAAAGCGGGGCGCCGGCGCTAGGGGCCGCCGCGGGCAAAGTTGCGCCGCCACGTCGTGCAGGATTCGGCATCGCCATCCGCATTTTGCTGTGCAGCGGCTGCCGTTGTGGTAGACGAGTAACACGCTGGTCGCGCTTGATCGGCCCCATTGCCGGAGTTGGTTGATGAGTGTGATCCTTGCTTTGTTCGCCGCCATTTTGATGATGGTCGTCGCGTTCCTGTTTGCCAGCCTGAAAATGGTCCGGCAGGGTTATCAGTACACGATCGAACATTTCGGCCGGTTCACGACGGTCGCTCGGCCGGGGCTGAACTTCTACCCCGCGTTTTTCTATCGCGTCGGCCAGCGGATCAACATGATGGAGCAAGTGCTCGATGTGCCGCAGCAGGAAATCATCACCAAAGACAATGCGATGGTCGCGGTTGACGGCGTGGTGTTCTTTCAGGTGCTGGATGCCGCCAAGGCAGCTTATGAGGTCAGCAACCTGTTCGTCGCGATCATGCAGCTTGCAACCACCAACCTGCGCACGGTGATGGGCTCGATGGATCTGGACGAACTTCTGTCAAAACGCGACGAGATCAACGCGCGGCTGCTGAGCGTGGTTGACCATGCAACGAACCCGTGGGGCGTCAAGATCACGCGCGTTGAAATCAAGGACATCCGCCCGCCGGTCGACATCGTGAACGCGATGGCCCGCCAGATGAAGGCAGAGCGCGAAAAACGCGCCAACATCCTGGAGGCGGAAGGTACGCGCGCGTCAGAAATTCTGCGCGCAGAAGGCCAGAAGCAGGCGCGCATTCTGGAAGCCGAGGGCCGCAAGGAATCGGCGTTCCGAGACTCCGAGGCACGTGAGCGGGCAGCCGAGGCCGAAGCCAAGGCGACCGAACTTGTCTCGACCGCGATCGAAAATGGCAGCGCGCAGGCGATCAACTATTTCATCGCGCAAAAATATGTCGAGGCGGTCGGCAAGTTCGCCACGTCGCCCAATGCCAAGACCATTTTGTTCCCGGTCGAGGCGACCCAGCTGATTGGCACGCTGAGTGGCATCGGCGCGCTTGCCAAGGAAGCGTTTGGCGGCACCGACGATGCCTCTGCCGCGCCCAAGCCACGGGTGACAGCTCCGGCGCCAATCCGCCCGGCGGGGCCGTTTGAGATCGAGAAGCAATGACGGTTGGCGCGCTCGTCGCCAATGCCGGCTTGCTGTGGCTAATCGCCGCTGCGGCGCTGGCGGGCGCCGAACTGGCGGTGCCGGGCGTCTTTCTGATATTTCTGGCGGTTGCAGCGGCGGCAACGGGGGTCGCGGTGTTGGCGCTGCCGGCATTACCGCTCGTCGCACAACTTGGTTCGTTCGCAGCGTGGAGCATCGCGGCCGTCGCGATCGGCCAGCGCTGGTACCACAACTATCCGGTGAATACGTCCGACCCGCTGCTCAATGATCGCGGCGCAAGGCTGATTGGCGAAGTGGTCACAGTGGTGGAGCCCATCGTCGAGGGCGAGGGGCGCGTCCGTGTGGGCGACGGCGAGTGGACCGCGCTTGGCCAAAGCCTCCCGGCCGGCGCCCGTGCAACGGTTACCGGGCTGCGCGACGGCAAGCTGCTCATTAAACCATTGCCGCCCGCAAGCTGAGCGACAAACCACCACTCCCAATTATCCGCCAACTTGGCTAAGGTCTGCCAGCAGGCGCCAGAGCGCCAGCAATCCTGATGTTTCCCAAACGTTTGATGGAGCGACTCACATGAGCATTTTCGGCGCAATCAAAGACGCAATCTGGGGCAAGGCCAAGGCCGCTGAGCCCGCTCCTGCCCCCGTAGCTGCTGAGGCGGCGCCTGCCGCTGCCCCAGTTATGGACACGCCCCCGCAAAATGTCGACGTAACCGCCCTTCTCGATAGCTTGCAGGCGAACAATGACGAAAAGCTCAACTGGCGGGTATCGATTGTCGACCTGATGAAGCTGATCGGTCTGGATGCGTCGCTCACCAACCGCAAAGAGCTGGCGGACGAGCTGGGCTATACCGGCGCCAAAGACGGCAGCGCGGAAATGAACATCTGGCTGCACAAGCAAGTGATGACAAAGCTTGCCGAAAATGGTGGCACCATCCCGGAAGAACTAACGCACTGAGCCCTGACGCACCGGGGCGCTCGCACTTCACACGCGCGCGCCCCGGCCACTCGCCAGGATTATTTTTTGCCGCCGAACAACCCGCCGGCCATCCCGGCAATGTCGTTAAGCGGGTTACCGTCGCCGTCGCGGTCGAGCATGCCGGTTAGGCTCCCCATGATGCCGCCAGCAGCCGCTGGAGCCGGTGCCGCAGAAGCGTCAGCAGGTTGCGCGGCAGCGCCACCCATCGCGCCAACCAGAGCACCCAAACCACCCTCGCCGCCCAAATGGCCGACAATCGAACTGAGCATGTCCGTTGACATGCCCGTTTGAGCAGCGGCAGCCTGCACGGTATCGCCTGGCTGCGGGTGCGCCTGCGTCAATGCCGTGATCGCCATCTGCGCCATGTTGGGGTCGATACCCATTTTGGCAGCTATTGCCGATGCTGCCTGCCCTTCGATTTGCCCCATCAGCCCGTCCAGAATACCCATGCGCTTGCTCCTTGGTGTGATACGCCGCTAGCCATACCCCAATCTGCGTCGAAATGATCCGACAAAGTGTTGCTGCATCGGTCAATTTGGGTGGGGGTGCACATCGGGTGGCAAAAAGGTGAGACGCGCCGCTGCTGACCATAGCACGTCGCGCGAATACAACCGAAGCGGCCAGTCGCGCTGGCCGCGTTCGGACACCAACAACGCGTTGACGCTGGCGACCAGCCCGAGCGGCGCTGACCCGGCGACATGCTCACGAACCGCAGCAAGAAAGCAGCAGGTCACCGTGTGGTGATAGCCCTGCACGGCGTCGTTCACGCCGCCAACACTTTCATTATACGACGAAATGATCGTCCGCAGATCCTTGTCGAGGTTGATGTCAGGCCGCTCGACGACAAGCCACAAAGTCGCCGCCAAATGTGCCTCATGAGTCCATTCAGGGCGCGGCAGCGTTTTGGCCAGCAGGCGAGTGCCGAGATGGCGCACGCTGGCATCGCTCTCAAACAGGCGGGGTGAAGGGTTGGTCATCGCATCGGGCTCATCGTTGGAATGACCCGAAGCGACGGGCCGGATCAGGCGGGCTGTTTGGCGTGCGGTGCCGATTGTCGAACGCTTTCATCAACATGCTCGGCAAACTGCGCGAAATTCTCGACGAACTGGTCAACGAGCCTGGC
>JBJXEC010000183.1:0-6277 GCA_046155125.1 Sphingomonas sp. | reverse complement strand
GCTTAGCGAAGCGCAGGCGCGGGCCGCGCGGCTTGCCATTCGGGCGCCAGCTTCGGGCCTCGTGCTCACCCGCAGCGTTGAGCCGGGCCAGGTCGTGAGCGCGGGCTCGGGCGTTTTGTTCCGGCTTGCGCGCGACGGCGCCTTTGAACTGCGCGCCCAAATGAGTGAGAGTGACCTTGCTGCGATGCATGTCGGCGCGACCGCGACAGTTACCCCGGTTGGCAGCACGCAAACGTTCAACGGAGAAGTTTGGCAGGTGTCGCCCGTCGTCGATCCGAATACGCGGCAGGGCATCGTCCGCATCGCGCTGCGCTATGACACGGCGCTGCGACCCGGCGGGTTTGCCGCTGCCTCAGTCGTGAGTGGTGTGTCGTCCGTGCCATTGCTCCCTGAGTCTGCCGTGCAAAGCGACAGCCAGGGCAATTTTGTGTATATCGTCAACGCCAAGAACGAAGTGACCCGGCGCGCGATCAAGGTTGGGCAAGTCTCCGACGCTGGCGTTGCCATTGCCGAAGGGTTGAACGGCACTGAACAGGTCGTGGTTTCGGCCGGCGCGTTCTTGAACCCGGGGCAAAAGGTCGTGCCGGTCAAGGCGAAGAAAGGGTAAGCGCGTACCATGAACTTCCGCAACATCTCCGCCTGGTCGATCAGGAATCCGGTCCCGCCCATCGTGCTGTTCCTGGCGCTCACTTTGCTGGGCGTCGTCAGCTTCATGCGGATGGACGTGAACAACGACCCCGATATCGATTTTCCCGCAGCAACAGTGGACATTTCGCAACCGGGCGCAGCGCCCACCGAGCTGGAAACGCAGGTCACGCAACGTGTCGAGGCAGCGGTGCGCAGCATCAGCGGTGTTGACGAGATCAATTCGAGCGTGCGCGAGGGATCAAGCCGGACCTTCGTGCAATTTGCCATTGGCACGCCGATTGACCGGGCCGTCAACGACGTGCGCAATGCCGTGGACCAAATCCGCTCGTCGCTGCCTGACGGCATTTTGGAGCCGCAAGTCAGCCGCGTCGACATTTCGGGCGGCTCAATTGCCTATTTTTCAGCCGAAACATCGGACATGTCGCTTGAGGAACTGAGCTGGTATGTCGACAACACAGTCTCCAAACGGCTGCTGGGCGTTTCGGGCATGGCCGCCGTCAACCGCAGCGGCGGCGTCAGCCGGGAAATCCGGGTTATCCTTGACCCCGTCAAACTGCAGTCCCTTGGGTTGACGGCCTCACAGGTGAACCAGCAACTGCGCCAGGTGAACCTGAACGCGGCGGGTGGCCGCGCGGAAATCGCCGGTTCTGAACAGTCCGTTCGCGTGATCGGCAACGCCAAAAGCGCCTTTGGCCTTGGCGAAACGCAGATCGCCGTCGGCGGTGGCCGCACGGTGAAGCTGTCGGACATCGCCGAGGTGAAGGATCTCTATGCCGAGCAACGCAACCTTGCGATCATGAATGGCCACCAAGTGCTCGCTTTTGATATTCAAAAAGCCAAGGGCGCATCAGATGTCACCGTGTATGACGCGGCCGTAAAGGAACTTGATGAACTAACGAAGGCGAATCCCAAAGTCCGCTTCAAGCAGCTATTCACCAGTGTCGACTATACTAAGTCGCAATATATTTCTGCGCTAGAGGCGATGGTCGAGGGCGCAGTGCTCGCCGTTATCGTCGTTTTCATTTTCCTGCGTGATACGCGCGCGACGTTGATTTCGGCGATTGCCATACCGCTTTCTGCCGTCCCGACCTTCTGGTTCATGGATTTGATGGGCTTCACGCTCAACGGCCTCAGCTTGCTTGCGCTCAGCCTAGTGGCCGGGGTGCTGGTCGACGATGCGATCGTGGAAATCGAGAACATCGTGCGCCATATGCGGATGGGCAAATCCGCCTATCAGGCATCTATCGACGCGGCCGACGAAATCGGGCTGGCGGTGCTGGCGACCACCATGGCGATTGTCGCGGTGTTCCTGCCCGTTGGCCTGATGCCAGGCGTATCGGGCCAATTCTTCAAGAATTTCGGGCTGACAGTGGTTGCCGCCGTGCTGATGAGCTTGGCCGTTGCCCGCCTCATCACGCCCATGATCGCGGCCTATTTCCTGAAGGCCAAGGGCCATGCCAGCCACGGCGAAGGCTGGATGATGGACCGGTATATGGGCCTGCTGCGCTGGTCGCTGCTCAACCGGTGGAAAACGCTGGGTATGGGCGGGCTGGCGCTGCTGTTCACCGTCATCGGCTTTGCCGGCATTCCCCCGCTGGGGCTAAAACCCATCCCGCTCACCTTCCAGCCCACCATCAATACCGATTACAGCCAGGTCCGCTTTCAGCTCGCGCCCGGCGCCACGCTGGAACAAACCCGCGCCGTGGCCGAGCAAGCAACCGCCATCGTGAGGCAGGCACCTGAGGTGGAGACTGCCTTCACCAATGTAGATGTTGGCTCGGGCGATATCTTCCTGACGCTCAAGCCCAAACGCGCACGCACCAGCGTTGAGTTTGAGCGCGCCTTTGCCGACAAGCTTGCGGCCATCCCCGATGCGCGCGTCAACTTCCAGTCGCAAGGCGGCGGCGGCGCCTCCGGCCGCGACATCACGATCACGCTTGGCGGCTCGGACCCAGGGCAACTCAACACGCTGGCAAACCAGCTTGTCAAGGAAATGGCCACGGTGCCCGAGCTGCGCGCGCCGCGGGTCAACGGCGACCAGCTGAAACCGGAGATCACGATCCGGCCCCGGCCTGATCTCGCTGCCAATCTTGGCGTGACGACCTCTGCGCTCAGCCAGGCGATCCGCATCGCAACGCTGGGCGATATCGACCAGAATGTTGCGAAGTTTTCGCTGTCTGACCGTCAGATTCCCATCCGGGTGTCGCTGGCGGAAAGCTCGCGCAAGAACCTGGCGACGATCGAAAACCTGCCCGTGCCAACCAGCACTGGCGGCTCCGTGCCGCTCAAGGTGGTCGCCGATATCGGGTTTGGCGCCGGGCCAACGCTCATCCAGCGCAACAACCAGATACGCCGCATTACCATCGGTGCCGATCTTGCACCAGGCAAGGTAACGGGCGACGCACAGCCCAAAATTCAGGAGTTGCCGACGCTCAAGAATTTGCCGTCGGGCGTGACGCAGCTCCGGCTTGGTCAGGACAAATGGCTGCTTGAGTTGCTCATCAACTTCGTCATCGCGGTGCTTGCCGGCGTGCTGATGGTGTTTGCCGTGCTTGTCCTGCTCTATCGCCGGGTGATGCCGCCGCTCGTCAACATGGGGTCGCTTATCCTGGCGCCGCTTGGCGGCGCGATTGCGCTTCGGATCACAGGCAATGCCCTGTCGATGCCCGTGTTCATTGGCCTGCTGATGCTGCTCGGCATCGTGGCCAAGAACTCGATTCTGCTTGTCGATTTTGCGCTTGAGGAAATGGCCAAGGGTGTCGCCAAGTTCGATGCGATCATGGATTCGGGCCATAAGCGCGCCCAACCAATCGTGATGACGACGGTCGCCATGGTCGCTGGCATGGTGCCGATTGCCCTTTCACTGACGGGTGATGGCAGCTGGCGCGCGCCGATGGGCGTGGTGGTGATCGGCGGGCTCATCCTCTCAACCGTGCTGACGCTCGTCATCGTACCGGCGACCTTCAGCCTGGCGGTGGGTGTCGAGGAATGGCTCGGGCCGCGGCTCAGCAAGCGGCTGCTCACCTACCGCCCTGGCGATGACGGTGCGACGGTCGTCGGCTACCGCGATGGCGGCCCGGCAATTGACAACCCTGCTGGCAAAGGCTCGATCGGGTATCGCCCTGGCGATGACGCGCCCCAACCCGCAGAATGACGGCCGCTTGAACCAATCCCGTCATCGGGGATTGGTGCTGCTATGAACCTGTTCGCCCGCCCGCCCCGCGCCGCGACTGGCACCCCGCCTGCCCTGGTTCGGATGCGGCTGGTGGCTACCGGCCTGCTGGTGCTGATGGCGCTGGTGTATCTTGTCACGCGCCATTTTGACGGGGCTTACCCCGCTATTGGCTTTGTCCGCGCCTTTGCAGAAGCGGCGATGGTCGGCGGCCTCGCCGACTGGTTTGCAGTGACGGCGCTATTCCGCCACCCGCTTGGCCTGCCGATTCCGCACACCGCCATCATCCCGCGCAACAAGGACCGGATTGGCGACACCCTTGCCTTGTTCTTGCGCGACAATTTCCTGGTGCCAGGCGTTGTGGCGCGGCGCATGGCGCGGCTTGACCTTGCCGCCGCCGCCGGGCGCTGGCTCGCCAGCCCGCAAGGCAGCGAGGGGCGGCTTCGCCGGGGTGCCTCGCGCATGGCCGCTGACTTGCTCGACGCGTTCGATCCCAATCGGCTGGGGGGCATGGTCAAGGGCGCCATCGGCCAGCGGCTGCGCACGCTGGAGATAGCCCCACTGGTCGGGCAAGCGCTGGATGCCGCGATTGCCAAGGACCGGCATTTGCCGCTACTGAACGGCATCATCCGCTGGGCCGGGCGCACGCTCGCGAGCAACGAAAACATGATTCGTGAGATGGTGCATGAGCGCGCCGGCTCGATCATGCGCTGGACGGGGCTTGACGAGACCCTGGCTAACAAGATCATCGACGGGCTCGACCAGATGCTTGCCGACATGGCCGAAGAACCCGGCCACCCGCTGCGCGCCAAGGCGGAAGAAGGCCTGAAGCGCCTCGCCTTTGACCTCCAGTTCGACGATGTGATGCGCGCGCGCGCGGAGCAGTTCAAGCTTGAGATCATCGACAACCCGGCAATGCTGCGCTGGATCGACGGCATGTGGGAGTCCGCACGGGCCGCACTGCTAAGGGTCGCAAAAGATCCTGAAGTCGGGCGGCGGGGGCGGCTGGGCGAAGCGTTGTTGCAGCTTGGCGAAACGCTGCAACAGGACGCACGGCTGCGTGCTACGATCAACCGGTTCGTAAGGCGCGCCGCCGTTGGCACCGCCGCCGATTATGGTGATGGCATCGTGCGCCTGGTGTCGGACACCGTGCACGGCTGGGATGCGAGCACGATCACGAACCGGCTGGAAAACGCCGTCGGGCGCGATCTTCAGTTCATTCGCATCAATGGCACGCTGGTGGGCGGGCTGGTGGGCGTCGCCATTCACAGCATCGACGTGCTACTGTAGCGTTCGGCGCGCAGCGAGATAACACTTGCAAGCCGCGTGAAATCGCACGGCAACTGGCGCACCGCGGCAATTCAAACAACTCGATCGACTGATCTGACTGCATCGGCGCGGAAAGCCGCTCTAGCGCCAAACGAGCGCGCACCACCCCATTGTCTTGGCGAGCGCCAGCAGCGCAGTATCGGCATTTATTACAAAGCCCTCGTCCGCCCAATCAAGCGTCGGCGTATCGCTGACATGATCTGAATAGAAGCGCACCGCCGCCATATTCCGCGCAACGCCCTGCCCAGCCAGCCAGGCTTCGACCTTGGCGAGCTTCGCCGCACCATAGCAATTGTCGCCGTCCAGCCGCCACAGCACCCAACCATCGCGATCAATCTGGGCGGCCGTTGCAACGACATCGGCGATGCCGAGCGCGCGGGCGATTTCGTCAACGTAAAAGTGATGGGAGGCAGTCGCGAGGACTATTCGATAGCCCGCTGCCCGGTCCGCTGCGATCTGTGTCAACGCATCGGCGAACAGGCCGTTCGCCACGAGCGATGCGGCAAACCGCCCGGCCGGCCGCGCAAGCGTCGCAGGTGCCGTTCGCGGGCCAATCATCAGCCAATGCGCGGCCTCTTTCAGCTGCGCCCGATTAAGCAGGCGCACCGCATAACCAAACGCCACCACGCCCGCTACCGGCAGCAACGCGAGCCGCCACGGCGCTTCGCTCGCCGCATAGCGCAGGAGGAACGATGTCCAGGTCGGCGCGCGGGTAATGGTCTTGTCCATGTCGTAAAGCGCGATGCGGTGCATTACCCCCCTCTACGCCGCTATGTCCTTGCCGATCCAGCGCGATTACCGCATTGATAGGGATAATGAGGGCACCGCCAGACTTTTCGGCCGACGACGGCCAAGCAGAGCCGACGCTGCGATTCACCGGCAACCTGTCGCTTGCGCAACTGGGCGATTTCCCGCACCGACTGAGCAGCTATCAGGGCAAGGTGACCCGGCTGGACCTGAGCGGCATTGAGCGCATTGACACGATTGGCGCGTGGCTGATCCACCGATTTGCCGTGGAGCGTAGCGCGAAAGTGGAAGGGCTGAACTCCGACGCGGCGCGCCTGTTGGCCCAAGTCGCCGACGCTGACCAGCCCGTGGAGATGCGACCCGATTCCGCCGGTGTCATTG
>JBJXEC010000182.1:0-4200 GCA_046155125.1 Sphingomonas sp. | reverse complement strand
TTCAAGCTGCTGGAGCTGATCGAGAAGCGCCCCGGCCAGTGGCAGCAGACCAACGAATTCACGGTCGAAATCGAGGGCGAGGAAAAGCCCGCGATGATCGCCGAATGGATGTCCCAGATTTTCGTTTAAAAACCCAATCCCGGCCTGATCCGGTCCTCACCACATCATAGAAGGAATAGCTCACCATGCGCTCAGCCGTCATTGTATCCACCGCCCGCACCCCCATCGGCCGGGCCTATCGCGGCGCCTTCAACGCGCTCCCGTCGCCCACGCTGTCGGCACACGCCATCCGTGCCGCCGTCGAGCGCGCCGGGATTGACGGCACCGAAGTGCAGGACGTGGTGTGGGGCGCCGCACTCCAGCAGGGCGTGCAGGGCGGAAATATCGCGCGCAACGCGCTGCTGCGCGCCGGGCTGCCGGTGTCGGTCAGCGGCATGTCGCTTGATCGGCAATGCGCCTCGGGGCTGATGGCGATTGCGACAGCCGCCAAGCAGATAATCACCGACAATATGGACATCGCGATTGGCGGCGGCTGCGAATCCATCTCAATGGTGCAAACGCCGGAAATGCGCATTGGCTCCGATAAGGAGCTGCTTGCGATGCAGCCCAACATTTACATGTCGATGCTGCAAACTGCAGAAGTCGTGGCGAAGCGCTATAACATCAGTCGGGATGTGATGGACGAATATGGCCTGCAATCGCAGCAGCGCACGGCTGCCGCGCAGGCCGCTGGCAAGTTCGACGCCGAAATCGTGCCCGTTACCGCGACGATGAACGTGACCAACAAGGAAACCAAGGAAGTCACGCAAACCGAAGTCACGCTTGCCAAGGACGAGGGCAACCGCGCAGATACAACGCTTGAGGGCCTGCAATCGCTGAAACCCGTGCTCGGCCCGGACATGACCATCACGGCGGGCAACGCAAGCCAGCTTTCCGATGGCGCCTCAGCGGCGGTGCTGATGGAAGAATCGGTCGCCGCCAAGCGCGGCCTAACCCCGCTTGGCCGCTATGTCGGCATGGCCGTTGCGGGCACCGAGCCTGACGAAATGGGCATTGGCCCGGTCTATGCCATCCCCAAGCTGCTGGAGCGCTTCAACCTCAAGATGGACGATATCGGCTTGTGGGAGCTGAACGAGGCGTTTGCGGTGCAGGTGCTGTATTGCCGCGACAAGCTCGGCATTCCGGGTGAGCTGCTGAACGTCAACGGCGGCGCGATTTCGATCGGCCACCCATATGGCATGTCGGGCGCGCGGATGACCGGCCATGCGCTGATCGAAGGCAAGCGGCGCGGTGCGAAATATGTCGTCGTCACGATGTGCGTCGGTGGTGGCATGGGCGCCGCCGGGCTGTTCGAGGTGCTTTAAGCATCGTTGCCACTCAACCGGCAGTGGGCGGGGCTGCCGAATGCGCCCCGCTCGCCGCCTAGTCCAAGCCGAACGCGGCAATGAACCGGGCCACGGCGTGCGCCCGGTTCATTGCCTTTAGTTTTCGACGCGCGTTGTCGGCGTGAAACCGCGCGGTTGATTCGGCAACACCGAGGATAACGCCGATTTCCCAGTCAGTTTTTCCATCCGCCACAAGTCGCATGACGTCGCACTCGCGCGCGGTCAGTTCCGGAGGCGACTCGGGCGGTCCGCTATCAGGCCCAAACGCCAGCATCTTTTCGGCAACGATTGACGATGCCGTTTGGAGCACAAGTCGGTCCTCTGGCCGAACATCGCGTGTCGGCAGGCCAATATGGAAACTCGCAATCTGCCGATCGGGCCCATAGGCGGTGGCGCACACAGCGTCAGCAATATCCGCTTCGCTCATCGCCTCCCAATAGGCACCATATGACGGGTCATCATGCCCCGCAAAATCGCTAAAGGCATAGCGGGTGCGGCCCTCATTGATCGGCCGAAGCAAGGGGTTGCACTCGAAGCATATATAATCAAAACCGGCGCTGCCCTCCCAACCGGGCCGGACGAAACGGGCGACGAAACCGCCAGCTTGCCAGTGCGCCTGCGAGGTCAGCAATCGGGCGGGGCGACGATAAAGTCGCGACTGGAAATACGAAATGCCAAGCGGGGTCATCGCTGCATGAAGCGCGGTGCTTGCCGCCACAGCATTGTCCACCGACAGCGCGGATTCAACAATCGTTGCTACCTTGTCGAGCATCGCGTCCCCGTGTCTGCGCAGCGTTACCTGCGAGCGCTAATATCAGAGTTTTGCGGGCGCCGGAACATTCTGCCGCGTGGCGTTTGGCCAATGTCCCATGCCGGGGCACAGCGACCCTCGAGGTGCCGAACCCCACGGATCCGGGAGGTGCGGCGCCCGGTGTGCGACTGGTAAGCGGGTGGTGATCTGAATCAACCAGACGGGAGGCTGAAACGATGCGGTATCAACCATTGCTGTCCATTGCCGCTATCGCCATCGCAGCGATGGCACCACAGTCGGCGCATGCAGCGCCAATTGTCCTGAATTTGCAGGGCGCGATTGCCAATACCACGACAAATGCGTTCGATTTTGCCGGCCGCCGTTTTAATACCGGGAACTTGATACTAACCGGGTTGACGCCATTTACAATCAATGTCGGCGACACGATCGAGGTGAATGTGACGCTCGATGGCCCTTTCACGGTTCCGGCATCGGGAGAGCAGTTTTTCGGTCTGAACTTCTTCAATTCCGAACAACGCACGATTGACCCGACCTCGACCCAAGGCACCTTTACCTTCGCCAACTCGGGTGGGCCGACAGGGCTTGAAAATAACACGGTGAACGGCGGCTGTGGAAATTGCACCGCTCTCATCCTTGGGCGCGGGGCGGCTGGCGCCTTTTCCTTCACATCGTTTTTCGCGACAACGTCGGTCGATCAGCTGACGCCGTCACCCTTTACGATCGACTCGGCGTCGATCTCCTATCAATTGTCGGGCGCCATTTCGGCCGTTCCCGAACCCGCCAGCTGGGCGCTGATGATCGGCGGTTTCGGTCTGGTGGGCGGTGCAATGCGACGGCGCATGCCGGTGACTGCAACCGTTTCACACGCCTGACCTTTTCGGGGGGAGCGCGGCGGGTCGGGCTACACCCGGTCCGCCGCAGCCGGGGGGTCGCCCGCCAGATATCGAGCGCCCGGGCCATAGGTCGCGGCGCGATCATCCGGGTTATATAGCGCACAGCGGTCAAGCGACAGGCAGCCGCAGCCGATGCAGCCGTCGAGCAACTCACGGGTGCGCGTTAATTGGGTAATCTGCGCATCTAGCCGCACGCGAATATCCGCGCTGATCCGTCGCCAGTCCGCCGCGCTCGGCGTGCGCGCTTGCGGCAAACGGTCCAGCGCCTGCCGGATCGCCGCCACCGACAAACCGAGCTGCTGCGCAATCAAGATGAACGACACGCGCCGGATGTCCGCCCGCGCAAAGCGCCGCTGGCCACCTGCGTTGCGGAGCGGCGCGAGCAGCCCCTTGCTCTCGTAAAAGCGCAGCGCGGAGACCGACACGCCCGTGCGCGCAGCAAGCGTGCCGATCGGCAGCAGATCCTGTGGACGCATTCATCTTCTCCCTCCGCTATCAAAAAAATTGCTTGACCTGAACTTAACTTGAGGTTGCATGAGAGGCCGGTCAACCCGTCTTTCGCATCCAGAAGGAGACCGAAATCATGGCCGCCGCCTATATTGAGCATGTGAACGTAACCGTGCGTGACCCAGCGCGGTCCGCTGCGCTGATGAACGCGCTGTTCGGCTGGCACGAGCGGTGGCGCGGGGCCGCGCGCGACGGTGGCTTCACTATCCATGTCGGGAGCGACAGCGCCTATCTCGCGCTGTACACTGGCCCGGACGGTGCCGACGCCGATGCCCTTTTCGAAAAGGGCGTGCCGCTCAACCATATCGGCATCGAGGTGGATGATCTCGACGCGGTCGAAGCGCGCGTCATCGAGGCTGGCCTGCTGCCCTTTGCCCATGGCGATTACGAACCCGGCAGGCGCTTTTATTTTTTCGACGAAAACGGTATTGAATTCGAAATCGTGAGCTACGCGCAACCTTGACCGCACGCCGCGCGCAGCGGATGGAAACGGCATGGCCAAATCGCTCGTCCATCGCATCCGCGTCGAAGCTCATGCCGTGTGGCTTGCGGTAGACGATCCGCGCACGCCCTTGCTGCCCAAGATCGTGGGGTTTCTGATTGCGGCCTATGCGCTTTCGCCGATTGACCTCATCCCGGATGT
>JBJXEC010000181.1:0-3330 GCA_046155125.1 Sphingomonas sp. | reverse complement strand
AGCTGCGCCAAGCGCCGCAGATGCCCGGAATCGGGATCTGCGGCACCAGCGAGAGACAGGCCAACGCCATGGAGCGACACGGGCCTTGCCTCACGGATGGCAGTGAGCATCGCGACCCGAGGCCCTCCTGCAACCATGTAGTTTTCAGCATGGACTTCGAACCAAAGCCCCGCCGCGGCCGACGATAGCGCCTCGTCGATATGGTCGGCCTTCAAGCCGATGCCAGCGGTGGGGCTCATGATGGCTTACGCCTTTTCGGTCAGCGAACCGAAACCCTTGGGCGTCTTGATGGTGGTGCAGGTGCCGGCCTTGACCAGCTTCCAGGCATTGCCCTGATAATCGACCTTAGAGGTGCCTGCGCAGCTCGTGCCAGCGCCCGCCTTGCAGTCATTGTGGCCGGCCTTGGACACGCCGTAGCACTTTTCCATAGCTGGCTTGGTCTGTGCGTTCGCAGCGCCAGCAGCAAGCGCGGAAACGGCAAGCGCCGCAACGGTCAGGTTAAGAGCCTTCATCAGGTGATCCTTTCGAATGGGGTATGCCAACAGCGGCATGTCCCTAGTCCGAAACATGCCGCCATTTGGTTACATCAAGGCGCAAAAACCGGACGCCCGATCAATGTTTGGACGTAGGGTCACCTTTTCGGTTCATTTGCGAAAAATCGGCGCTCGCTGATTATGGCAATACCAGCATCATCTTTGAAGACGGCGTTCTTTACGGCGTTATCACTGCGACGTTTCGGAAAAATAC
Source organism: Sphingomonas sp. (assembly GCA_046155125.1). Lineage (GTDB taxonomy): Bacteria > Pseudomonadota > Alphaproteobacteria > Sphingomonadales > Sphingomonadaceae > Sphingomonas. The sequence continues at coordinate 2,583 of JBJXEC010000181.1, read as the reverse complement.
ATGACGCATCTATGGTGTGTTGCTATTTGTGTCGCTGATCAGGCGGTAGCAATGGTTGCCGCAATTGGGGCTTCGCTTGCTCAGGAGACGATTCTGGTGACCGCTTGCCTCACACTGGCCAGCCGCGCGCCTTCGTCAAAAACTGCCGTGGCGCCGCGGATCGAGACACCAAGTTCCGCGAACAGGCTGTCAAGATCGACGGGTTCGGGGGTGTTGCGCCAGCGCCTCCAAAGGCCCGCCATCGCATCGACGCCGGTTGCTGCGTCACCGGCTTTGACAAGTTGCTCCATGGTCCATTCGGCGCCATTCCCCCCGCTTGCCCGGTTGATCGCGCGCAGGGCAGTTTGCAGCCCGAACTTGCCGCGCGTCCTGGTCAGAATGTCGATATCGGCGGTCAGATAGTAAAGCGCGCCGCCCCAATAGGTCCTCCCCCAGCTATGCGTCCGGTCAAGCCCCTGGTCGCCAGCGCGGGGGATGCCGTTGACCATGCCGACCGCCATATCGTGCCAGATGGTCACCGCCTCAAGGTCACCTGCCTGCACGCGCGCAACGGGTTCCACATAGGTGGCGTTGCCCTCCAGCGCCCAGATATGTTCCTCGGGCAAATTCGGCAGGGCCAGATGCACCATTTCGTGCACCAGCACCCAGTCGCGGCGAAACGCGGGCTCGGCCGCCTGGGTGCCCACACCAATGCGGATCGTGGCGCCGCGATAACCCCAGGTGGTGGCGTGGCCGACGCGAGCACCGTCGTCGGGCACCACGAGGATGCTCACCTGCGGCACCGGAAATCGTCCGAAATACAGCGAGACAGCGCGCGCGCTGCGCCTTACCCAGTCGGTGACGCGCGGCTTGTCGATTGCGTCGCTGCCCGCAGCAAAGGCCAGATCGATATGCCCGCCGCCGACCTTAAGTGATGTCGCGGCCTGCCGATCAAATTCGCGGCGCACGTCGCCAAGCGTGGTATAGGACTGCGCGTGCAGCAGCCCGGCCATGCCCGGGAGCGCCGCCGCGGCGCCTGCCGCGAGCACGGTGCGGCGGCCAATCACGCAGCGAGGGCAGACACGATCAACCCGTCCTGTAACCAACGCGCGAGCATCGCGCCGACCAGAGTGACCGCCTCGTCCTCATCCCGGTCGGCCAATATGGTTTCACACACCGTGCCAAAGGGGGTGCCCGCGCGCAGGCCATCCAGCATCGCCAGCTCGTCGCACCCGATCGTGCGGAATTTCGGGATCAGCGCCTCACGCCAAACCAATATCGCGGCGGGGTTTTCCAGCGGTTCGGCAGGGGGCGGCGTGCCGCCATCAACAAGTCCCGCCCAGAGTGCAGCGGCGTTGGTTGAAATCGGCGACGTGAACAGGTTGGGGTGAAGTTCGAGTACCGCTTCGTCCCAATCGACCGTGGCGATTGCTTCAGCGGGAAGGCGGGTGGCGTCCGGCCCGCTAAAGGCGCGGCGCAGCGCCCATTCGATCCACGCCAGCTCGGCAACCTCGGGAGCGTGCGGATAGAGCGTGCGCAAGGTATCGACAAAGCCGTCGCCATAGGCGTCAAGCGTCCAGCTGTGCGGCGGGCAGCGCGCGATATGGGCCGCCGCTGCCGCGTAAAAGGCGTCGTCGCCAAGGTAGCACCAGGTGCGTTCGCAAAGGTCGCACAGCGCGGCGCGAAGCTGTGCCCGGTAGGCGTGGTGATAAATGGCGAGACCGTCGAGCGCGCGCGTGCCAACCTGCGCCGCTGGTACTTCCGGCACATCGCGCAGGAAATCGCAAAACCGCTGCTGGGTTGCGGCCAGCGTCATGCCGCCGCCATCAGCTCGCGTGCTTTGAGGGTGCGCGCAATGGCGAGCTCGTCGAGCAGTTCGCTGAGCGGCGGGATGTTGTCGTCCCGTTCGATCATCGTCGCAACCGGGCCGACGCGCTTGCTGGCCTCGACATACAGGGCCCAGACCGGGTCTGGCACCGGTTGGTCGTGTGTGTCGATCAGCAAGGCTTCGCCGGCGGTATGGCCGGCAAGGTGCATCTGGCGGACATGGTCGACCGGGATGCCGTCAAGATAGTCGATCGCGCTGAAGCCGTGGTTGGTCGCGCTGACATAAATGTTGTTCACATCAAGCAGCAGCCCGCAGCCGGTGCGACGGGCCATTTCGGCAATGAAGGCCCATTCGGTGAGCTCATCCGCGGCAAAGGTCACGTAGCTTGAAGGGTTCTCAATGATGATGGCGCGCTCAAGCACATTCTGCGCCTGCGCGATATTGGAGCACACCAGGTCGAGCGCCTCGTTCGTCAGCGGCACTGGCAGCAGGTCGTGCGAATTGAACCCGGCAATGCCCGTCCAGCAAAGATGGTCGGAAACCCACAAGGGCTTTACCCGGTCAGCCAGTTTTTTCAGCCGCGCGAGATAATCCGGCTCAAGCCCGGTTGCGCGCCCGATCGACATTGACACGCCGTGCAGGGCCACAGGATAACGCTCGCGGACTTGGTCGAGCACATGCAGCGGCTTGCCGCCTGCCACCATGAAATTTTCGGAAATGACCTCGACGAAATCGACATCAACGTCACCGGCGAGGAAGTCGGCATAATGCTGCGG
>JBJXEC010000180.1:0-5293 GCA_046155125.1 Sphingomonas sp. | reverse complement strand
AACGGTATTCTTGGACACGGTCTGCACCAGCCGCTCGGCACACTCTTTGACGGGGTGTTTGAGGAAATGCCGTGGCATTTGCGTGAGCAGCAGGCGCAGATGATCGCGGAGGAAACCGCCAGCGGCCGGCCATGGGCGCGCAACGCATGACCGCCGTTGATGCACCGCCAGCGGGCGAAATAACCCGCATGACCATGATCCAGGCGATCAATTCGGCCATGGACGTGATGATGGCCCGCGACCCGGACGTCATCGTCATGGGAGAGGATGTCGGCTATTTCGGCGGCGTGTTCCGCGCAACCGCCGGCTTGCAGGCAAAATTCGGCAAAACGCGCGTGTTCGACACGCCGATCACCGAATGCGGCATCATTGGCGTGGCGGTCGGCATGGGTGCCTATGGCCTGCGCCCGGTGCCCGAAATCCAGTTCGCCGATTATATCTACCCCGCGCTTGACCAGCTGGTGAGCGAGGCCGCGCGGTTGCGCTATCGCTCGGACGGGGAGTTCACTTCGCCGATTACCGTGCGCTCGCCCTTTGGCGGCGGCATTTTCGGCGGGCAAACGCATTCGCAGTCGCCCGAAGGGATTTTCACCCATGTGTCAGGCGTTAAAACGGTCATTCCGTCGACACCCTATGACGCCAAGGGCCTGCTGATCGCGGCAATCGAGGACAATGATCCAACGATCTTCTTCGAGCCCAAGCGGATTTATAATGGCCCGTTCGATGGCCATTGGGACCGGCCGACGCAAAATTGGTCGCAGCATCCGGCGGGTGCAGTGCCGACAGGATATTACAAAATTCCGCTGGGGTCGGCGAAGATCGTTCGGCCGGGCGAGGCGCTGACCATCCTGGCTTATGGCACGATGGTGCATGTGTGTGCCGCCGTTGTTGCCGAAGCGGGTGTTGATGCTGAAATCATCGATTTGCGCACTTTGGTGCCGCTCGACATTAAGACTATCGAGGCGTCGGTCAAAAAAACCGGGCGGTGCATGATCGTCCACGAGGCGACCCGTACGTCTGGCTTTGGTGCGGAGCTGTCAGCGCTGGTGCAGGAGCGCTGTTTTTACCATCTCGAGGCGCCGATCGAGCGCGTAACGGGCTTTGACACGCCCTATCCGCACAGTCTGGAATGGGCGTATTTTCCGGGGCCGGTGCGCATCAGCGAGGCGCTCAAGAAAGTGATGAAGGAGTAATCGAGATGGCGCGCTTCACTTTCAAATTGCCGGACATTGGCGAGGGCATTTCCGAAGCCGAGATCGTCGCCTGGCATGTGGCGGTTGGCGACCGTGTCGAGGAAGACCAGCAGCTTGCCGACATGATGACCGACAAGGCGACCGTGGAGATGGAATCGCCCGTTTCGGGCACCGTCGTTGAGCTGGCGGGAGAGGTTGGCGATCAGGTCTCGATTGGCGCCGCCCTGGTGGTGATCGAGACGGGGGAGGCGGTGGGCGAGGCACTCCACGCAGCCGACGAAGCGGTCGCGGACGACGATGTGGCCGAGCAGTTCGAGGTGGAGGAAGTGGCGCCGGATAGGCCCCCGGTGCCGGTCAGCGCATCCACGCCGGCACTTGCGTCGCCATCACCGGCACCCGCCCCGGCCCCCGTTACCGCGCCCGCCCCTGCTGTCGGCGCTGCGGCCACCCACGCGCTTGCCTCACCCGCCGTCCGCGACCGCGCCCGTGCGCTCGGCATTGATCTGGCACATGTCAAAACCGATGGCGACCGTGTCCGCCATGCCGATCTCGATGCGTATCTTCGCTATCAGTCGGGCGAGGGCTATCACGCACCCCACGCCAGCCGCGCCCGCGCGGACGAGGTGGTGAAAGTCATCGGCATGCGCCGCCGCATCGCCGAGAATATGCAGGCGGCCAAGCGCCACATTCCGCATTTCACCTATGTCGATGAAGTCGATGTGACCGAACTGGAGCGGGTGCGCGCCGAGCTCAACGCCAATCGCGGCGGTCGGCCCAAGCTGACCATGTTGCCGCTGTTCATCGCGGCGATGTGCCGCACCTTGCCTGACTTCCCCATGCTGAACGCGCGCTTTGATGACGAGGCCGGCGTGGTAACGCGCTTTGGCCGGGTGCATCTTGGCATGGCAACGCAGACGGACGCGGGGCTGATGGTGCCGGTCATCCGCGACGCGCAGGACATGAATGTCTGGCAGCTCGCACACGAGATTACTCGACTTGCTGAGGCCGCGCGCACCGGCAAGGCGAAGTCCGAGGAATTGTCGGGCGGCACCATTACCGTGACGTCGCTTGGGCCCTTGGGCGGTATCGCCACGACGCCCGTCATCAATCGCCCCGAAGTCGCGATCGTCGGCCCCAACAAGATTGTCGAGCGCCCGGTTTTTGTGGGGGATGACATCGTGCGCGCCAAGCTGATGAATATCTCGATCAGCTGCGACCACCGGGTCGTCGACGGGTGGGACGCGGCAAGCTATATTCAGGCTTTGAAGAAATTGCTCGAAACGCCGGTGCTGCTGTTCGCCGACTGAAATCTGTCACGCGAGCGGGGTAAGACCAGACCATGCGGTTTGATGTCCTCCAGTCGATCAGCCTTGCCGGCACGAGCGCGACGCCAAATGATGACCGGTTGGGCGCGGGCGATGGCGTTGCCTGGGTAATCGACGGCGCGACTGATCTTGGCGAGCCGGGCCTGGTCGGCACCCGCGGCGGCGCAGCCTGGATAGCACAGGAAGCCAACAGCGCTTTTACCGCCGCCGGGGATGCGAGCGTCGACGCCATCTTCAAGGGCGCGTCCGCACGGATTCATCGCCGGTTTGAGGCGGTGCGCACGCGGGCGCCGCTGGGGGCATGGGAACTGCCAAGCGCGTCGTTTCTGCTGGTCCGGGCGATGGTTGCGGGCGTCGAGTGCGGCTGGCTCGGCGATTGTGCCGCGCTGCTGAAACGAGGCGATACGGTCGAGCGGATCGGGCCACTCGCCAGCAAACAGGCTGAAACTGACCACGCGGCGAGCCTTGCCGACCACGATCTCGGGCAGAAAATTCGCTCCGGCCCGGTGCGCGATAGTCTGCGCATGGCGCGGGCTTCGGACGATCGGCGGGTGCTCGGCGTTGATCCGGCGATGGTCGATCATGTCGGACGCGGGGTCTTGCCGGCGGCGCCCGGCGACGAGCTTTTGTTGATGACCGACGGGTTTGCCGCGCTGGTCGATGTTTACGGAGTGTTCGACGACGCCGGCTTGATGGCGGCCGTGTCGACGAACGGACTCGCTGATGTTGCACTGCAGCTCCGCCAGATCGAGGAGGACGATGCCGGCTGCACGCGATTCGCGCGGTTCAAGCGATCCGACGACGCGACCGCACTTTGGCTGCGGCTTGCGGCCTAGCTCGATTTGACGTGGGGGCAACTGATGGGCACCGGGCGCGCGGCATAGCGCCCGTGCGGCCGCAAATATCGTGCGCCTGCCACCCGGAAGCGTCCCCAATCCACCCCCAATCCGGCCGAAGCACTGCTAATGGGCTCGGCAGGCATGGCGCGGCGCCTGCGATGATGACGACCGCAATCACCACGCGCTATACCCCAGTCAAAGGAGATAGGCGATGCGGCGCGATGTTACGTTTACCAATGGCAATGGGGTGACGCTGGCCGGGCGGCTGGAAATGCCGGCCGGGCGCGTGCGTGCGGTTGCGCTGTTTGCGCATTGCTTCACCTGCACCGCGAACAGCCACGGCGCGCGGCGGGTGAGCGTGGCGCTGGCCGAGCGCGGCATTGCAACGCTGGCGTTCGATTTTACCGGGCTTGGCAAGAGTGAGGGGGAGTTTGCCGACAGCCATTTTGCCGCCAATGTGCAGGATCTGGTTTCGGCGGCGGCGTATTTGCGCGGCCAGATTGGCGCGCCCGCTATCCTGATCGGGCATTCGCTGGGCGGGGCGGCCGTGATAGCAGCTGCGCATGAGATTGCGGAATGCACGGCAGTCGTGACGATTGGTGCGCCGTTTGATCCAGCGCATGTCCTTCATCAATTGGGCGATCAAGTGGACGCGGTGCGCGCGCAGGGCATAGCCGAAGTGACCATCGGCGGGCGGCCCTTCAACGTTTCGTCGGCCTTTCTCGATGCCGTTGAGGGTCACGACCAGAAGACCCGGCTCGCCACGCTGAAACGCGCGTTGCTGGTGCTGCATGCGCCGCTCGACGCGACCGTGGGTATCGAGAATGCCGCCGAGATATTTGGCGCGGCCAAGCACCCCAAAAGCTTTGTCTCGCTTGACGGCGCCGACCATCTGCTGACCTATCAGTCGCCCGCTGCCTATGCCGCGGCCATAATCGCGGTGTGGGTCGAGCCCTATTTGCCGGCGCCTGACGCCATCGACTCGCCAGCGGAAGGGCATGTCCGGGTGTCCTCCACTGCTGCCAAGTTCACCACGCTGGTCGATGCGGCCGACCACAATTTTCTGGCGGATGAGCCGCTGAAGATTGGCGGCACTAATTTGGGGCCGACGCCTTATGACCTGCTGCTGTCGGCGCTCGGCACGTGCACCTCAATGACGATCAAGCTGGTGGCGGACCGAGAAAAAATACCGCTGGAGCGCGTATCCGTATTGCTCGACCATCAGCGTTGCCACTCGGCCGATTGTGCGGAATCGGGCGATGGACGCGCGAAGATTGACGTCATCGAGCGCGTGCTGACGCTGGAGGGCAACCTTACCGAAGCGCAGCGCGCGCGGTTGCTTGCCATCGCCGACAAATGCCCGGTGCACCGCACGCTGGAGAACCACCCGGTCATCAAGACGCGGCTGGCCTGACACCCTGCCAGCGGGGTAGTTATCGCGCTGACCGGGGGATGATGTCGAAGCGAATGCGCACCCAGACGCCGATCAGTTGCTGGCCCCCTTTTCGCGGAGGGATAACGAGAAACTGCCACGCCGCGTTGCGCACACCGCGGGCAAGACCGGTGCCGGGCGGGTCTTCGCCCAGGATCTGGCAATCCTCGACATGATATTTCGGCGCCGTTTTGCAGGCGATGAGCGCGGCCCCCTCGCGCAAGCCTTTTGGCAGATAAAAGGCCATTTGCGAGTCGGTTGGTTCCCGATACCAGTCGGCGTTGAACAGCGGCTCGCCATTGGGCGCATTGCCGCTGGCGATGCTGTCGCCGGGTGCGGGGCCGGTTTCGGCGCTGGCAGCTGATTTTGCGCCGTGCTTGCTGATGTCGCTTGCCACGAACTCCTCATGCGTAAGTCGGATCAGCCCCGGAATTTCACCAATTGGCGCAACAGGCGCTGGCGGCGCGTTGTCCACCTTGGTGCGGTTGACCTGTGGTGGCGCCT
>JBJXEC010000179.1:0-9500 GCA_046155125.1 Sphingomonas sp. | reverse complement strand
ACATCGCCGTCGCCAATGTCATGGTCGCGGCCTTCAACCGCCACGCGCTTGGGCGTTGCGTGCGCGTAGACATTGGTCAGGTCGGCGTTGAAGACGTCGTCGACTTGCGTGAGGATCACCTTGTCCTGCGGCCGCTTTGGCCCGGCAAGGCTTGGCACAACGCTGCTCATGTCGAGGTCAAGCATGTCCGTAAACACAGGGTCTGCCGCATCTGGCAGGCGCCACATGCCCTGTGCGCGGGCATAGGCTTCCGTGAGCGCGATCTGTTCGTCGCTGCGGCCAGTGAGGCGCATATAGTCGAGCGTCTTGTCGTCGATGGGGAAAAAGCCGCACGTCGCGCCATATTCGGGCGCCATGTTGGCGATGGTCGCACGGTCAGCAAGGGTCAGCGCGTCCAGCCCGGGGCCGAAAAACTCGACGAACCGGCCAACGACGCCCTTGGCGCGGAGCATCTGGGTGACGGTCAGCACGAGGTCGGTCGCGGTAATCCCTTCGGCCAGCGTGCCCGTCAGCTTGAAGCCCACGACTTCGGGAATGAGCATGGAAACCGGCTGGCCGAGCATTGCCGCTTCCGCCTCAATGCCGCCAACGCCCCAGCCGAGCACGCCAAGCCCATTGACCATCGTGGTGTGGCTGTCAGTGCCGACGCAAGTGTCAGGATAGGCGATCAAATCGCTGCCATTGGCCGACGACCACACCGCCTGCGCCAGATTTTCGAGATTGACCTGGTGGCAAATGCCAGTGCCCGGCGGCACCACCTTGAAATTGTCGAGCGCCTTGGATCCCCATTTCAGGAACTCATAACGTTCGTTGTTGCGGCTATATTCAAGCTCGACATTGTCCTCAAACGCTTGCGGCGTGCCGAACTCGTCCACCATTACTGAGTGGTCGATGACGAGATGAACGGGCACCTGCGGGTTGATCTTCTGCGCATCGCCGCCCAGCTTGGTGATCGCGTCACGCATCGCCGCCAGATCAACGACGCACGGGACACCAGTGAAATCCTGCATCAGCACGCGTGCGGGGCGATACTGAATTTCACGGTCGGAGCGGCGCTCCTGCTGCCAGTCGATCAGCGCCTGAACATCCTCGACGGTCACCGTCTTGCCATCTTCAAACCGCAACAGATTTTCCAGCAGCACCTTCATCGAGAAGGGCAGGCGTGAAATGTCGCCGAGCTTGGCAGATGCCCTGGCGAGGCTGAAATAGCTGTAGGTCCTGCCGCCGGCGTCGAGCGTGTCGCGCGTACCCAAAGTGTCCTGTCCGATGGCGGTCATAAGCGGTCCTTCCCTGTGTGCCGATGCGACCGGGGAGGCGGCGGGAGCCGCGCGGACGCGCCAGGCGGATGCGTTGATCGCCGCGAGCCTTAGCAAGCGAACCGGTGGTGGGGAAGGGCCGCGCGCGTGATGCTCACCCATGCGGGATTCGCGCGCCCGTCGGCGGCGCGTCGCTAGGCCGTGGGCAGCACCTCTGCCACCAGATCCTTGCGGCTCAGCTTGCCGATCATCGTCTTGGGCATGGTCGCGCGCACCACCACTTTGTCGACCTGCTCATGCTTGCCGAGTTGCGGGTTAAGCCAGTCGCGCAGCGCCTCGCCAGTTACGTCGGCGCCGTCGTTAAGCGTGACATATGCACGCGGCTGTTCACCGCGATACGGGTCGGGAATGCCAATGACGAGCGCCTCTTTGACGGCCGGGTTGCCATACAGCGCTTTTTCGACCTGGCTTGGGAACACCTTGAACCCGCCGACCGCGATCATGTCTTTCAACCGGTCGACAATCTGGATGAAGCCGTCTGCGTCAATCATCCCGACATCACCAGTGCGCAGCCAGCGCGTTCCGTCGGCATCCTTGAGAAACACCCCGGCGTCGGCGTCTGGCCTGCCCCAATAGCCCTTCATGATCTGTGGCCCGGCAACAATGATTTCGCCCGGTTCTCCGCCGGGTGCCGGAACATTGGGGTCTTCCTTGTTGACGAGGCGTACGCGCGTGGCGGGCAGCGGCTGGCCAATGGTGCCGGGCTTGCCCTCCACCTCATAGGGGTTTGTGGCGACGACCCCTGCGCTTTCCGACAGGCCATAGCCTTCGATGAGGATGGATCCGGTCGCTGCCTCGAACCGCGCCTTGAGCTCGGGCGACAGCGGGGCGCCACCCGATATGCACACCCTGAGATGCGAGAAATCGGCCTTGCCAAGCTTGGGGCTGTCAAGCAGCGCCTGATACATGGTGGGCACGCCCGGCAGCGACGTAACCCGCGCGCTGCTGATCGCGGCAAGCGCCTGCGCCGCATTGAAGCGCGGCAGCATGACGATGCACCCACCCGAGACAACAGTACGGTTGAGCACGCAGGTGTTTGCGAACACATGGAACAGCGGGAGCGCGCCCAGAATACGGTCCTCAGCACCCGGCTGCGGGTCGATTGCGTTCACTTGGCGCGCGTTTGCCGACAAATTCTGGTGGGTGAGCATGGCGCCCTTGGGCGAGCCAGTTGTGCCGCCAGTATATTGGATGAGGGCTACATCCTCTGAAGGGTCGATAGCGGCGGGCTCGTGGCGCCCGTCATTGTCGATAAGCGTGGAGAACGCTATGATGCGGGGATCGTTCGGCTTTTCGCTGATGTCGCGCCGACTTGTCAGCCGATAGAGGATGGATTTCACTGGCGGCAACGTGCCAGCGACCGACCCCATGATCAGCCGTTCAAGCGCGCTTTCGTCCAGCACCCTGCGTGCCGTGGGCAAAAGCGCGGAGGCCGACAGGGTGAACAGCGCGCGCGTGCCCGAATCCGCGACCTGATGCGCAAGCTCTGCAACCGTATACAGCGGCGAAAAGTTCACCACCGTCGCACCCAGCTTCAAGATGCCGTAATAAGCGGCAAGATAATGCGGCGTGTTGGGAAGGAACAGGCCGATCCTGTCGCCCGAGCCATAGCCCAATGTCGCAAGCCCGGCGGCTACCCGGTTTGCCCCGTCAAGCGTCTGCGCATAGCTGTAGCGGCGGCCCATAAAGTCAATGAGCGGCGTGTTGCCCCAGCGTGCGGCCGACGAGTCGAACAGGTCGACCATGGAGAGGGGCGCAAAGGCCACGTCCCACCGGGTGGGGTGGCGATAGGCAGTGCGCCAGGCACATTCGGGATCGGTCATCGCGCCAATGTTTAGCACCGGACCGGGCCGGCGCAAGCAGCGGTCGCACGGGCAGTTTTGAAGGCAGATTTTGGTACAGGCTCCAATGGCACGCCGACAGCTCCTTCAAGGTGCTGCGACCGGTAAGCCAATGGTCAGGTCAGCCGCCGCCCAACCGGTGCCCGGTCCAGGTGATGAGCAGCGAAAACCCCATAATGCCAAGGTCCACCGCTGCTTTTATGCGGTATGGTGACGAGTCCGCCGCCTGGTGCGTCAAAATCTGGATGTCGGCGGACGGATGACGCATCGCAACCACACCAAGCACCAGCGCAGTAACGACAATGGCAGTGCGATGACGACGCATGGCAGACTTCCCTCCGATATGATGACGTTAACCAACAGTCTGGCTGTCAGCAAGCAAAACCGGGTGTCGCTGTCGCAGCGGTCGCCCAGCCTTTCGCGCGAGGCGGCGGCCGAAAGCGCCGCACTATCAGGTAGCGCACTATCAGGTATCATAAGCGCTGCCTTGCGTGCGCCCAAGTGATCCAGTGCCGTTGCGGCAAGCGGATCGGCAAACGCGTAAACGGCCCCCCAAGCAAAGCGGCCAGCCATGGTGTCGCACCACGGCTGGCCGTTGCCATATTTTATCCTGCCCCACCGCGATGGCGGGCGGGCCCACGGGCTTGCCTATTTCGCCTTGGCGGGTTCCGGTTTGCTCTTTTTGCGCGGTTTCTTGGGCGCTGACGGGGTGATTTCGAACGCGAGGGCGCCGTCTTTCAGCTTAACCGTCACTTCGCCGCCATGAACGAGCTTGCCAAACAGCAATTCCTCGGCGAGCGGCTGCTTGATCTTTTCCTGGATCAGCCGGCTCATCGGTCGCGCGCCATAGAGCTTGTCATAGCCCTTGGTGGTGAGCCAAGCCTTGGCCTCGTCGTCGAGATTAATGTGGACGCCGCGGTCGGCGAGTTGCAGTTCGAGCTGGAGGATGAACTTTTCCACCACCCGCGCGACGACGTCCGTCGGCAGATAGCTGAACGGCACAATCGCATCGAGCCGGTTGCGGAATTCGGGCGTGAACATTTGCTGCACTGCCTGCTCGTCCTCGCCCTCGCGGGTGAGGTTGCCGAACCCAACCGTTTCGCGTGCCATGTCGCTGGCGCCGGCATTCGTCGTCATGATGAGGATGACGTTGCGGAAATCGACCGCCTTGCCGTGCTGGTCGGTCAGCCGTCCATTGTCCATCACCTGCAGCAGGATGTTGAACAGGTCCGGGTGCGCCTTTTCGATTTCATCGAGCAACAGCACGCAGTGTGGCTGCTGGTCGACGGCATCGGTGAGCAACCCACCCTGATCGAACCCGACATAGCCAGGCGGCGCCCCAATCAGCCGCGAGACCGAGTGCCGCTCCATATACTCGCTCATGTCAAAACGCTGGAGCGGAATGCCCATGATCGAGGCAAGCTGGCGTGCGACTTCGGTTTTGCCGACACCGGTTGGGCCAGTGAACAGGTAATTACCGATCGGCTTGTCAGGATCGCGCAGGCCCGCCCGACTGAGCTTGATGGCACTGGCGAGCTTTTCGATCGCGGCATTCTGGCCGAACACCACGCGCTTCAAATCCGTCTCCAGCGTGGCGAGCGCCGCTGTATCATCCTTCGACACCGATTTTGGCGGGATGCGCGCCATGGTGGCGATGACGGCCTCAATTTCCTTGGCGGTGATCGTCTTCTTGCGGCGGCTTGGCGGCAACAGCATCTGCATCGCGCCAACCTCGTCAATCACGTCAATCGCCTTGTCGGGCAGCTTGCGGTCATTGATGTAGCGGGCCGAGAGTTCGACGGCGGTCTTGATGGCGTCCGGCGTGTATTTCACCGAATGATGGTCCTCAAAGGCGGTGCGCAGCCCGGCAAGAATCTTTACCGTGTCTTCAATCGACGGCTCGTTGATGTCGATCTTCTGGAACCGGCGCAGCAACGCGCGGTCCTTTTCGAAATGGTTGCGGAACTCCTTGTAGGTAGTCGAGCCGATGCAGCGAATGGTGCCGCCCGACAGTGCCGGCTTTAACAGGTTGGAGGCGTCCATCGACCCGCCCGACGTGGCGCCAGCGCCAACAACCGTGTGGATCTCGTCGATGAACAAAATCGCGTCCGGCAGCTTTTCAAGCTCGTTGACGACCGCCTTTAGCCGTTCCTCGAAATCGCCGCGATAGCGCGTGCCGGCGAGCAGCGCGCCCATGTCGAGCGAATAGATGACAGCGGGCCTGAGCACATCGGGCACGTCGCCTTCCACGATCTTGCGCGCGAGCCCTTCGGCAATCGCGGTTTTGCCAACGCCTGGGTCACCGACATAAAGCGGGTTGTTCTTTGAGCGGCGGCACAGAATCTGCACCGTGCGGTCAACTTCGGCCGAACGCCCGATCAAGGGGTCGATCTTTTTCTTCAGCGCCTTTTCATTGAGATTGACGGTAAACTGCTTGAGCGCGCTTTCGGCCTTGCCCTTGCCATCCGACTTGGCAGGCTTTTCTTCCTCAGCACCCTTGGGGGTCGATGCTTCCACCGGCGCACCGCCCTTGCCAACGCCGTGGCTGATAAAGCTCACTGCATCGAGCCGGCTCATATCCTGCTGCTGGAGGAAATAGACCGCGTAGCTCTCACGCTCGCTGAACAGCGCAACCAGCACGTTGCCGCCGGTCACTTCATCACGGCCAGACGATTGCACGTGCAAAATGGCGCGCTGAACGACCCGCTGAAAACCGCTGGTTGGCGACGGTTCAGTCGCGGTGTCGACCTTTAGCGCCTCCAGCTCGGTATCTAGATAATGCGCGACGGTGTTTTTCAGCTCGGCCAGGTCAACGCCGCATGCTGCCATCACCTTGGAGGCATGTTCGTCATCCACCAGCGCGACGAGCAGATGTTCAAGCGTCGCATATTCGTGGCGCCGCGACGATGCGGCTTCGAGAGCCTTGTGCAGGGTGTTTTCCAGCGAGGCAGCAAAACTAGGCATTAGCAATCACTCCTTGGTGGCCGCGCACGCGCGCCGCCAGCGTCCCCGGATATGTCGGAAGCGGCGGGGCCCGCATCAAGCACTTGACAAAATTTGGCCTGTCGTGCGCCCGTTGCCAGGCCAAGGATGGCGTCGTGCTCACCGCTTGAATAAGGCGTCGGCGCTTGCGCGATGGTTAACGGCGCGTTTTAGATGATGTCCGGTGCGCAATATTTCCGCCTCGAGCGCGGCAATACGCGCCTCAAGTTCCTCGACCGACAGCGGATCAAGGTCAAACCGGGCAAGCATATCCAGCGGATCGCCCGCCCGACGGGGCAGATTTTCGTCGGGCTCCATGGGATGCAACGTTGACCCCGACGAGCGGCGTGTCAATAAGGCGCCAGGGGAATTTCATCGCATTGATTAAGGTCGCACACCGACATGCCAGCGATTCCAGCAATGATGCGGGCGATTGATCCGGCAGCGACCGGCGGGCCGGAAGTGCTGATTGCAGTGGAGCGCGCCGTGCCCGTGCCACAGGCAGGCGAGGTGCTGATCCGCGTGGCGGCCGCTGGCGTCAATCGGCCCGACGTGTTGCAACGTCTGGGCCTGTACCCGATGCCGCCCGGCACGCCGACGATCATGGGGCTGGAAGTGGCAGGCCAGGTCGTGGCGCTCGGCCAGGGCGCGGACCCCGCGCTGATGGGTCAAAAGCTGTGTGCGCTGCTGTCAGGCGGAGGTTATGCAGAATATGTTGCCGCCCCCGCCGGACAATGTCTGCCCGTGCCGGATGCGCTGTCGATGGTCGAGGCAGCGGCACTCCCCGAAACGCTGTTTACCGTGTGGACCAACCTGTTTGAGCGCGCCTATGCGGTCGAGGGGGAAACCGTGCTGGTCCATGGCGGCACCAGCGGCATTGGCACGATGGCAATCGCGCTTGGACACGTTTTCGGCCTGACGGTAATTGTAACGGCGGGGTCCGACGAAAAATGCGCAGCCGCAGTCAAGCTCGGGGCGGCGCACGCGATCAACTACAAGACCGACGATTTTGTCGCCCGCGTGAAAGACATTACCGGGGGCGCAGGCGTCGCGGTGGTGCTCGACATGGTCGGCGGGGACTATGTCCCGCGCAATCTGCAGTGCCTGGCCGATGACGGGCGCCATGTGTCAATTGCGGTGCAGGGCGGCATGATGGCGACAGTGCCGCTGTTCGAAATCATGCGGCGGCGGCTGACGCTGACCGGCTCGACGCTTCGGCCGCGCTCGGTGGAGTTCAAGTCGCTGGTGGCGGACGAGCTGCACCGCATCGTCTGGCCGCATGTTGCCGAAGGCCGGCTGCGCCCGGTAATCGACGCGACATTTCCGCTGGCCGAGGCGGCGGCAGCGCACCGCCGGATGGAAGCCGGCGACCATGTCGGCAAAATCGTGCTGACCGTCTGACACGCCCATCGTGCGTGCAAAACACCGCGCGCCTGTTGCAAAAATCGCACGCTCAACGATTCGAACTGTAACAAAACCTCGGCATAGCGCGCGGATTGACTGATGTGTTCAAGGAACGATCATGGATGTCGCTCAACTGGCGATGGACAGCAACGTTACCGATCTTGCGGATTTTGTTGATTCAACCCCGGCAATTCCCGAAAAGATCGTGACCGAGCGGCGGCGCTATCGCACCATCTGGATTTCCGACATTCATTTGGGCACGCGCGGCTGCAATGCTGAAATGCTCATCGACTTTCTCGACCATGTTGACAGCGACATGCTGTATCTCGTCGGCGATATTATCGACGGCTGGCGGCTGAAGAAGAAATTCTATTGGCCCGCCGCGCACAACGACATCGTCTGGCGGTTGCTCAAACGCAGCAAGCGCGGCACCAAGGTGATCTATATTCCCGGCAACCATGACGAAGTGTTCCGGCAGTTCTCGGGGCTCGATTTCGGCGGTGTGCAAATTCGCCGCAAGGCCATTCACGAGACGGCCGACGGCCGGCGGCTGCTGGTGCTCCACGGTGACGAGTTTGACGCGATCACGCTTGCCCACACATGGCTGGCGCATATCGGTGATGCAGCCTATACTGGCCTGATGGCGCTCAATCGGTGGGTCAACGCGTTCAGACGGCATTTCAACATGCCTTACTGGTCCTTGTCGAAGCACGCCAAGGCCAAGGTGAAGAACGCCGTCGAGTTCATTTCAAACTATGAGGAAATCGTTGCGCAAGCGGCCGGGGCGCGCGGTGTTGACGGGGTGGTCTGCGGGCACATCCACACCGCCGAGCACCGGATGATCGACGGCATCGAGTATTGGAACGACGGCGATTGGGTTGAAGGCTGTACGGCGCTTGTCGAACATTTTGACGGGCGGATGGAAGTGCTCCATTGGGCCGACGAAATCGCGGCGCGCGAGTGTGTCGCCAGTGCCGCGCCGGAACTGGCCAACGCCCCGGCGCTGGCAGCCTGAGCAAGGCCGTGCGCATAGCCATCGCCACTGACGCCTGGAACCCGCAAGTCAACGGAGTCGTGCGCACGCTTCAGTCAGTCCGCGCCGAGCTGGAGCGGCAAGGGCATGAGGTGCTGATCGTATCGCCCGATCAATTCTACTCAATGCCCTGCCCGACCTATCCCGAAATTCGCCTGGCCTTTGCCAGCCGATCGGCTGTTGGCAAGCGGCTGGAGGAGTTTCAGCCCAACGCCATTCATCTGGCAACTGAAGGCCCGGTGTGTCTGGCCGCGCGGCGCTGGTGCCTGGCGCATGGTTTTCCGTTCACCACGGCCTATCACACGCAGTTCCCGGATTATGTGTCGGCGCGGATCGGCATCCACCCGGAATGGATTTGGCGGTACATCACCTGGTTCCATTGGCCCGCGCAGGCCGTGCTCGCGTCGACACCCTCGATCGCCGGGACGCTCAGGGCGCACGGGCTGGAGAAAATCCGCCACTGGGGCCGCGGTGTCGACCTGGCAACCTTTGGCCCCGGCGTGACGCCAGATGCCGGCATTCGCGCGCTTGCTGAGCGCCATGGCGGGCCAGTGCAGCTCTATGTCGGCCGGGTGGCCATTGAAAAGAACATCGAGGCGTTTCTGGAAACGCGCCAGACTGGCATCAAGGTGGTGATCGGCGATGGGCCTGCCCGCGCGATGCTTGCGGCAAAATACCCTGAAGCGCATTTTCTGGGGCCAAGGTTCGGCAGCGACCTGGCGGCTGCATATGCCGCGGCCGACGTGTTCGTGTTCCCCAGCAAAACCGATACCTTCGGGCTGGTGATGATCGAGGCGCTGGCCTCTGGCGTGCCAGTCGCCGCCTTCCCCGTGACCGGCCCTATCGACGTGCTGAAGGCCAATGTCGGCGTGATGAACGATGACCTCGGTGCAGCGATTGCCGGTGCGCTCAGGCTCAGCCGCG
>JBJXEC010000178.1:0-5205 GCA_046155125.1 Sphingomonas sp. | reverse complement strand
ATCTCGTTTGTGCCGGCGCCAATGTCGTAAAGCTTGGCGTCGCGCAGGAACCGTTCGACAGGCCATTCCTTGGTATATCCAGCACCGCCCAGCGCCTGAATTGCCTCAAGCGAGACCTTCACGGCATTTTCGGAAGCGAGCAATATCGCGCCCGCCGCGTCGAACCGCGTTGTCTTGCCTGCATCGCACGCCCGCGCCACCGCATAGACATAGGCGCGCGCTGAATTGAGTGCGACATACATGTCAGCGACCTTGGCCTGCATGAGCTGGAACGACCCGATGGGCTTGCCGAACTGCTTGCGCTCGCGGACATAGGGCAGCACCACGTCGAGACAAGCCTGCATGATGCCGAGCGGCCCCGCCGCCAGCACCGCGCGCTCATAATCGAGGCCCGACATCAGCACGCCCACCCCGCCGTTCAGCGGCCCCATGATGTTGTCGGCGGGCACTTCGCACTCCTCGAACACAAGCTCAGCCGTGTCGGAGCCGCGCATCCCCATTTTGTCGAGCTTTTTGGAAACGCTGAAGCCGGCCATGCCTTTTTCAATGAGGAACGCGGTGATGCCGCCCGACCCCTCGCCTGTTTTGGCATAGACAACGAGCGTGTCGGCTTCCGTTGAATTGGTGATCCAGAATTTCGTGCCGTTCAGCACATAGCGGTCATTGCCCCGGGCATCTGCCTTGAGCTGCATCGACACCACGTCAGAGCCAGCGTTTGCCTCCGACATGGCAAGGCTCCCGACATGCTCGCCAGAAATCAGCCTGGGCAGATATTTCGCCTTCTGGTCATCGCTGCCCCAGCGACGGATCTGGTTGATGCACAGGTTGGAATGCGCCCCATAGGACAGGCCAATCGACGCGGACGCCCGCGATACTTCCTCCATTGCGATGCAATGGTCGAGATAGCCAAGGCCAAGCCCGCCCCACTCTTCCTCCACGGTAATGCCGTGCAGGCCAAGCGCGCCCATTTCCGGCCATAACGAGCGGTCAAACTTGTTGTCGGCGTCGATGGCGGCAGCCTTGGGGGCGATGCGGTCCGCGGCGAAACGCTGGGTCGTCTCGCGGATCATGTCGGCGGTTTCGCCAAGCGCAAAGTCGAGGGCGGTATCCAAAAGGGGCTCTCCCGTAAGCTCGTTTCGTCTGTTACCTTCGCTCTCTAGACCAGCCAGTCAGGAGTGCCAATGTCGAGCCTGTTCCGCCGCAAGACGATTTTGTTCGGAGACGATCGCCCGGTGGAACACCGCCTCGCCCGCACGCTCTCCTGGCCGCATCTGGTGGCACTTGGCGTCGGCGCGATTGTCGGCACCGGCATTTTGACGCTGATCGGCGTGGGTGCGGACCGGGCTGGCCCGGCGGTGCTGCTGAGCTTTGTGGTGGCAGGCGCCATCTGTGCGTGCGCAGCGCTGTGCTATGCCGAGATGGCGACGATGATCCCCGCCTCGGGCAGCGCCTATACCTATAGCTATGCCGTGCTGGGGGAGAGCATTGCCTGGGTGGTCGGGTGGAGCCTCATTCTGGAATATTCGCTGGTGGTGTCCACGGTTGCAGTCGGCTGGTCGGGCTATGCAGTGGGGTTTTTGAAGGGACTGGGGATTGCGGTTCCGGCAGCGCTTGCCAATGGCCCGGCGCTGGGCGGGGTGGTGAACCTCCCCGCCATTGCCATTATCGCGGTGGTTGCCGGGCTGCTGATGCTGGGCACGCGCGAAAGTGCGCGCGTCAACACCGCGCTGGTCGTGCTCAAAATCGCAACGCTTGGGCTGTTCGTGTTTGTGGCGCTGCCGCATTTTGACTCCGCCAATCTCGCGCCGTTTGCGCCTTATGGCTATGGATCGACCGCAGATGCGGGCGGCGTAAAGTTCGGCGTGATGGGGGCCGCCGCCATCATCTTTTTCGCGTTTTACGGGTTCGACGCGATCTCCACGGCAGCGGAAGAAGCCAAAAACCCCGAGCGTGACCTCGCGATCGGCATTGTCGGCTCGATGGCCGCCTGTACCGTGATTTATCTGATTGTGGCGGCAGCGGCGGTGGGGTCAGTACCCTTTGCCGCCTTCTCGAAAAGCCCCGAGCCGCTTGCGCTCATCCTGCGAAACCTTGGTTCGGGCACCACCGCGACGGTCGTCGCCGCGGCCGCCGCGATAGCGCTGCCCACAGTTCTGCTCGCGTTTCTGTTCGGGCAGAGCCGCATTTTTCTGGTGATGGCGCGCGACGGTTTTCTGCCGCAATCGCTAGCGAAAATCGACGCACGCGGCACGCCCGCGCGCATCACCGCCATGACGGCGGTGTTCGTCGCCATCATCGCCGGGTTGGTGCCGCTCGATGTGATTGCGAGTCTGGCCAATGCCGGCACGCTGTGCGCCTTTGTCGCGGTCGCGACCTGCGTGCTGGTGCTTCGGCGGCGCACGCCGGATGCCCGGCGCCCGTTCCGTACGCCGCTCGTGTGGGTCGTGGCACCTGCAGCCATCCTTGGGTGCCTCTATCTGTTCACCAGCCTGCAAAGCGTGACGCAAATCGCCTTCGTTGTGTGGAACGGTGTCGGGCTGCTGGTGTACCTGCTATATGGCCGCACGCGCGCCGTGCTCTCCGCGCAGGCGTGACCTCCCGCGGTTTGTCGCCAAAAAAGCGAAGGGCGCGGCCATCGTGAAGATCGCCGCGCCCTAGGAGCGTCGTAGGTGTGCCGGTTCAGGCGGTGGCGAGCTTGCCGCCGCGTTCGCCGCGAACCCGGCGCATCACGCCACCGAGCAGGCCAAAGCCGAGGATCATCTGCACCCAGGTCGCCGGTTCCGGAATTGCCGCAAAAGCCTGTGCGGTGGTGAACTGGAACCCTGGATTATTGAGCACGTCCACGCTGGTGCGATACCCGATTGCGTCGAAAAAGGCGAGGTCAGACGCGGTAACCGTCGCGCCAAAGCCATCGCACAGATAGGGGTTCAGGATGCCGATAAACCCCGTGCACTGCAACTGGCCCCGGCTGTTGCGCGGCGCCCGGAAGTGCGATGCCTGGAAGCGGTCACCATTGAACTGGCCGGTCGACAACCGGCTGTTGCCGAACAATTGCGACTGCCCGCCGTCGATTGAGAAATAGGCAGCGGTGCGGGGCGACCAGTCAACCACATTGGGTGCCGAATAGCGGAACAGATCCCCCACCCGGCCAACCACGAAATTGTTGATGTTGGTGTTGCTCACGGCCGCGCACGAAGGACCATTCGGGCAACCCACCACGTCATAGGTATCAACGCCCGAGACAAAGCCCAGCGCATGGCCGATTTCATGAATGGCAACGCCGATGAAATCGCTCTGCCCGGCGGTGATGCCGTTGGTCGGGTTGAAATCGAACGCAAAATTGGTGCTAAACTGCACGGTGCCGTCAATCGTGCCGGGCGGCAGCGCAAAGCCCAGCGCCTTCAGATTAGCCGAAGTGCCGCCAATCCGACGGTTGTTGATCGAATCATCATTGTCGAGGATGGTTGTCCTGACATCGGCGCCGGTCCGGGCCACCGGGTTGACATAGCCCGGGGTGCGGATGGCAAGGCCACCGGCGCTGCTGAGCGGCTGGAGCGTGCCAACCGCCGACGCGTCGAGCGACGAGGTCGCCGTCGCCGCAAGCTGTTGATAAATCGCCGCTGTCGAGGTGGTAAATATCGTGCTGCCGGTGCTGCCAAGAATGCCCGGCCCGAGCGCGCTGAAGCCGACGTTCAGGTTGATGGTGATGTCGTCCGTCAGCGCATTTTCCCAAAAAGCAGCCGCTGCCCGAAAGCCGCGCTCCGCCTGGGTGCCAGTCACACCGCCAATGTCGTTCAGGACGATAGTCACCGACATGGCTGGCGTAGCGCCCAATCCGGCGACACCCGCCAACATCAATGCTGCAATTTTCCTAAAATTCTTCATGGTCGTCCCCCGATAAATGCCTGGCAAGGACCATAGTTTGGCCCAAACCGCCACACCGACTCCACTCTCAGTGCAAAGGCGTCAGTTACCAATTGTTTACGTTGATCCATCTTCTGTCAACCGACGTTGCGGACCAGCGATGGCTTTTGATGGTTTCCGAAGGGCAAGCCCCGCCTTTCCGGCATGTTGGCCCCGGTCAAGGCAGTCCGCGGGGCGCATCAATCACGAACGGCGCGCGCGCTTTGTCCACAAATGAAACAGCGTCGCCAGCGCAATCCCCAGCCAGATGATGTTGAGCACCGTGGAGGGCAGCGCCCCGTGCCAGGCGCTGTTGATGATGAAGCCGATTGCGCCGACCATGTTCATCGTCTGGAACAGCATGGACTGGCCCGACAGCCGCCCGGTCGAGACCAGCAGATAACTCACCAATATGGCCAGCGCACCGACCCAGCCAGCCGCTTCAACGGCGATTTCAACCGGGGTCACGCCCGCACCCAGGCACGGCCATCAGGGTAGCGCACCTCCACGCTGGCGATGTCGGCGGGGTCGAACAGGCGCATGTTGACGCCCATCTGGCTGTCGTCGGCCGGGGAGATGAGCCGCCAATGGGTGGTGCAGCCGCAGGCATTGCACCAGAACAGCCGCACATGCTGCTCGGCGACGTCGGTGCGGCTGTATGACCGCTCGGGCTCGCCCTCGACCGTAACGGCTGCCGCCGGAAAATACCCCCAGATCGCACCATGCTTGAGGCACAGCGTGCAGTTGCATTCGTTGACATAGTCGGGCGCCGCCGGAATCGTGACCCGCACGGCGCCGCAATGGCAGGTTGCACTGAGCGCTGACGTCACGCCGCAAGGTTACGCAGCACATAGTGCAGAATGCCGCCGTTCAGGAAATATTCCAGCTCGTTGACGGTGTCGATCCGGCACTTGGTGAGGAAGGTTTCGGTCGCCCCGTCCGCGCGGATAAGGGTGACCTCAACATCCTGACGCGGTCGCAGATCAGCGACGCCGGTGATGGTGAAGGTTTCCGAACCGTCGAGTTTCAGCGATTTGCGGTCAACGCCGTCGGCAAATTGCAGCGGCAGCACGCCCATGCCGACCAGGTTGGAGCGGTGGATGCGTTCAAAGCTTTCGGTAATCACCGCGCGCACACCAAGCAGGTTGGTGCCCTTTGCCGCCCAGTCACGGCTGGAGCCGGTGCCATATTCCTTGCCCGCAACCACCACCAGCGGCGTGCCATCGGCCTTGTAGCGCATGGCGGCGTCATAAATCGCCATCACTTCGCCGGTGGGAATATATTTTGTCACGCCGCCTTCGA
>JBJXEC010000177.1:0-3936 GCA_046155125.1 Sphingomonas sp. | reverse complement strand
ACAATGAATTCGGCGATGCCTTCAAGCGCTTCAAGGATCTCGCCGATGCCAAGAAGCAGGTCTTCGACGAGGATATCGTCGCGCTGGTCGACGACCAGGTGCTGCGCGGCCACGACCGTATCCAGGTCACCGAGGTCGAGGTCTATTGCGGCTCGAACGGCCCGCAGCGCGCGATCCTGACGCTCAGCATCGATGGCGAGGAACATACCGCAGCGGTGCGCGGCAATGGCCCCGTTGACGCGCTGTTCAACGCGGTCCGCAAGCTCGTCCCCCACGACAATGCGACATTGCAGCTCTACCAGGTCCATGCCGTCACCGCCGGCACCGACGCGCAGGCCGAAGTCAGCGTCGTCCTGTCCGAAGACGGCCGCACGACGCGCGGCACTGGCGCGCACACCGATACGCTCGTCGCCAGCGCCAAGGCCTATGTCAACGCGCTCAACAAGCTGATTGTCAAACGCGGGCGCAGCGCGCTCAGCGCGGCGGGTTAGGCGGCGCCGCAACGACGCAGCAACAGCAAGGAAAGCCCGGCCCTGTGGCAGGCAGGTTTTGGGGGTAGATTGGCATGACAACGGCACATTATGCGCTTTCCGAGGCGTTGATCATCGCGGCTGCGGTTCGGTCGGCGCTGTTGTTCAACCAGCGCGGTGACCGGAAGGCGGCGGTTGCGGTCGCGCTGATCGGCGTCGCGGCGTTGCTTGGCGCGACGCGCCATGGCGCCGGTCTGGTGACGGAACTTGCCGGGCCGCACGAATTTGTCTCGGCGTTGGGCGGGCTGCTTGCCCTGCTGCTGTTGGTGCTGTCGCAGCTGGGTCGCAGCGCTTTGGTGCCGCCGCCCTGGGCGCAGGTGGCCGCGGTGGTGGTAGCGCTGGTGGCGGCGAGCCTGGTGCCGGCCATCGGCGCGGTAATCTTTGCCGCCGGCTTTCTGCTGTCGGTGGTGTTGCTGGTGCTGCCGGCAGGACCGGCGCTGCCACGCCTGGTGACTCTCGTCAGCTTTGGCGGCGCGGTGGGAGTCAATCTGCTGCTGCCGTTCGCCACCTGGCTCGACCCGGCGGTGCGCTGGCACGTCTATCATGTCGTGACTGCGATCTGGGTCGCGGCACTGCCATTCTGCTTCGCCAGCCAGAGGCCGGCGCGGGCCACCGCCTTCGCCTGAGGCAGGCTGTGGCGCGCCCGGCTATTCGGCCGGGGCGGCGGCGCCGGCTTCGCGCCATTTCTGGCGCAGCGTCGCTGATGTATCGCGTGAGCCATCGGGGCTCCAGCCCGGCGGCCCAAGGATATAGCCGGCAACCTCACGCGGCGACCGGGCGCCGGCGACATCACGCCCGATGGCAACCCATTCATGCAACACGATGCGCAGCGGATTGAACGAGCCGATGTTGGAGACGATGCCGAAGTGCACCGGATCATCGTCACGCTCGGCGACAAAGGTGCCGAACATGCGATCCCAGATGATGAAAAACCCGCCATGATTTGAATCGAGATATCGCGGGTTGGTACCGTGGTGGACACGGTGGTGCGACGGCGTGTTCATGAACCATTCGAACGGGCCGAGCTTGCCGACATGCTCGGTATGGATCCAGACCTGATAGACCCCGATGACGCCGCTGGCGAGCGCCACCATCGCCGGTGGAAAGCCGATCAGCGCCGACGGCAAACCTGTCAGGAAGATCAGCGAGATGTTGCTGGTCCATTCCTGGCGCAGCGCGGTCGAGATGTTGAAATGCTGCGAGGAGTGATGGACAACGTGCGACGCCCAGCCGAGCCGGCATTCGTGCATCAGGCGATGTCCCCAATAATAGGTGAGGTCGGTGACCAGAAAGCACAGGCTCATTCCGCCCCATGTCCAGCCGATGTCGAACAGCCGCAGATTATATACGGCCAGATAGGCAGCAGCCCCTATCCAGCCGGTCAACAGGATGGAAATCGGCACGCCGGTCCCCATCATCAGCGATGCTGCCGTGTCTTTGACTTCGTAACTCCGCGTGCCGCGCAGTCGCGCCAGCAGCATTTCAAGAACCAGCAACGCAAGCATGGCCGGGACGGACACCATGACCAGGTCGATCTTGGCCCAATCAGGTGTGTCGGGGGTCATTTGCAGAGGCCCTTTGCTATTCGGCGGGAGCCGGAGTGCTTGTTTCGCGCCATTTCTGGCGCAGGCTAGCCGAGGTGTCGCGGGAGCCATCGGGGCTCCAGCCCGGCGGGCCGAAAACATAGCCGGCAACCTCATGCAGCGAGCGGGCGCCGGCGAGATCGCGGCCGATCGCGACCCATTCATGGAAGGCGATGCGCAGCGGATTGAACGTACCCAGGTTGGAAACGATGCCGAAGCGTGCCGGATCATCGTCGCGTTCGGCAACAAAGGTGCCAAACATCCGGTCCCAGATGATCAGGAAGCCGCCGTGGTTCGAATCGAGGTAGCGCGGATTGGTGGCGTGATGGACGCGGTGGTGCGACGGCGTGTTCATGAACCATTCGAACGGGCCAAGCTTGCCGATATGCTCGGTATGGATCCAGACTTGGTAGACCCCGGTGATGCCGGTGAACAAGGCGATCATGGCTGGCGGGAAACCGAGGAACAGCATCGGCATGAGGTTTACGAAGATCATCGAGAAAGCGAAGGTCCAGTCCTGGCGCATCGCGGTCGAGATGTTGAAATGCTGGGAGGAGTGGTGGACGACGTGCGAGGCCCACCAGAAGCGGCTTTCGTGGCAGAAGCGGTGCATCCAATAATAGGTAAAATCCTTGGCGAAGAAGCACAGGATCAGCGCCCACCAGGTCCAGCCGATATCGAACAGGCGATGCTGGTAGACCGCCAGCCCGGCTGCGACGCCGACCCAGCCGGTCAGTATCGCGGCCAAAGGCAAGCCGACCGCCATCATAAGCGACGCTGCGGTGTCCTTCACTTCATAGCTCCGGCTGCCCTTGTGGCGCGCGAGGAACATTTCGAGAATGACCAGCAGCACCATCAGCGGGATCGAGGCCGTGACGAGATCGACCTTGGCCCATTCGGGCGTCACGGGTGTCATGAGGGGCGCACTCCATCCTTCAAGCCGTTGAGCCAATCGGGCACTGTGTTGCCGGCAAGGTGCAACTGCAGTGCCGGGAAGCTGAAATCCCTCACCCGCAGCGACACAGCAATGCCGGCATGCTGGGGCGGGCGATCGACCCGCAGCGCGGCGACGGCCGACAGCGGCAGCACGCGGGTGGCGATCCGGTTGCCCATGGCACGGGCAATGAGCAGCCGGCCGTCGCCCAGCAACGCCAGCGCGCAGTTGCCGCTGCTGTCGATGGCGACATGACGGGCGCCGCCATAGGGTTCGCCGAGCCGGCGGACATCGGCCTCGCCGGCGATTTGCGGGCTGGCCCAAAAGCCCAGAGCAGCGGCCAGGCCGACCATGACCGCCACCGCCGCCAGGGAACCGCCGAGGAAGGTCAGCACGGGCATGATCCCGGTCATGCGGTCAGCACCATCACCGGCATCGCCGGAGGCAGGCCGGCATCGCTGCGGGCGGTGCCGGGCGGGCGCGGAGCAGCGACGAGGAAGATCGGCACGCTGACGTCTCCAGAACAGGGAAGTCCAGAAATGGGTGGCGCTGGTTGTCGGCGCGACACAATTTGTGCGGAGCCGACTTACGCATTTCTTTGCCGAGCGGCGCTGCCGAGTCAATCGGGATCGCAAGGCGCTGCCGGGTCGCTGCCGGGCTTGCCTTGCGGCGGTGTTTGCGCCATAGGGCCGGCTTCGCCAACGCCGGGGCCAATCCCCGGCGTTGTCGTTTGGACGCAAGCCGGAGGGGTGCCGCTATTGTAGCGCCATCAGCGATCGGCAACGGAGTGAAAACCACATGCCATTTTATGAGCATGTCTTTCTCGCGCGACAGGACCTGGCCGCTGCCCAGGTCGAAGCGCTGACGGAGACATTTTCCAAGATCCTTG